>JAFDHB010000087.1 GCA_019308985.1 Deltaproteobacteria bacterium | reverse complement strand
AAGGGCAGCTCACGGTCCATGGTCTCAAGCCAGAGGGACAGGCGGCAAAGCTCCACGGCCAGCGGGTCGAAATCCACCCCGTAGATGCAGCGCTCCACCACGTGGCGGCGCAGCAGGGCCTTGAGCCGGGACTCGGATAGGTCATCATCGGGCCTGCACGGGATAAATTCGTGGGCCAGTCGTTCTTCAGTGTCCTCCATGCCGGTAAGAAGCGCCACTATTGTGCGCTCCCCGTCCTCCCGGATGCGTTGATGGTGGTGCAGCGACGTATAGAGGGTGTCGGTCAGATAACGAAGCGCTGCTACCAGAAAGGTGCCCGAGCCGCATGCCGGGTCGCAGACCTTGAGGGCCAGGATCTCTTCGGTCCTTTTGGGCGTCCATTTCCCTGCCGGGGCATTAAGATCGGCCTTTCCCTCTCCATCAACAGGCGCATCAAAGGCCAGGGGTCGCAGGGTCCGCTGAACCGTGGGCACGGCAAGCCCCGGGCGGGTGTAAAAGGTGCCGGCCCCCTTGCGGGTGCCACCCCAGCGGACCAGGTACCATCCCCCGGGCAACACGACGCGGGCAACCAGCCTGCGGGCCCTGGCAGAAATGGCTTCCTCATAGGCCAGCCGTTTTTCCGGGGTCATCTTACCACGGGGTCTTCTGGCGAGCTTTCCCGCAACAACCGCGCGCCTGGCCCATCTCTCGGCACGGGTGCGGGTGGTATAGCGCTCGTCTTCCAGGCCCTCGGGTTCTTCTACCGGTTCCTCTTCAGGGGCTTCGTCAGGCTCATCGGTTTCTTCCGGTGGCTCTCCATCCTCTGGTTCCGCAAACTCTTCAGCTTCGGTTTCTACTTCGGCCTCGTCGCCCCGGCTGGTGTCCTTCATTTTTTCAAGCAGGCTGGCAAGGGCCCGATCATCCATGGCCTCGAGCCTGGACAGGGGCAAGGCCGGCTGGTTGCCCACGGCAAGAAATATGATCGGGTCTCCGGGCGGGGCCGTCTTCAGCTCAAAGTCCAGGAGACCCTCGTAGAGGATGCCGATATATTCCGTGGAGAGATCCGAGAAGTCCACTGGCGCCGGTACCCATGTGCTGCTGCGGCCCTGGCGCACCTTCACCCGGGTGCGCGTGATTCGCTCAAGCATGCGGAGGACGTCGCGGTCGCACATGACCTCACGATCGAAGCAGGCGCTTTCAAAGACGGCCAGGGCTTTGTGCAGACCGTCGGCGGCCCCTGGACTCCCGGGGGCGAAGAGCTCTCCTCCGTACTCAGGCACAGCCAGTTCCTGGTGGTGAGAGCCCTGATAGACGAGACGAAAGAGGGCCAAGACCCGTGGCCACGCATTCCACGAGCGGGAGAGGCGTCCCGTGCCCCTTGCGGCGACCCTTTCCAGGCTCTCGAGAAGGCCAGCCAGGCCGTAGGCATTATGATAGATCGTGTTATCGCACGGGAGGAGTTCCCTGGATTCGGCAAAGAGAATGATGACCATCCGCATCACAACCCTGACGGCGGCCCTGTAGATGTCGGATGGATCAACTCCTGCGCATTGCTCCTTCAGCACTTCGCCGTGGGCCTGGACCAGGATCTCCACGGCCTCCCGGACGCGCTCGCCGAGCACCGCTGACAGCTCCGCCTGGCCTTTACGGCTGTCGAGCACTGCCTGGTGGAGAGGCGGCAGGGCGTCGGGTTCGGATGGCGTCCACAGCCGAGGGGAAAGAAGGGTACGAAGCGCAGTGACCTGGGCGGACAGGGCCCCTTCTTCAAACCAGAGGTCCACATCCCATTCGCACCAGGCATCAAAGTCCAGCCCCGCGAAGACAAGCCGCCACTGCCGGCCATTGGTAAGCAGGGCCATTCTTTCGTCGCCCGCCCTGAGCCACTGGAGAACCTGGCTGACTGCCTTTCTGCCGCGGCCGATGCCAATCCGCTTTTCAGTGTCAAGGAACACAGGCAGAGTCCCTCCCCGTATTCCCTGCCAGAGCTGGCGGGGCTTGATGCCTTCGCCTGTGATGGTACGGCGTGTCCACTCAGGACCGATCCGGATGCCGCGCTTCCAGGTGCCGGTATCAGGGCCAAAACCGCAGATCTTCTCCAAGACAAAGGCCGCAAAAGCACCGATATCCACTCTTCCCTCAAGCAGGGCGCTTGCCTGTCTGCGCAGCTCCCCCTCATGAAAGGCGGGAAGCGGATCAGGTACGTAATTCTCCATCTGCCGGAGACGCGGGGTGTCAAGGAGCAGACCTCCGTGTCGTAACAGATCCCAGCCGATCAAATCCATGGTCGTCATCAGGCCCCTCCCGGCGATCGAACTTCAACACAGACCGGAAAGACTTGAGCCTTATCCACCATGCTGTGCCGTTTCGGTAAAAGACGCCTCAGGATACGTTCTCGCTCCCGCTCGAGCTGGGTTCGAACCTCTTCGTAGTGGCGTCGGCGGCGAGCAAGCTCCTCCTGTTTTTCCTGGATAGAGCGGTCAATGGCTTCCAGTTGCCGATCCTCATCAAAGAGCAGCCCCTGTTGGCGCTCCACCTTCAGCTTGGCAATCTCGCGCTCCAGCTTGGCCAGGGTGTTTTCGACGATCAGGGTAGAGATTTCACCCTGGCGGCTGCGATAGCGTTCCTCCTCCTGTGCTCGGGCTGCCTTGCCTGCTTGTTCAAGCTGTGCCCGCAAATTCTCGGTAAGCCTTGCGGTATGTTCGGAGAGATACTCCCTCAGATCCGGCTCCAGGTCTTCAAGAAGCTCCCTGGCACGCTCGTGATGGTCGGCGCGAAGGGTGGTCTCGGCATGTCTAAATTCCATGGCAGGTCGATGAGGGAGAGACCTCCCGAGCCGCCCATTAATCACGGGAAAAGCTAGTGTCCGCACCCAGTGATGGAAAATCTCGCGCAGCTCGTTGACGGCCAGTTCCTCTATGCTCAGCAGCACTAATGCCTCACATCCTTCCGGTACCCCTCCCAAACGCAACGTCCACCGGGAAACGGATTCACTGGTCCCTGGGAAACGACGACGTATAAGGGACCCAAGGGCGCGCTGGATCATGGGGTGGGAAAGATGCACGAGGATTACATCGGGTCGCGGGTTGAACACGAAACGCTCCCCCACTTTTTCGATGAAAGGCTCAGGGCTGAAGGCCAGGCGAGGTACAGGACCGTGGATACCCTGGGCCGTCCTGCGTCTGAGTGAATCGTCGATGACCTCGCTCCAACCGGATAAGGCGGGGTTTAGTATTTTCCTGGTCAATTCTTGATCAATACGTTCTAGCTGGGGCCGTCCCCCATGAATGGCCATGGCAGCCTCGAGAGTATCCCGGAGGGACTCTGTATCCAGGTCTAATTTAGCTGCCAGGGCCTGCAATTGCTCGGCTGCGACGCCACCATCCCCCCCTGTTTCAGGTGTTTCATCGGCATCTATAGCCGCACGGCCTTTGGCGGCCTCAACATGTCTGTCCAGATCGGCCTGGACGATTGCGAGGCTCTCACCTTGCACCAGCCGTCTGTGAGCCGCTTCGTCAAAAATTTCATTGGTAGAGCCGAGGTCCTCTCGAATTTCGTGCGCCTTGGCGATCACGTGAGAGAGAAAACGCAGATCCTGGTCCTGGTCGCTCATGAAGTGATACACCGCCACGTCACGCGCCTGGCCGTGCCGATCAAGGCGGCCGTTTCGTTGTTCCAGTCGGGACGGGTTCCATGGGCAGTCATAGTGCAGCACATAGCGTGCGGTGCGCTGGAGGTTCAGTCCCTCGGCAGCGGCATCCGTGGCCACAAGGATGCGAACGGAATGGGCCGTGTCGTTGAAGGCCTTCTTGACCAGGTCGCGTTCGGTCTCCTCCATGCCACCAAACAGGGTCAGGATCCTTTCTGGCTCATAGCGTTCGCGCAGCCTGCGGGCAAGGTAGTCCAAGGTGGTTTTGTACTCGGTGAAGACGACGAGCCTTTCGTCGTCGCAGAAATCCCCGTCTGAACGCAAAAGTTCTTCTACCAAAGAAATCAGGCTATGAAACCGGGCATCGGCTACCGGCGTCTGCTCGATGATATCATCAGTATCGACATTGAGCCCCAGGTCCCTGATCGCTTTGTCCAGTGCGCTGATCTCGGTTTCCAGGGCTGCGGCAAAGGTTTTGAGCCAGGCTCCCACTACAGTGGATGCCGTGGATTCTCGTGACTGGGCTTCACGGTCGTCCCCGGTGTCGCGCAGGAGGGTTCGTCGGACCGCATCCACCTCGGTTTCCGCGGCTTGATAGTCCTGATAGTCCTGAGCGAGGCCTTCCTTGCAACGGCGCCAGGATTCCGCAAATGCTGTGGGGCAACTCAGCAGCCGTTTGCCCAGGATTTCTACAGCAAAACTCCCGGCCCGCCGCCGACCGGCAGCACCACTGCCGATCAGCTTCCTGATGGCGGTGCGAAAGGCATCGAAGGCCTTGTTCAATTCTATTTCCTGTTCGGACAATTGCAGCGGCAACCCGCGTGGCGAGACACGCTTGCAGAACTTTGGCGGGGATGTGCGGGCGTTGATTTCACCCTTCAACCGCCGCAATACCACTTGCGGGATGCGCCTTCTTTCTGCGGCTTTGAGTTCGTCGGTCTTGCTGAATCGCACCGGATCCAGTATCTCGAGAAGACCCGTAAAACACTGGGTATGGCCGTTGTGGGGCGTGGCGCTCAAAAAAATGCGGTGTTCGAACTGCGGTGCCAGCAAGCGCAGCATACGGCACAGGTCGCTGTCATCCCCGAAGGCCGAGGGCATCAGGTTATGGCACTCGTCGACAATGAGCAGATCCCAGGGGAGGTGCGGGGAACCCTCAGGGGTGCGGCAGGCGGCCATGAACTGTTCAAGCACGTCGTCTTGTCTCAGATAGTGGTAGGAGGCGATTATGCGGCTGAAGGATCGCCACGGATTGGCATCCATGCCAAGGCGCCTGCGAAGGAGGTGGGTCTCTCTCCTATCAACGAGATTGAAGGAAATGGAGAATTTTTCCCACATTTCGTCACGCCACTGAAGCCTCAAAGAGGCCGGCGTGAGGATCAGGATCCGTTGAATCCGGCGGCGCAGCAAGAGTTCGCTGAGGATCAATCCCGCCTCGACAGTCTTGCCCAGACCCACG
Source organism: Deltaproteobacteria bacterium (assembly GCA_019308985.1). Next base: position 9,877 of record JAFDHB010000087.1, on the reverse strand, counting down.
TCGTCTGCAATGAGCAGGTTAACCCGGGGCATTCGAAGGGCTTTCAAAAGGGGCACGAGCTGAAAATCCTCTATCTGGACCGCACCGTGAAACGGGCTCGAAATGGGAAGGCGATCGAGAGGGCCTTCACTGTCGGGATCAAGATAGGGAGTGGTTGCCGTCCAACGAGAGGCCCGCAGAAGGGCGTCGAAATCTTCAGGCGGCATTGGGTCCGTGCCCGTGGAAATCGGCAGGGCTGTCGGTTCAAGCAGGTTCTTGTGAGGTTCCAGCTCCCACAGCAGTCGATCATCTGGGGGAATCTGGTCATCCTTGTACTCAAGGTGAACCAGGTGAAGCCGTCCACCTTCCCCGTCAAAGGGTTCAACGGCGGATATCACGCCGCGCCTGTTGCGGACCGTGGCAAACATGCCAACCCTGGGTATTGAAGCTGTTTGCGTTGATGTGCTCACCATTGCTCAACCCCAAACAATGTGATCAAAGATTCGTGTCCAGAGGGATTGGTTTTGGTCGACCCCTGAAAGGGGCTATGGCCCGCTACAACCGACGATACAGAGAAGCCAGAAGAATTTTGACCTCGTTCACATCCTGCTTCCTTCATTCATCGTCTCTTTCTTTTGGGCCAATCTTACAGCAATGTCATATAAGCATTCAGATCTCTCGATGTTTTTGATCCATCGCTCCGGGATAGCCTCAATGCCAAGGAAAGCGCCGCTGATTGAACCCGCAATGCACGCAACGGAATCCGAGTCTCCATTGGTGTTTGCACCCCCGATTACCACTTTTTCGTAACTGTCCGGATATCTTAGAAAACAATAAAGGGATAAAGCCACGGCTTCTTCACCGACCCAGCCCTCACCGAGATACTCAAGGGCCTCTTCTTCCTCTCCCCAGTTTATGCATTCTTCTACCCTGCCGATGGCTTGTTCCCATTCATCAGAAATGCCTCGGGTAAAACCCAAGAGTTCTCCAGTCATACTGGACGGTTCTACACCATCCAACGCCAGTTTCACCAGGTATGCTGCACCGATGCAGGCCGCATCCGCAGTTGGATGTCCATGGGTGCAGATGCCCGTGGCATGGGCCACTTCTCTTAGCTTTTCCGGATGGTGTTGATAAAGATACCCGATGGGAGCTGCCCTCATGGCCGAGCCACACCCCTTGGACTCTGGCATTCCGCTTCTGGTCCAGTGAATGCCGGATTCCATGTTTGCCACGCCAGTGAGGCAGGTTCTTCCAGGTGCCCTGGATGGGGTATCAGGCGAATGGTACCATTTTAGGAATTCCTCCTTGACCGCCCCCATTATGGTCTCAATGTCCCTATGACCTGCCCTGACCAGTGCTTCGGCAATGGCCAGGCTCATCTGGGTATCATCGGTGAAGAGGGCTGGTTCAGGGAGGTCTTGAATCCCTTTTTGGCCATACTTTCTTTTGATGTCAGAAAGGGGCATGAATTCAGCAGGTCTGCCCAGGGCATCCCCGATAGCCAGACCATACAACACTCCCCTGGCTTTATTTAGCTCCACGGACATCTGCAGGACCTTTTCTAACCTGGGCATGGGGCTCCTTTCCTGGAGCAAAAGAGCCCTTACCTTATTTGTTGAGGTATTCAACGTAGCCGCTAAAGAAGCGCGCCAAGGCTTTCACCCTCTCTTCCCTGTCATCCACCTTCTTCAAGATCGCAGAAAGAAGGACCCGCCATCCCGCATCGGGTGGCTCCAGGCTCCATGACCCTTCTCCTCGTTCCTCGACGCCAGACCGGCGGAGAGGTCAGGCGCATACCCTATCTCTCGTGCTACTCCATAACTGAAATCATCCAGAAGATCAAGGCCGGCTGATCAGCTCTTAAAAACGCCCAGCCCTTCCGAAGGACTCTTGCCATTTCACCCCGGTTCTGTTATTTTCTTGTTTAGTCACAATTTTGTCCAGTGCGCCCATAGCTCAGCTGGATAGAGCGACGGACTACGAATCCGTAGGTCGCAGGTTCGAATCCTGCTGGGCGCACCAGTAATTTCAAGAGGTTAGCTGGAAGCCAAGAATATTTCCCTTAAACCTAGCTGTATTTGGTACAGTATAGGTACAACTTTCTACCCCAACCTGAGCCATTCCTAAAATAGACGCCCACTTTACCCAACTGTAATGAACGGCTTATGCGCTCGCCGCGCTCAATTTCCACCGTCCCAGCAGCATTTTGGCGAAAGAGGTGTTTCCGTCTAGATGAGCCTAGTTGACTAAGAGCCACTTTGTGTATTATAAAACCTGTGTTTCCTGAGGCCGGAATGTGTAGCAATACTCTACCCCGCAAAAATGGCTTAAGAGAAAAATCTTCGAACGAATTCCTATCTTCAATTTGAGCGCTAGGAATAGTTATTGAGGCCTGACAGATTTCCCTTGGCAATAACAAAGTACCTGGGGGGAGCCCTATGAAGTACCTAGCGGACCTTTGCAAACCAAGAGTCAGTGTATTTGACCCTCAGAGGCGCGACACAGTCCTGGATTTATTGGATCTGATCGAAGGTGATATCGATCCGGAGTCATTTTTCGAGGAGAATTATATCACGGAAGGTATGGAGGTTCTTTTGGAGCATGCCTTCATGCGTCTTGAAGGGAAGAGCAATCAAGGGATCTTCAAACTGAAGCAGGCCATGGGAGGCGGAAAGACCCATAACCTGCTAGCGCTGGGATTATTAGCAAGACATCCTGAATACCGCGCTAAGGTCATGGGGAGTTTTTATAAGGCTGATCCTTCCTTAAGGCCGGTGAAAGTTATCGCTTTTTCAGGCCGTGAGTCAGATGCGCCATTGGGAATTTGGGGGGCTTTGGCCGAGCAGCTTGGGAAAAAGGAACACTTCAAAGACTGCTACAGCCCTCTCCAGGCCCCCGGCCAAAAGGCATGGGAGAACCTGTTTGGCGGGGAGACCGTCCTGATCTTGCTTGACGAGTTACCTCCATATTTTGAAAACGCAAAGGCCCGTGCAATCGGCAACTCTGACCTCGCTCAAGTTACCGCTACAGCCCTCTCTAACCTTCTTATAGCCCTTGGAAAAGAAAGTTGCGCCCGCGTTTGTCTCGTACTAACAGACTTAGCCGCATCATATGTGAAAGGGAGCGCTCAGATTTCCTCCGTTCTTTCGGACTTCGAGAAAGAGACTCATAAGACCGCCATGACACTTGAGCCCGTCCGCCTTAATTCTGATGAACTCTACCATATTCTCAGGAAAAGGATTTTCGAGCACATGCCTTCTGAGGTCGAAATCAGCGAGGTGGCTCAAGGCTATGCCAAGGCCATCAGGACCGCCAAACAGATGGCCATCACGAGCGAGTCACCAGAGGAATTTGCTCGCAGGATTATTTCTTCTTACCCGTTTCACCCTGGGATTCGGGACCTTTACGCCAGATTCCGCGAGAACCCGGGCTTTCAACAAACCCGAGGGCTCATTCGGCTGATGCGCATTATAACGGCACTGTTATGGACCAACAAGATGGCTGAAAAACGCTATCTGATTTCGGCCCATGATCTTGACCTTAACGATCAGGAGACAAGGGCAGAGATTGATCAAATCAATAATGCCCTGGGCAATGCTATCGCCCATGATATAGCTTCGGATGGGACAGCAGTGGCTGAGATTATGGATGCAAATCTCGGAAGCACCGACGCTACCGATGCGTGTAAGCTTTTGCTGATATCGTCCCTGGCCAATGTCCCGAACGCGGTGCTTGGGCTCTCCATACCAGAACTAATTGCTTACCTATGCGAGCCAGGCAGGGACCTATCTCGGCTGAAGACTGATGTCTTAGAGAAACTGTCAACCGCGGCATGGTATCTTCATAGCACCCGTGACGGCAAACTTTATTTTAGAAACGTCCAAAACCTAAACGCCAAGCTGGAATCCCTGGTTAAAACCTACATACAGGAACAAGCCATAAAAGAACTCAGGGACCACCTTTCCGAACTTTTCCGCCCTATGACAGGATGGTGCTATCAGAAGCTTCAGATCCTGCCTGCCATAGATGAAATAGAGCTGGAACAGGACAAGGTAACACTGGTTGTCACGGAACCACGGCCGGGAGCTGGACTGAGGCCTGAGCTGCAAGAATTTTATGAGCAAGCCACCTGGAAAAACCGTATAGCCTTTCTCACGGGCACAAAAGACACCTGGGATATACTTATCGACGTCGGTAAAAGACTGAAAGCCATTGAACATATCCTGAAGGAGCTTGAGGACGAGCAGGTAGCAGAGTCCGATCCCCAAATGATGCAGGCTCTGGAGCTCCAAGATCGGATTAAACAGAACTTTCACTCAGCTGTTCGCGAGACCTTTACGGTCCTCTGGTATCCCATAGAAGCCGGGCTTACCAGTGCGGATTTTCTGATGAAATTTACCGGGAACAAGTACAATGGGGAGCAACAGATTATCGATATACTAAAGGAGAAAATGAAATTTACAGAAGAGGTTTCAGGCGAAACCTTTAGGAAAAAGTGTGAGCAACGTCTCTTTACCCAACAGTCTATGCCATGGAAGGAAGTCAAACGCAGGGCCGCTACCAACCCAAAATGGCAGTGGCATAGGCCTGACGCGTTGGATTTACTAAAAGAAGATTGCCTTCATAGGGATGTATGGCGTGAGGAAGGTGGCTTTGTGGATAAGGGCCCCTTTCCCCAGCCAATGACAAGTGTAGTAGTTAAGGAATCTGACCGCAATGATGATACCGGCGAGGTAACCCTGCATGTCACACCCATCCATGCTGACACAATCTATTGGGAAATAGGGGCCTCTGCCACCACCGCCTCTGCAAAATTGGATGGGGCCACCCTCAAAACCAAGGAACTCCAGGTCTCCTTTCTAGCAATAGACTCCACTGGCGTCCATGACCCAGGCGCCCCGTACACCTGGAAAAACAGGATAACCCTTAAGTACAGGATTTTTCAGAGTGGCGATGAGAAGAAGGTAGAGTTGAGATCTGCTCCGGAGGCGAATATTCATTATGCGACGGACGGATCCGACCCGAGGGTTACGGGTGCGACCTATGAAGGGCCTTTCACAGTTCCCAAGGGTTCCCCGTTCGTGCTGGCCTATGCTGAAAGAGATGGTATAGAATCCGAAATTGAGCGCATCCCCATGAACTGGGAGGGCCCTGAAGAGGTCAGTGTGGAGCCTGATCGTCCGGCCCTTTGGAAACGCATACAGAAAACAGAAAGCACAAAGGAATCCTACGAGCTTCTTGAGCGTGCAAAGCGCTTAAACGCAAGTCCAGTCGGGATAACCATTACTGTGGGGGGCTCAGGAAAGGTTAGAGAGTGGCTGGAGCTAACCAGTTACGAGGAAAAGAGGGTTGCTCCTGATTTGATAGAGGAGTGCCTAAGCTCGCTCAGGAAAATCCAGACAGAGGGCCAGGTAACGATTGAAGCCAAGTCCCTTTACTTTGAAAGTGGCCAGGACCTACTCGATTGGGTGGAAGAAGTGAAGACCGAATTGCGCCCCGGTGAGATAAGACAGTAATGACTAAGAAAAATTCGAACCCGCAGTCCCTTCTATCTCGCTCTTTCGGCTTCGACCCCAGCGAAAGCAGGCACCATTTTGTGGTACATATCCCGCGTGGGGGAACTCAGGAAATCAAAGTGAGCGAACACTTCACATGGGACAAGGCTACAGGCTCCAGCCTCATGACCCTAGGCTTACGTCCGGACGGACAGGTCAGGGTGATACTGGCAAGGACCAAATGGGATGCTATTGCAGACGAGGTTCGGGCTGAATTTAACCGGCGTCTCAAACAAATGGGGAAAAGGGCGGGTTCCTGGCACGTGGGCCAGAATCTCGTGCGCCGTGAGCTTGGCAAAGAACTCGTGCTCCTTTTATGGGCCATTGAGGAGGCAGATCCCTCCCTAATCCCCAACGCTATTGCCAACTGGAAGGGCCTTTACCCCGAGGAACGGTGGTGGCTATATACCCAGACGGCAGCGGCTACAGGGCATGGTGTGAATGATCGCTCCAAGGGATGGCGCAAGGCAGTGCGGTTTGCACTCACAGAAAATCCCGTCACCGTGACAGCCCAAGATAAACCTATCATCCCGGAGTTTTTCCGAATGGCAGAGGGAGGTTCCCTCTCTGGCAATCCGAGAGATTCCCTCCAGCAGAAAGCAAGGAAGAAAGATCATGATAGGCAGGATTGAACCCACTGTTGTTTCATTGCCTGATCCTCCTCTCGCATGGACGCCGTCATTCATTGAACACCAGTTTCCCGTGGCCAAGGTCTCCATGGAAAGTTACAAGGAGCGCAAGGCAGGCTCCGGACAGACTCTCACCGGCCTCGGCAAATGGTGGGGCCGAAAACCCCTGGTCATGATACGGGCTGCACTGATCGGTCTGTTGCTCCCTGCTTCTGATGATCCCAAAAAGGACCGGGAGATATTCTTGAAGCTCATGACCATGGACCCCGAGGGTCTTTTTCGAAGGAAAGATAAGGCCATCCCCAAGGCGCGCCTTGTGAACGAACTCGTGAATATGCCTCCCAGCATTCGCAGGCGTTTTTTTGACCCCAATTGCCCGGGGGATGCCCCTGAGCTAAGATCAAATCTCTCCCGTGAAGAAAAGGACGAGCTTCAGCGCCTTGCCTTTGAACGTATGCCCTACTCAGAGAAACTCCGTTACTGTCGCAGGCCCGAGCAGCTCAAAGGGCCATCTGGCGAGGCCTGGAAGGAGATAAACCTCCATCTTGGAACAAATGCACAAAGCCTCCCTGAGCTGGTGGAGGAGTTGGGCAGGCGCAGGTTCGGGCATCGTCCTCGGGTAGGTGATTCCTTTTGTGGTGCAGGCTCAGTGCCTTTTGAGGCTGCGCGCCTCGGCTGCGATGCCTACGGTTCAGATCTGAGCCCCGTCTCCGCCCTTCTTACATGGGCTGCCCTTAATATCGTAGGTGGTGGAGAAGAAGTGGCAGAAGAGGTCCGGAAGGCGCAGCAGGAAGTCTTCGAGGCCGTGGACAGGCAGATAACCGAGTGGGGAATTGAACACAACGAGCTTGGATGGCGCGCGGATGCATACCTCTATTGCGTGGAGGTGAGGGACCCGGAGTCAGGATGGATGGTCCCACTTGCCCCTTCATGGGTTATATCCGAGAAATTCAACGTGGTGGCGGTGTTGGTCCCTGACAAGGAAAACAAGCGTTACGATATAGAGATCAGGGAAGGGGTCTCAGAAGAGGAGATGAGGGCAGCAAGAGATGGCGGGACGGTAAAGGACTCACGGCTTGTTCCCCCTGACGGCGGCCCATCCACCCCCATTGAAGTCTTGAGGCGCAATTTGAGGATGTGGGAAAACGAGGACCTGGTTCCAAGGCCTGCCGATGTATTCCAGGAGCGGCTCTACTGCATCCGCTGGGTGGAGCCCTATTATGAGATGAAAAAGGGTGGTAAGGTTGTAGAGCTTTCAAGGGACGAGGCGATGTCCTTACCTGATTTCGAGGCCCTGAAGCAATCGGGTAAACTCAAGGAAAAGACAAGACGTCACTACCGGGCCCCGAGTCAAGAGGATTTGAGGCGAGAGGAGAAGGTGCTGCAACTGCTAAGGGAGCGGTTTTCCGAGTGGCAGGAAAAGGGCCACATCCCCAGCCGCCGCATCGAGCCGGGGGCGGAGACCGCCAGGTTGCAGCGTGAGCGCGGCTGGACCCACTGGCATCACCTGTTTACGCCCAGGCAGTTGTTAGTGGGAGGATTGCTCAGCAAGAAGGCACTATCCAAAAGGTGCGATAGGACTGTCCAAACATCAACCATTCTTGGCCTTGGTTCGTACTGCAATTTCAATTCCAAACTTTGCATTTGGGATCCAAGTCGCTGGAAAAGTGGGGGAGCAGGAGCATTTGTACAAACGTTCAGCAATCAAGCCCTTAACACTCTTTTTAATTTCGGCTCCCGTGGCTTAGCGCCCCTTAGAGAGAACTATCTGATTACCTTAACAAAAAGTACTTGGGTGAGGGTCGAAAGGGTGGTAGAGGCAAAAGACTGCCGCAAAATAATCTCGGAATCTGACGTCTGGATCACCGACCCACCCTATGCCGATGCGATCAATTACCACGAGCTCTCTGAGTTTTTTCTGGCCTGGTATGAAAAGCATCTGCCCAGGCTTTTCCCTGACTGGTACACGGACTCAAAGCGGCAACTGGCGATCAAGGGGGATGACCCTATCGAGTTCCGCAAGGCAATGGTTGAGTGCTACAAGCGCCTGGTGGAGCACATGCCTGAAAACGGGCTTCAGGTGGTCATGTTCACCCACCAGGACGCGGCTGTTTGGGCAGACCTCACGTTGATCTTGTGGGCCGCGGGGCTCCGCGTCACGGCAGCCTGGTGTATTGCTACTGAGACGGACTCGGCGTTGAAACAGGGCAATTACGTCCAGGGCACGGTCCTGCTTGTGCTCCGCAAGCGCAGAGAGCAAGAACCGGTATTCCTGGATGAGATAGTGCCCCGGGTTGAGTCCGAGGTGAGGCGCCAACTGGACACTATGCTTGCCCTTGAAGATGAAAGCGACCCCAATTTTGGCGATGCGGACTACCAGCTTGCCGCATATGCCGCGGCACTGCGGGTCCTCACGGAAAGGCCGATCGAAGAAATAGACCCTGCCAAAGAAATCCTGCGCCCCCGCAAGAATGGAGAAATGACCCCAGTTGAGCGCCTTATACGGAGTGCGGTAAAGATTGCCTGCGACCACCTTGTACCCCGGGGCATAGATCGGGAGATCTGGAAAGGACTTTCCTCGTCAGAGCGCTTCTACCTCAAGGGCCTGGAGGTGGAAAGCCACGGAGAATACCGAAACGGGGTGTACCAGGAATTGGCCAGAGGCTTTGGTGCTACGGACTATGGCCAACTCCTGGCCTCTACAAAGGCAAACCAGACAAGACTTAAGACAGCGGCCGAGTTCGGGCGCCGTATGCTCTCTGAAGAGGGCTTTGGGGGGTCTATGGTTCGGCAGGTCCTATTTGCCGTAAATCAGGCCACGAAGAGTGAAAGGATAAGCGACGGGCTAAACTGGCTTAAGACTGAAATTAAGGACTACTGGGCAAGTCGCGCAAAGATCATTAACATACTGGACTTCTTGGCTCGCTTGAGAAAGGTAGGGACAATGAAGCACTGGGAGGGTGACGCATACACTGCAGAAGTCCTAGCCGGCGCTGTCAGGAACGATCATGTATGAATTTCATTAGAGTCAAGGGAGCAGCTGAGAAATGATGAAGAAAAAAGACAGGCTGGTACTAGAAGAATTCGCTTCACGGGTTCGGAGTGTTTTCCCTGAAGCACGAGTATGGGCCTTTGGTTCTCGTGCGAGAGGAAAGGCGGAATGGGATTCTGACTTTGATATCTGTGTTGTGCTGGAGAAGGTCGATCAGCATGTGGACAAGTTGATTCGCGATATCGCGTGGGAGGTGGGTTTTGAGAATGAGCGAGTGATCACCACGGTGCTCATCGAGAGAAAAGACTTTGAAGTCGGACCTATGTCTGAAAGCACTCTGGTATCGAATATACTGAGCGAAGGGGTCCCAGGATGACTACGGAAAATATAAAAGCTCTCATTTCATATAGACTTGAACAGGCACGGGAGTCGTTATCTGCTGCAAAGGTTCTGCTCGAAAATGAGCTCTTCCGCGCATCAATAAACCGTGCTTATTATGCGATGTTCTATTCAGTGTTGGCACTCCTTGCATCTCGGCAAATGGAGACCTCAAAACATAGTGGTGCGATATCGCTTTTTGACAAAGACTATGTAAAGACTGGGGTCTTTACCAAGGAATTTTCGCGATGGCTTCATGAGGCCTTTGACCTGAGACAAAGGGCTGACTATACTCCAACATACTCGCCGTCCAGCGAAGAAGCGGAGGTGACTCTCCAAAA
>JAFDHB010000280.1 GCA_019308985.1 Deltaproteobacteria bacterium | reverse complement strand
GCTACGAGAGGCTCTACAGGCTCTATGATAACGGAAATGCCTATCATATAAGGATTTCCGCCTCTCAAGCACATTTTCGAGCAACATTTAAGTATTACTTTCATCCGTTCATCCCCCTTTCCTTTCCTGGCTTCAAGGCCCTTTGCCTCTGCGACTCCAGGAAGAGCCGGACCCATGCCCGGTAGGCCGCGTCCCTCTGGTTCTCGCTCTCAAAGGGAACGAAGGTCACCCTTGCCTTCCAGCCGCATTTCTTGCTTCCTCCACCTGTTGTCACGGCCTCGGTATTGTGGCACCTGACAGCGGCACCCTTCCCTGCGCCCTGCGTGGTTACTATGCTCCCCACTGGAAATCCCTCACGGCCTTTGCTATCGTCACCCTGATGTACTGCTCGCCCTTGGGGCCGTCCCTAACAGAGCCGCCCGGCCTCAGGGCCAGTATTGCGGCCAGCTCCCTCACGTCCGTTATCCCCCTGGCCAGGCATTCCCTGAGAAGGGAGTAGTCATACCCTGACCTCGTGAGGTCCCCTGTCTCCTTCCCCTTGCCGAGCCAGAGGTTTCTGATCCGCTCATCCTCTTCAAGGAGCCTGGCAAACCCTTCCGGAAGTTGCCTGATATTCCCTGTCCCTGCGGAGTCCAGGCCGCCTGTCCGTGCTGTCCGTATGACATCCAGAGAGAGGAGATGCTCCCTGAGATTCTTGTCTTCCCTTCTTGCCCCGTCACCGTAGAACCTGCTCAGTCTTCCGCCAGGTTTGGCCGTGCCGTATATCTTGGCCACCCTTGAGAGGTCGTCAGTTGAATCAACCCTCGCTCCCACGGCGGCCAGCCTTTCTCCCAGACCCAGGAGGACCTTCTCCCTGAATGCCCTTATCCTCTCCCTGATGTCAGGGCATTTCCCCACCCTTACTGCGGGTATGGCAAAGAGCAGGTGGAACCCGTTGCCCGTGAATGCCCTGACCGGAGGAAGGAATCCCATGTCCTCCACCCTTCCGGTGACCTCCTCAAGGAAGAGCTCGAGGGAGGCCAGCTTTTTTGCATCAGCGCCAGCCCTCAGGTCGAAGTCCAGAAAGAAGTTCCTGACCAGCTCGATCTCAGAATCCCGGTGTGCCCTTGGATAGCCTGAAGGGTATCTCCTTATCCCGGGCCGGGGATTGATCCCGTAGCAGACCATGTGAGTCCCGTGGAATCGTTCCACAAGGCCGAGAAGCTGCCTCCCGTTCCTCACGTAGCGGACCACGGGGAAGGGCGCGGTTGCGCCGGTTGTGCTCCAGGTTCTCCCTCCCCGGCCTGTAAAGGGGATGGAAGGCGTTGAACTCGGTCCAGTGACCGGAGTGACCCAGCCACTGGAAGGAGCGAAGAACGCTTTCCCTGTCAAATTCCCTGCTCATGGCCTCCTCCCTGATCCATGTCCCGGGATTCGTTTTCCCCTGAAATGCGCTCGAACATGTAGTCCCAGTACTCAGGGTGCGTGCATCTGTCCTCTTCTCCCCCGCTCTCAAGCCAGGCCTCGAAGTTCGCGTATTCGCATCCGTTCTCAATGCATTCCTCCTCCGGAATCCGTTCCCTGAGCCTGGGGCACCAGGTATAAACGCTGGCCGAGCTGAACCTCTGCCTCGGCCGCAGGTAGGTTCCAGGCCCTGGTTTCCAGCGCGATTTCAGCCTGACCCTCGGCCTCCTTACCATGATGGGCGGTTCTGACCAGAGGGTTGCTTCCGAGTGTCTGGAAGGATGCGGCCCAGGGTTGGACCTAGTGGAAGGTTTCGAAGAGGCGCTTCCTGCCGCATGGTTTATCCCCGCAGCCCTGCGATCCCTCCCTGACTGCCTTGACGCTGTTTGCGCACCGGATTCAGGCTTTTCCTCAGAGCCTTCAATGCTTTCCTCCAGGCTGTCCAGCATCCCGTTCAAACGGGCTTCGTGACCGTCAGGAGCCCCGGAAAACCCCTTCTCTTCAGGGCCCTTTTCTTCACCTGAGGACTGGGCATCCAATCCGGGCCCGGCCTGGAACACACCCTCATCAGGGAGGAGCCCGGCCCGGAGCAGGGCCTCCTGAAGGCCCGGGGAGAGGTCGGCCTCGAAGGGAAACCCGTCAAGCAAGGCTCCTGAAAGGCCGCGGCCTGTTTCATGCATAGGAGCCCTGCCCGGCGCAGGCGGGGCTTCCGGCAGGTCTTCGGGGGAGATTTCAAGACCTGACGCATCATCATTCATCCCCCATTGCCCATTCAGAGAGGCTTCATTATCAAAGCCGATACAAAAGTCATCCAGAGGGCCTGCCAGGAGCGGGTTTCCTTCCATACCCTCCCCTTCAATCCCTAGGGGGTCTTCAGCACAATCCCCGGAAAAACCATCATCGAACACTGTCACACAATCCTCATTCAAAGGATCCAAAGGACCTGAAGCCAGGGGTTCCTCACCAAAGGGTTCAGGTCCTGGAAAACCCAACCGAATATCTTCTCCAGGTAACACTTCTTCCGGCAACCTGTTGCCGGTATTAGCCCCATAGCCGGGAAGAAGTTGAGGCGGCCGGTCATTCCTGAAAAAATCATTTCCCATTATCATTTTCCCCTTTTATTGCACGGTGAAATCGGCGAAACCCTTTGCCAGGTCATTGAAATTTAAGCCATTATCTCGGTTACAGGGAGGAAAGCGATCTTGCACCCTTCGGGACTGATTCCCGAACTCATGTATTCCTCCCTGACCTGTTCGAGCACCTTTTCGGTCTCGCATGCCACCACTATCTTGCTGAAGATTCTCAGCGCCAGGTCTCTTTTGATATTCGTCACCTGATTCTCCTTCCTGCAGGCTATCTCCACGGCTATTTTCAGCCCGTTGCCAGATGCGAGAAGCAGGTCGGTCCCCCTGTATTCCCTTTTCACCGAAAAGCCCTTTTGAACAGCCCACTTCTCTATTGAGAGCGAATAATACAGCTCCTTTGGTCCTCCCTT
>JAFDHB010000086.1 GCA_019308985.1 Deltaproteobacteria bacterium | reverse complement strand
CCTTCTTTATCAGGTCATCGATTCCAACACAGGTATGGGATGCTATTCATAGCATCCCTAACAGATCGCAATCCCTTCTTTATCAGGTCATCGATTCCAACACAGGTATGGGATGCTATTCATAGCATCCCTAACAGATCGCAATCCCTTCTTTATCAGGTCATCGATTCCAACGAAGGCCGTGATATCAGCATCGGCGGTATTACCCGCCGAATCGCAATCCCTTCTTTATCAGGTCATCGATTCCAACACCGGCCCCGGAATTCGTCGTACTCAAAGGGGGTTATTGGGGCTGTTTCGAGAACGTCAACCAAACCTTCGATTCTCAGTATAGAAAATAGAGCGTCCATTGGCAATATGGTCATATAACCCACTGAAATCTCTAATGTTGCGCCTCTGCGCGGACCCCTTGAGGCCCAATTTGAATGGCTCATGAAATCAGGGAGTTAGAGACCACCAGGATTCTCCCTTGGTTCCGCGCAATCACGTGATAATCACATCCTCATCTTCCGCGAAAGTTCGACCCAATCCGTCAAACCGGACATTCTTAATACACTTGTCGCAGATAAAGTAGAAGCGAACACTATCTTCGACATGATCTATGGCCTGGTCAATACGACTCTTCATGCCCATAAACTGCTTGGGGGAGAGATTGCATTCGAATACGCTCTTAAGTACCCTCTCGCCATAGTCTTTCATGATTTTGCCAACCCGGACCAACCTCTCAGGCTCGTGTATATCATAGCTAACCACAATGTTGTCTCTTCGGCGTGACACCTATATCACCTCGAATCCCTGGTCTTCTCTTACTTCACCCCAACCGGATATCACCACCCTGCCCACGCATTGCTTGCACAAAGGGTAGTAACGGACCCGGTCTTCTTTCTTGTCGATGAGCTTCACAAGCCCCTTCTTCATGGTGTCGAATTGCTCTTCTTTCAGGTCGCACTCAAACACGCTTTTTTGTACCCTGGTCCCGAAGTCCTTCAGGAACTTTGACACCCTGTTCCTTGTCTTATCTCTTACGATATCATAGCTTACAAGGATATACACGGTCCTTCACCTCGGGGTCATGGGCTGGTATTTATCTTCTTCTCCGCGGACGACCCTTGCCAGGTGCCTGGCCTGTTCCCTTATGCAGTCACGGTATGTGAGCTGCTGGCCGCTGATTCCATGCCTTATCTTCTGGCCCATCTTCCGTTCAAACTGTATGATGAACTTTCTGAAGCCACTGTCTGTCAGCTTCACAGGCAGCCCCCGGCCTGTTCTTTCCTCCGAATTGGGATCCAATACTTCGTCCCCGCCTGCTTCTTCAAGATTCTCACGCATGTCCTTTACCTGCACAAAGTCATCCAGGGTCAGGGCCTTGAGGTTGAAGACGCCCAGGATCAGGGTATCAATAATAATGGGTCTCCATTCCTCCATGAGATCAAGGGCAAGGGAAGGCCGTCCGTATTCCACCGCGTGCAATGACCCGAGGTAGGGGTCGAAGCCTACGAGGCTGACAGCGCCCATCACCGTGTTCAGCAAAAGGGTGTACCCAAGGCTCAGAAGGGCATTGACCGGGTCTGTGGGAGGTCTTCGCACCCGCTTGTTGAAACTGATGCCCTGGTGATGCCCTGGTCGATAAAACCCCTGGAAAACCCTTCGAAATAGACAGCCGAGGCCTTACCTTCCAAGCCCCTGAGGCTATCGAGGTCTGTTGCATCTGGGACTCTGCCAAGGAGATTCTTAACCTGGATGATATGGTCTTCCAGGCCCAATCCTTCCCTGGAGCGGTTCAGCCTCATAAGGACCGTCCTCATGTTGGCTATCTTGCCGTTCACGATGGCCCTGGCCATATCGAGGCAAAAATCGTTGTTTCTGAGTTTATCAAACTGATCGCAACGCAGCGTGATATTTTTACTCAAAGGAGGCTGGAGCCTGCCCTTGTACTTCCCATTTCTGCTCATGAAGATAGTATCAATCCCTTCACTCAGCAGCCTTTGAAGGGCAGGGGGCGTTATGGATACATTCCCGAAGAGGACTAGCTGGTCGAGCTTGTAGATATGGAGGGTATGAAGGATGTCACGCTTTCTCTGAATGATAAAACGTTCCCCTTCCAGCCTGATAAAGGTATTTTGTTCCAACACGTAGGCTACTGCCATCAGGAATGCTCCAGCCTCCACGCGGTCTGCCCGTTGACGGACTCCCGTCGGATCTTTATGTCATTTACCTTGAATTCGGATATACCCTTCGCAGAAAAGTGCTCTTGCAGCAACGCCTCAAGTCTCGAGATGACCCTCCTTTCTTCGTCAAGATGCCTTCGAAGCTGCACATACCGATGGGCAGCCTGTTTCAGTTTCAGGCGATTTGGTAACTTGAATTCGCAGGATGTCGGGACCATGTGAGGCATTACGTGCATAAGGGGGGAAGGGTACTTTCCGCCCCTCAGATCAAAAATACACTGGCAGTTCAAAGATGAGGTGATCTCGGGTAACATGAGCCTTATCTTTAGGCAACTTATGGGGTTTTTTTGAAGACGTTCCCACTGGCGCTGGACCTTGGAGTAACTATAATCCGGGGCGGGTTCAAACAGACGGTGGATGGCGTTTCCGGTTTCATCGAGGAGCCCTATTGAATAGTAGAGGGCCACCTTTTCTTCCCTTCGCAATATCCGTCCTGCCAATGCCCTGTCCATTAGCAGCGCTACTACAGGACACGCGGATCTAAGGCGCTCGATCCTGTCAGTGAATGCCAATGCCTTGCCATTCCAAGGTTTGGAACTCGTGTCATGGCAACGGAGTCGCTTTGTTGCCGGCCTGAGGGAAAATCTGCGGATCTTCTTGATGAACCCGAGCTGCTCATCCCAGGGGTGCCCGTCGTCATCCAAGAAAAGGCACCTTCGAAGAGAAAGGCGGTTAATACCAAGGGGAAGAGGAATACACTGTTCCACCCATCCGATGCCCGTCGGTCTCGTTGGGAGAAGCATTTCCAGCCCGTATTGGGTTTCAGGCTCGGGGGCAATCTTGATAAATGCCTTTAGGAATTCCCTTGCCCGCAGAAAATGCTCGTAGTCCTCGAAAAAGAACCAGAGCCTTGCCCCCAGACCTCCATAGTCCTCCGGGTAGGCCGGTATCCCCAGAGATTTGGCGAAAACCGCAAGCTTGCCCACATAGCTCTTTATCTTTTCGTCCAATAAAATGAGGTAGCTCTGTTGCCCTGCATAAGTTTCCCTTACCCTGTTCGGAATCCTTGCAAAGAGGCCCGTGTAACGGACCACGTTGTCGGAGCGAAGGGGGTAAGCAGCTACTGTGCTCTTTCCCAAGATGTGATCTCTCACGATGTCATGGCTCAGCGGGGTTTCGTGAAAGACATATCTGGAAGTTCCGGTGTCTGGGTCGACTTCCTGGAGGGCAAACCCAATCTCGCGGCCTGAAAAGAAGTCCAGGAAGATATCAACCTGGTTCTTGCTGACGGATGGAGGGAAGTATCTCTCCGGCGATGCCGGAGCTTTGCCTTCACCGGAGAGGACGGCACTTGCCTGGCCTTTGAGACCCATAGCCTCGTAGTTATCGTGGAGGAGCTTTCGTGAAGCAGCATTATCGCGGTCTTTCCTGAGAATCTTTCGAAGGTAGTGGTTTGATCTTTCAAAATGCCCGACTTCATTGAGAAGCCTTGCCAGGAGGTAGAGACATTCCCTGTTCCCGGGATCAAGCTTGAGGCCTCCTTCGTAGAATTCCATTGCTTGCCTTGCCATACCAAGCTCTTCACTGATCCTCCCCCATTCTGCGTGGACATCCGGGTGATCAGGCAGTCTGTGTCTCTGCCCGAGCACAATTTGTTGAGCCCTGTGCTCGTCACCCTCGTCAATGTAACTGCGGGCAAGCTCAAGAGGATTGGGCATGTGTCCCGGGTCCTTTCTCATCAGCATAATACGATCTCGTTAAAGTGAGGAGCCTACCTAAAGGAGGTTAAGTCTTTTGTGTTTACACATCTGGTGCTAGCCATTCTGCCAGTAAGTTATTTATGATTTCAAATGGGTTCCGTGAGAGATCGATGCGGTTTGAAAAGCGCTTTTTTAGGTCGTGAACAATGCCGTCTGCTCCAAAAGGAGGGTACATTCCCTTTAACAATTCTTCCGTAACACCCATGTTACCGTGTGCATAAGGCCCCTTGTTCCTGAGATCCAGGATGCTAGTCTCTTTTCCATTTGTCTTGGTAGGCTTTTCTAAGCGATCTATAAAATCATTGATGTCTTCAATTGCTTCGATAGGTGACTCATCCTTGCTGACCAAGGAAAGGATCTCTCTCAAATTAGGCCTGGTAGGCAGATTCAAGTATTTCTCCTTCTCTGCTATGTATTCCTTCCTCAAGATGAATTCATTGAACTCTTTGAATTCGCCTCCGATTTTGTTTATTTTTACTCCTGTGGAGGTCTCGAGTTGAAACTGTAGGAAATTGTCTACAAGACTGAAAAGGAAGGCTATCCCTTCGAGATAATCTTTTTTCAGGAAGGATAGTTCTGTTCTATGCGCTAATTCCTCAAGTATCTTCTTTTCATCCTGCGAGCAAAGGTCTGATAGGTTGTCAATCAGCTCAACAATTCGGACGTCGGAGGAATCGATTTTGCGACTTTCCTCAAGGGCCCCTCTAAAATCGAAAAGCATCCTTCTTCTCATCGCATCAAGAAGCTTCAGCAATTTGAAATGGGAGGCGTAGGGAGAGCTTTCAACAACATCCATAGCCGATCCATACTGATGATTCTTGATAAGTTCCAATATGATAGATTCGTATTTCTGGCGATTCAAGCGGCTCATCAGCTTTATTTCTTTTGATTCACCAGACCCTCTGGGGAGATACAGGTATTTGACACTAAGATCCATGGATCGGAGTGCAATATTGGTAGTCAGGGCCGGTGTACCTGCGGTCAGTGAGATGTAATTGAAGGTGTTATGTTTTAGATGCTGATTTTCTTCGAAAAAGCGGGAGAAGTAGTCAGACATTTGATCGTAGTCCCAGGGAGGCTCATTTACCCTCATGACCATAATATTTTGGCATGCAATCCGATATCTCTTGCTTGCAAACAGCTTAACTAATTCTGCGGCGTAATATGTGTCCTGTGGGTCTGGAGGTTCTTGCTCTGTTCCAAAGAGAAAGATCCTATCTGGTTTCTTGTGGGAGTCTTTGACTACCTTTGTCAAGATAGGGATAAAGATGGGGAATTCCACGGTTTCTAGGGGCTCTTCATGGGATTCTACGGAGCCTTTTATCGTTACCTTGACCGGGATTACTTCCTTTCCAGAAAGAGCAAATCCCTTATCGGTAATTCTTGCCTCCCCATCCCTCTTGAGGAGGCCGAGAACTTCTTTCGTGGTATCATAGAAGCCTTCAAACCTTTGATGATCGTTGATCTTTATGTCACTGTTTCCAATGGTATAGAGCAATGATTGCGCCATTTCCAAAACCTTTCCTGGCTTCTTCCGATTTTCAGTCTGCTTTAGCTAAATGTAGGAGTTTTTCATACTTGGCCAGCTTCTCCGACTTCCAATTCCTTTTCTTCTCGATTACCCCAAGGATTTTTTCCGCAATAAGCCTTCTAACTTGATCCGGTACATTGGCTTGCTCAAGAGGCGTGACAAAGCCAATGTTTATGACATCTTTCATCGATGAAAAACTGAGAGTTTCTATTTCCCTTATTTCCTCGCCGCCTATGTCCTCAATGAAGGTCTTGAAATGTTCTGGGCTTGGCTTAAGGCGGAATTTCTCAAACTTCTCGCTGATAGCACCCTTTGGTGGGGTTGGTTTCGGGCGTTTTTCCTCTTTAGTAGGCCTCGATTCGTCTCCAGTTTCTGGAGCCATCTCTACTTTGATCCATCCGAGTGGGTAACGTGATGAACCGTCTTCAAACGCTATCTTGCGCGTCTTTGGGAAAGCACCAAACATGTGAGTGGGGAAGGTCTTTTTGCATGCAGGGCAAAATGAATATCCCTGCTTGTTCTTGTCTCTCTTGGACTCTTTTCCACACTTCGGACAAATCGACTTGCCGAGGCCGAATAGTTTTCTGAATTTCATAAGGGTGTCATCATCCAGGTAGTTCCCTGTCATCGCTCTCCAGCCGCTGCCCCAGCCAAGGTGGAGAAAGAAGGCCCCATTTCCTTCTTGGGATATTCTTTCACGAAGATTGGTGTAGAACTTTACCAAATCTTTCATGTTGCAGATATCATAGAACTCGATTTCTTTATCAATGAAAGCCGTGGCAAACTGGTTGCATTTCTCGGGAAGTCCATCAAGTAACTCTTTTTTGCCCGAGAATTTCAATTCTTTGGCGGATAAAGGGTGGTCTAATAGAAATTTTTCGATTCTCAGCCGCCCGGTTGATGTTGCACCTGGCGTCAGGGCTTCACAATAGATAGATGTGGCTTCTCTCGGATTGGAAGATGTAAATCCTTTTCTCCCCATTTTTTTCCACCCAAAAGAATTGTTCGACCTGAGGCTCAACACCTTAGATTCTGCAAGCTTCAAGTCCTGTGCCCGGAACTCAATATCGCCTACCTGCAAAGCTCGCATGAAGTCATGATTGGGGTCATTTCCGAAGAAATGTTTCTCAAGGTCGTTGTCCGCATGTTCTTTTTCCACTTTCGGGTTATGAAGTATTCTGTTTAGAATCTTATTTGTCTCTTCACTGGGCTCCTTATTGAAAAGGTGCCACAGCAGCACTGTCCGGATTGCCCCCTTGATAGAAGACCCTGGGATATATGGGTTCCCGAGTCCTGTCTTTATCATTTCCTGTATTTTGAATCTTTCCTTCAACACAACACGGCCCTTGTTATGGATAGAGTATTTCTCAACGCTTTTCGGGCTTATCTTGAATTTTCTCAAGAACCGGGTCATATTGAAGCCCTCGTGGCCAAATTCATTAAGGGCGTCCTTATTGTCCTGGAGCCTCAGCAAGAGGCTTTCAACATCCACCACGACACACCTGTTGGAATCGACAGCAACGTCAACTTTGTTGAGCTTCTCTCCGGACCCGATATGGACGGGAGTAATCACGGAGAAGCAGAGCTGGCCATGGTTTGTTCCATTCATGCTGAATTCTCCTTGACCATTGGCAGGGTAAAGACCGTTCCGTAACGGTAGATATTATGTTTCAAACCCAGGTCCTCGGACATATCCAAGACGCGAGGGTTCTCGCCATACACGCTCTTTCCAATGGAGCCAAAAACAGATCCTTCGGAAAACATCCTCACCGACTTTCTTTTCAAGGACATGGCACCGGGGACGTGGATCCATCCAGATCTTGATACCAAGTTGTAGCTTGCGCCCCCAAGGATCCCTCCCTTGAACTCCTCTTTTTTGGGGTAGTAAAGGGATAGGCACACAAAGCTATCCGGCTTCGGGGGTAAGGGGACTTTGAAATCCTCCGCAATCTCCAGGTGGAAGAGGCCCTTGCCGGCTCTCTTATCGCCTCCAATTCCTTCGTCGCCCAGGAGACGCAAGACAGCTTCCAATTTTTTCCGGGCTCCTTTTTCAAGGAATTTGGCCAAGAAAAACAAGCCTGCGTCCTTTTCAAAGACCAGCTCTGAAAAATAGAAGATCTCGGAGGCATTAGAGTGCCTATCGATTGTCACCCTGGGTACCTCCCTTTCCGCGAAGATGAGGGAGTCATAGTCAGGATTGTCTCCAGCGCCTATGTCCCAAAACTTGCCATCCTGGAAGGTATCGGCATCTCTAAATTCCAGTTCCTCGCCTTTTCCCTGTAAGATTGATTCAAGCACCGGAAGGGAGACGTATTTGACATCCTTAATCTTTTTACCTACCTTAGCACCGTCCTTTTCCCTCCGTTTACCGATTTTGACAAAGGGTCTGGGGAAAAAGTATGACTGGCCCTTGAAGGGGAAAGCAGAAGATAAGATAAATGGCGGCTCCTGACAGAGACTTTCTACATCATCTTCGGGATAGAAGTGCGGCCACAGAGTCATGATGGAGCTAAAGAGGGTATCGGAGTGTATTACCTGCTCTGTTTGCTCATACCCAATGCCATGGGCCGCGATATGTAAGGGGGAATGAAAATTGAGCTTGTATGCAATTGTGTTATCCATTATCGCCCTCTCTGAGCATATCAGGAACCTTTATTCCATCTAGGGGCTTGGGGGGTTCATTGTTTTCATAAATACCTTGGTCCTTGTAGGTTACCGACTCAATGTTGAACTTGACCTGCCCGTAACCGCGTGTTCCGCTCCCGCCCAGGTAATCATCCTGCACCAGGCACAGTGCCTCAAAGATCTTACCCAATACCTTGGCTTCATCATCTCCTTCGTAGATATTGCATACCAGTTGCAGGCCAAACACGGCTCCGGCAGGAACACGTTCAAACTGTCGTGGCGTGGCTGCCGAGGTTATCCTGTCAATCACCACCTCGGTTTTCACCTCCGTGTATGGCATATCGGTGTTTTTGCTGTTTCCCAGTTGTTCAGCGTTAACAAGGTCTGAATCCCGGACAATAAGCCTGCCAAGCATCTTTTTCTCTTCTGCGGGGGTGCCAAAGATTTGGCAAGTCATGCATTCGCCACACTTGCAAGGCATGGCCTCGATCTCAATTCTTTCCTCGGCTGTATTTGAAGCCAATAAGTTCTCCGGTATCTCGGGTGTTGACCGAAAGGTTTTCTTATCTTTAACATTCCCCTGCTTGTCCACCATCTTTACGGTAATGTTCATTCTCCCTTCGTATTTTTCCAATAGACTCCTCATCTTTCCCTTTAATGAAGAGCCCGGAATATAGGGAAGATTCGTAATGGGATTCCGTACAACGACCTTATCAGCACCTCCAATTTCGAGCCCGATGCTGCTACCGCCGATAGCCAACCCTGTGATGGACTGCACCTTTCCGTTGATGAAAAGCTTCTTCTGTAATTTGCCCGTCATATCACACCTCCTCAAGGATCACATTCTTTTCAGCGGCTCTAAAGTAACATAGTATCGCTTCAAAAAAGTCGCAGAAGTTCAAGAACTTATTTTGGTCCCCGTTCACCGCACTAATTGCCGCGCCCAGCACTTTTCCCAAGTCCTCAACGGCATTGTTGGGGCCAAGTCTACTGGCTGCGTATGCAAGCTTGGGCTTCAAAAGAAGAAGGTCCTTTTCTTGGAACCCACCCATTTCTATCTTTTTTACTGAACTGAAGACATTCCTGATTTGAGATGTAGTTAATTTCCTATTCTTGAGGTAGACCCCTAAGTCTTTTGCTGTCCGGACCATGAGCTTAGTATCCCCGTCAATTATTCTTTTGATCGTATTTTTGTCTGGAATAGACATTTACCCTGCCTCCCTTCTTTGCATTGTAAAGAATTATATAATCTATGGGTTCAAGCAATATTGTCATGCTTCAGACGGAATGATTATGAACGGATATCCTTTACCTCCTTTGCTCTACAGGTGCTTCCCAAAAGAAACTTGGGTGGTCTAAACATTGTCCTGCGATGCTAACCCCTCCTCCTCTCTCAAAAGAAACTCGGCCCATCTTGTTGGCACGTCGATGAATTCAATCACCTCCCTTTCCGAGCTCAAGCCATTAATCTTGTTTTCAAACAAGGCCCTTTGGAGGGCCTCTATGTCTTCGCTGAAGATTTCATTCTCTTTTACTGCCTTGCCCAAAGAATAGACAGATCTCCAGACCCACTTGTGATATTTGAGCCTCTCTTCAATCAAATCCGACGACAGTTCTTTTACACCTCGCCAATAGGTCCGGTTTGTTTCATACAGGAGGAATATCTTCCTCAGGCGATCCAAGATGCCTTTGGACAGCTTGAGATTTTTCTCGCTATCCACTGCTTTCTTACCCTCTTTAATCGATTTGTAAAGGAGATCTTTGATCGCGCGGGCAATTGCGAAGTCTTGCCAGCCAAGGGGCTTACCAAGAAAAGCGATAGCATTTTTTTGTTTTCCGCCTTTCCGCCTGTAGTCCTTTCCCAGTTTTTCCGCGTCTCCAGCATGTCTGGCTCCCCGGTATATGGGGTACTTTGCCGGCACCAGTGCAATGCCACCTGAAAGGGTCAGATCAGGGTTATCACAGCAGAACCTCGTGAACCCATTATTTATCTCTTCCGCCAAATCGACGACTGTGTTCCATGCGCCTACGATAAATAGGTCGTCACCCCCGGAGTAAATTATATAGGTCTTGTCTTCAAAGCCCTTTTTCTGGCAGATGGTGTTCAAGTACCCGTTGAAGAATAGAGACAGGCTTCGGCTCAAGGTTGCGACTCGGGATATGGATGCCTTTTGCCCAAATCCTTCTGAAAAGACACGGCCAAGGCTGTCCACATCCATCCTCAGAATACCCAGCCTTTTCAGGCCGGTCGAGTCTTCAGCAAAATCATTGAAGGTTTTCGGAGTTTGGTTGACATCCATAGGGATCCTGGTTCCTCCGACAAACCTGAAGCCATATGCACACCTTTTCACAGGAAGGCCTTGTCCCAAGAATTCGGTAGAGTTCAGCCTGTAGATAATAGTATTTTCCAAAGAGACGGTATCTATTCTCTCTAAATCTTTTGAAAAGAAATATGTTATCTCTAGGAAGGGCAAATCCAGATCAGGCTCAAGAGAATTAGCCCGACTCCCAAAGACTTCAACAAGGTAATTAGCCTTTGAAAGGCGTTCTCCCAAATCCTCTTTTTCTTGGCAATCGCGGCATAGTTTTAAGTCTGGTTCATCTTCTCTTCGCGGTTTGATGTCGCCTTCACCTTTACAGATTTGACAGGTGTCTTCTTCTCCGCCTTTGCCAAAAGGACGGAATATGGTATCGTAGCCAAGATCCGAAAATTTCCTGCGCTTTTGGTTATTGGCTTTTTCTGCCGCCTCTTGCCATTTAGGAGGAAAGTTAGTTCCCAAGAAATCCCTTCCTCTAAGCTGGCACCAACCCAAAGAAAGATAGATTTCTCCCCTAAGCCTTTGAAGCAATTCCTCGTTGATCTTTTTGCCTATTTCAATCAAGTCATGCTCATGCCCATTGGAAACAAGCAGGTAGAATTTACCTCCGCTCGCATACAAAAGATTTGAGAAAGAATAGCCAAGGCTTCGCAGGATACACTTACCGGTTGCGTCAGCCAGGAGCTGCAAATAGAACGACCTGCCTTTTAGGCCCTTGGCGGCTCCTTTGGATGTGATGTTGTAGATGAATCTCTGGATCCCGCTAAGATCGCCGCAGACTAAGAGGTACTTGTAGTCATCTCGGCCCCTTATTCTCCCCTCTTCAAGACTCTCGTGGGCATAGTGGTAGTCATATAGACACGCACCTATAGCCGCCGTAGTTTTGGCATGATCAAAGAGGGAAATATCCGGGAGATCAACTGTGGAACTTGGTATGCACCAAGTGTATTTCTCCAGAAGGAATAGAAGGCTTTCAAGAAAGACAAAGAAGTTCTCGTTGGGCAACAAAGAGAATTCGCCTATAAACTGATCCCAAAGCATTTTGTAATTTTCGACAAGCGGTTCCCCTCTCTTCGGAGTGAGGCTTTCAATCCTGCGGGGAAAAATCATCTCCTCCTCGATAGACAGCGGTGTCAGTTCATAGGCATGGGTAGAGGGCTCTTTTTCCTTTTCTTGGAGGGATACTTCCTCGAGTATCGGGAGGAGCCTAACTTTCTTGAACCCGTCTCTTCCCTTTGTTTCATCCTCTTCATCTCCCGGCAATCTGTCCATACCTGAAGAGAGACGATCTGCCTCAGCTATGATCCATTGAAGGGGGGTATGTGGGTTGTGATGTTTGCTCGCGAAGTTGGCTATGTTGTCATCCGGATTATTGAATGGAGCCGACAGAGCTGGAAACTGAATTTGGTATTCTTCAAAGAATTGTGTCGTCCACAGGGAATGCTTGTGGGTGAAATAGCCTCCATCCTTGTGGTACTTGCAAACCACCTGCATCTGGTCCAAGTCATCTTCATAACGACAGGGAATTTCAGCTCTTTGCATGAACTTCCCGATGTCGTGCAAAAGGGCACCCAGGATTATGGCCTGTTTCTTTTGGTCCATTTCCCCTCCATGTAACTTATTTGGGTAAGTACAGTGACAGTTTCTGCCATGATTTTCATCAACTGCAACGTTGCCGCACCAAGAATCAATCAATAACCCCTATTCTCCGGCTCCGGCTCGCCGGTTCATCCATGGTCTCCCCTGAAACCGGGCTAAGCTGAAAAGCAAGAATTATGCCTGAGGAAGCGCCCCTCTTTCAGCTCCTCTTTGAGATTATCTTTATCGAAAGTTATGCCAAATCGGGTTAGTAAGAGATGCAAGGATGTATTCAACATCAGTAAACAATCTCTATCCTACTCTTGTCCATCTTGATCCCGTAACGGGTATTGGGCCTTTTCCCCAGGGAGGCTATCTCCAGGTCTTTCAGGGCATAATAGCCGAAGCGCTCCCTGAGCTTATCCTTTATTTTGGCCTTGTAGGCATTGAAGTTTTCCGAATTGAGCTGTGTAATGCCTGTGTCACTCATTTCAGCGATTGGTCGATCCCTGGTAATCCTCCTATAAAGATCGGTCAATCGATCCTGCCTGGCGAAGATCTCTTGGATGTCCAGGAAGCAATCTGTGCACCTGCCGCAAGTCTCCGACTCAATGGCGCACTCCTGCTTTCGGGTGATGAAGAACGCATACAATGCCATCCAGGCCGGCATCATATCCAGTTCCAGGTCCTTGTAAATCAACTTCCTGGCCGGGAGGTTCACTTTGAGAACGGCGGCCTCTTCCCGGACCAGGGAAGAAAGGAGGGTGCCGGGGTCTCTCGGCTCGCTCAATAATGCCGGTGCCAGCCTGTCCCGCACAGAGACGAACGGGACAGGTACGAGGTTCACCTGGGCGTACCTTGTTTCCTTGAAATATGGATTGCCATGTTCATCCCTCAGCTCGATAGCCTTTGACTTTCTTGGGGGATAGAAGAAATCCCGGTTGCTTTCAAATTCAGGGGAGACCAGGACATGGTAGATCCTGTCCTGAGGACGGCCGTATATTTGTGCGGCGAGAGTCAAGCACGAGCTCATGGTTTTCCGCCCGCCGGCAATGGAGAAAAAGACCGCGTTATTGGGTTCCCTTGTAAAGCGAAAGGTGAGGTCCAGGCACAATTCTAAAAGGCATTCATTGTCCGCTTCCGTCAGGATATCCGGAAGCTCCCTGCCATGCTCATCCTTGATAACATGGATATTACGGTAGTCAAAGTCGATGCCAGATGGGCTTATCCCGTATTCTTCGAGATACCGGTAGTAGTGACCACTTTTGCCGGATAGAAGTTCTCCGTAAATACGTTCCTTTCCGTCACGGGTAGTGATTACATGTACGGCATCCACCTGTTGCAGGTTTTGGTGGAGTGCGAAGAGAGTCTCGGTGATAACCTGGGGGTTCAAACCCGTAACTGCAAGGAGGATGTTTCTCATCAGATAGCCTCCCACCTTACCATTCCCAGGCCAAAGGAGGTTTGTTTGCCAAGGTGAACCCTGGCGCAGAAATCCAGCAGGGGCACATATTCGCCGATTTCTCCCTCGTAGGTAATGGAACCCACAATTCCCCCCATGAGCATGGAACGGTCCTGGCGGCCGGAGTACCTTTGCCAGTCAAACCAATCAATTTCAGATCTAACGACCTTCACGGACTGTGCCCGGTGAACCAGGCCCTTGTAATCAAGATCGGGTTCACCTTCACAGAAGGCATTGTACAGGGAAGATACTCTCCTCAGCATGGCCCTCACGAGCACGTGAAAGGGGAGCTCTGCGGTCAACCGGTTATGGAATTTGAGGCGCAGGGGGGTTATTAAAATCAACCTGAGCCGGGATATACCCTTTTGGGTCTTTTCTTTGCCATGATTCAAGCTGAGTTGTGTAGGGTCTTTCATGATTATCTTGCCCTCGTTTCCATCATAGACCAATTCATCTCCGATCTTGACGCTCTCGACAGCAAATCGGCCCCTTTTGCCTCCAACCCGCTTTCCGATACCTATTTTGCCCATTTGCTCGAAGGCATAGATGAAATAAGGGAGGTTCTTGTTCGCCTCGCCGAAGAGGAGTAAGGAAAAATTGAAGGGGGAGCCCCCTTCAAAATGGGTATCCGTTGAGAGAGGTGGTTCTATCACAAAGGGGTGGGGCCTGGAAGAGGGGGTTTCAAATACCTGGGAATACAGGCAACGCTCCCTGAGGATGCAATCTTTGCATTCCTCTCTTCTTAACGCACAGACGACTCTTTTAAGGGCTGTCCCAAAGACCCCCCTGAAAGTGGAGCCTTTGTAATAGGGCAGGAATGCCTCGTTTTCAAGAAGGCAGAAAAAGCTATAATCGCCGAAGAGCATTGGATGGCCTTCGCAATTGTATCATAGGGTTAGAAGAAGAGTCCTACTAACTGGGGCAGGTAAGAAAATAGGCTGAAGGGTCCTTGCCGCCCTATTCCTAAAGATTGAGCTTAAAGTTCATGGTTTGCAGCAGAGAGACTGCTGTTACCAGAATTCTTCACGATCAGGCTTGTGGGTTATGCTGTTGTAGCAGAAAAGGAAATGATCGCGCCTATATGTCGCTTTTATTTGCCCTGGAGCTCATCCTTCTAGTAACGCTGTTCAATTGCTCAGTAGGACTATGAAAATACAAGGAAATCACCGCTAGGTGTTGGTTTGGGGACAACCAGGCGGTCCGAATCTTGCCGGACGTAGGTTGCAATGGGTCATTTCTAATAAATTTTTGGGAGGTTTTTCAAGTGTTTTTTGAGCAGGAAAGAGACTGGCCTCTTGGCTGGCTGCCGAGCAAATCATAATATATGCTTTCCCTCTCAGGGGGTGCGAGGTATCACCTCCTTGTGGGCAATATTGGCGCCGCCCCAAGGCCGTGATAATCGTCTTCCTTGAGCATCAGTCAAGTAAAGTAAAAGGGTCACCCATTTTAGAGGGCGAGTCAAGTGAAAAAAGACCTCCCTCGGCGAAGAATTCATATTTCTTCGCTTGACTCCAAGCCCTGCACCAGCACGGCCTTGTTTGCAGCCCTCCTTATAGTGGACCCCAAAAATGATTTTGTAGATTTCATATCAACATCGTAATAATTTTCGTATCCCTATTATTAAGGTAGGTTTGTCATTGGCATCCCTGCGTTTAAGATTTACAAAAAATCACTAATAACTTGTTAAGGTAGGTTTGTCATTGGCATCCCTGCGTTTAAGATTTACAAAAAATCACTAATAACTTGGCAGGCTTTTCGCTTAAACTTCTACCCATATGGGGCTGGTCGCTATTAAAGTAAACCGCATCACCGGATTTAAGTTGTTGCGTCTGCCCATCATAATAAAACTCGATGACGCCTTCCAATATGTAGTTAAATTCCTGGCCTGAATGCATCATTGGCATTGGAGGAAACTCATGACTTACCGTAACGCAGTATGTGTCCATTATACGGTCCTTTTTATTGAATGCGAAGGACTCGTAAATGGAATTGGGAGAAGCATCAAAGTGAGCTATGGTCACCCTGTCTTCCACCCTACTAACGGCCATTTTACTCGAATTCTCCTGGCTCGGTTCTCCTGATATCAAGGCTAACGCGGTTTCGCCAAGGCCGAATGCAATCTTGGTCAGTGTCCCGATAGGAGGGACCTTCCCTCCATTCTCAATCTGAGACAAGTAGCCTTTGGAAATGCCGGTCACTTTCGCAAGTACCTCCAGTGTCCAGCCTTTCTGTTTTCTTTTTTCCCTGATACGTCGCGCGATCGCGATCTCCAAAGAACGTCTCTCTAAATCTGAATCTTTCATAAACAGAGTTTGCCACTGGAAAACTTTCCTGTCAAGCCTGTCAAGCAAAATTTTGACCCTTTTTATGCATATTAAATTGAGCCTGTTCAATATTGATGTTCAATATTTCAGGAGTATACAGGATAAGAAGCAAAACCAAAAAGCTTAGATAAAACCGGAAGTTGTAAGCTTTTATGGTCGGACGACAAGCATTGAAATCTTGGGTTACTTCTATCATTTTTGCCTATGAAAATTGGGTTGCTTTTTCACGTTTTTGGGGTCCACTATACACAAAACCCCCATTCTATAAGGATTTAGTGGGTTACTTTTCAAAATAGCGCCCTAAATAACTCAATATATCAACATATTATGGCGTTGAGCAGGCTCAAATTAGGTGATGCAATTTCAAAAAGTAAGCAGGTATTCTAAATAATTGGAATTTTTGCTTGACAAATATGTTTTCTTATAGCAAACATCGAAGCATCAACCAGATAAAATCAGGAGGATTGGCCAAGATAAGCAGACAAGACATTGGTGGGAAATGCCTATACCTGATGACACAATGGATATTCAAAAGGCAGGGGTTTGGAAGTCTAAATGATTTCTAAAACCAGAAGAATTGGAGAGCATGGGAATGCTTGAGCCTTTTATGTTGGGATTAACACATTTACTAATTCCAGCGAACTTCTTTTTTTTGATAATAGGTATATTAAGCGGTCTAACTCTCGGAGTGATTCCTGGACTTGGCGGCCTTGTTGGATTATCAATATTTTTGCCTTTTAGCTTTACTCTTGATCCATTTCAATCTTTTGCATTTATGATAGGGCTTACTTCAATTACTTGTACGTCAGATACAATTCCCGCCGTTTTGATTAGCGTTCCAGGGACTGCTGCCTCAATGGCAACAATTTTAGATGGTTACCCTATGGCTAAAAGAGGGGAAGCCGGAAGAGCATTAGGCGCAGCTTATATGGCCTCGATGTTAGGAGGGATCGTCGGCGCTGTAGTACTATTTTTTAGCATTCCAATAATCAGAACAATTATTTTTCTTTTTGGGGCACCAGAACTTTTTATGTTAACAATTTTGGGACTTTCGATGGTTGGAGCAATTAGTGGGAATGAACCAATCAAAGGCCTTCTTGTAGGTGGGTTTGGTTTGTTTTTGGGGATGGTGGGATTAGATCCGAGGATGGGTGTTGAAAGGTGGACCTTTGGGCAGTTATATCTTTGGGATGGACTTCCGCTAATTCCTATTGGATTGGGAATTTTTGCTCTGCCAGAAATAGGTGACCTTGTTATTCGTGGAACAAAGATCGCGGAAGTACCAAAAGAAGTTATGAAAGGTGCGAGTATAGGTGTTCGTGATGTTTTCAAGAACTATTTTTTGATGATTCGTTCAGCCATAATTGGGACTTGGATCGGCGCAATTCCCGGTTTAGGAGGCGCGGTGGCTGATTGGGTTTCCTACGGTCACGCATTGCAGACTGAAAAAGGGGCTACAAATACTTTTGGAAAAGGCGATGTCAGAGGAGTTATTGCCTCTGAAACATCTAATAATGCAAAAGAAGGCGGAGCTTTGATTCCAACCCTTGCTTTTGGTGTGCCCGGGAGCGCATCGATGGCATTGATTTTGGGGGGTTTTATGATACAGGGGATTACCCCCGGTCCTGACATGCTTAGTAAACACTTGGATCTAACTTTTCTAATGGTTTGGAGCATAATTTTTGCAAACATAATGGGCGCTGGTATTTGTCTTGTTCTCACAAAGTGGATTGCGAAGTTATGTTTTATTAATGTTCACCGTTTGATGCCACCAATACTTGTTGCTGTTTTTCTCGCATCGTTTCAAATGAAACGTTCGTTGGGTGATCTTATCGTATTATTGTCAGTTGGTAGCTTAGGGTGGCTAATGAAAAGATTTGACTGGCCTCGCCCGCCGTTGATATTGGGTTTCATATTAAGTCGTATAGCGGAAAACTATTTCTTCATTTCTTTGGACAGGTATGGACCTGAATTTTTTTTAAGGCCAATTGTTTTGATCATTTCGGTCATTATTCTTGTCACGTTATACTACGGCCTTCGTCAAAAAAAGACTGAGGATGCCATAAAGAAGAAACTACTTAAATAAGTAATCAATAACTAGTCCCAACAGGGCTTTCCTGGTGATATCGCCCTCTACAGGGGTTCTTGAAATCACCAGCTTTGCGGGAGCGAGCATCACTTTTATCTTAAATCCTTCAAACAAGAAAGGGGGTTATCATGGTAGATCTCATCAATTGGGTACATTTTAAAAGAAGATTTTGTCCTCTGATATTCATATTTATGACGGGTTTGCTGCTGATCAATTCGAGTCAATCCTGGGGTGCAGAAGAATTCTATAAAGGTAAAAAAGTTGTCCTCGTTTGCAACTTCAGCCCAGGAGGGTCCTCAGATACATGGACCCGGCTTATGGCGAGGCATATTGGAAAATTTCTTCCAGGCCATCCAGACATAATCGTGAAAAATATGCCAGGAGCTACCGGCCTTGTTGGTTATAGGTGGCTAACTCGAGTGGCAAAGCCAAATGGACTTACAATTGGCTGTTTTGGAGGGGCATTAGCATCAAGGCAAGCAACTGAATTTGAAAAATATCCAAAAGGGACAGCAGATCTTCGCGATGTTCCGATAATCGCGGGCCTTCAAGACACGAATGTTACTTTTGGCAGAAAGGCGGTTTTCCCCAAAGGGTATAAAAGTTTCTTAAACCCAACCAAGAAACCTATTGTCATTGCCAATCTAACACGTGATGATTCCTATGTTCGAGATGGAGCATCAATGAAAATACTCGGCCTTAAGCGAGGTAAAGATGCCGATTTTATACAAGTAACCGGTTATCAGGGTGGAGCAGAGGCCTATCTTGCACTTGGGCGGGGTGAGGCAGATATATATACTACACTGGTTAGCGGCTATAGAAGAACCCCTCTGCAAGAAGTAAAGGCTGGCAATTGGGTTCCGTTATGGCAAGGTGGAATTGTTACTGGAAGCGGCGAGATAGTTAGAGACCCTGGAGTTAAAAACATTCCAACTTTTGTTGAAGTTTTCCAAGAACTAACTGGAAAATATCCATCCGGACCTTACTGGGAATACCTTAAATGGATGACGGCTACCAAAAGCGCGGTTCGGTTTGTAATAGCCCCTATCGGCACCCCTGAAAAAATTATTTCAATTCTCAGTAAGGCTTGGGGAGATATGTTGAGGAGCCCTGAATACCTTTCAGACCAAGAAAAAATATTTGGGAATAAAGAAGAAATTATGTTTCTTTCTGAGGAGGCTCGTAATCGAATCAAAATGATACTGGATAAGCCCGCCATAGTAGATACAGTATATAAGGAAATCAAAGGGGAATAACCTTAATGAAAGCGGTGTGGCGATTTCAGAAAACTTAAAGTTATTCAAATCATTTTATGGAGATATAATCCAAAGGAATTGTAAGTGAAAATAGGCCCTAGAATAATTTTTACTAGCTGCTATATTTTTATATCTAACTATCAGTTCCCTTCAATGGCATTGGGAGGTTAAACTGTTTCCCTTAACCATAGGAATTTCATGTTTAATTCTTAGCGTAGTCCAATTTGTCAATGAACTGATAAGAATAAAAACTTTTGGATTTAAATATGATTTTACTTTTGACTCACCTCTAGATGGCGCTATAGCTAAACATGAAATCATAAGGAGGGCTTTAATTTATTTTAGCTGGATATATATATATTTTATATCGATTTTATTGTTTGGATTTTTTGTAGCGACATTTTTCTTTTTACTTTTATATGCTTTCATTCAAGCAAAGTTAAAATGGTACCACTCTTTACTATATTCGATTGTTGTCTGGACAAGTACTATAGTCTTTTTTGATAAAATTTTGAATTTACCCTGGCCCCAAGGAATGGTCTTGAAATGGATGGGTATCAGCCCTTAGGAAAAATTTTTAGGCTTCTCATAAGAATCTGTGCCCAATAAAGGGCCTTACACGTTGAAAGCATGAGCCAAGTCCGTTAGTTATGGTGTTATCACAAATACCTGATAACGGAGGTGACTCATGCTCATAGAAAGTATCGTACGTTTCACGCTCGGGATTAAGGATCATCGTATCGTGTCGGTTACATATATTAACAACGAACCGAGGATTACCCTGGACAGGGTCAGCTGTCCTGAACATGGGGTGAAGGTGGAGCGTATCCCCTGGAGCATGGGGAAACGACCCATCAGTTTTCCCCTGATTACGGTGCTTGCGTTCTGGTCTCGGTTGCTGTCGTGGGATCAGGTACCCGGACTGTTCCATGTCTCCTCGAATACGGTCAGAGGCGCGATAGAGGGTTCCGTTGACTATGGCAGGGAGCGGGAAGACTACCACGGTGTTAGATTCATCGGCATCGATGAGATCAGCAGGAAGAAAGGACATACCTACCACACCAATGTCTATGATCTGGAGAGAAAACGACTCATCTGGAGTGGCGCCCACAGAGACAAAGACTCCCTCCGAAGGTTCTCTCAGTGGTGGGG
>JAFDHB010000279.1 GCA_019308985.1 Deltaproteobacteria bacterium | reverse complement strand
AAAAGATAAAGGCCGTTTCCTCAAGTCGCCTTTTCAGGATTTTCCTCTTCGCGGCAGGATAGATCTTCCTTGCTCCCTCGGCCTTGATTTCCCCTATGCGGCTTGCCCTTTGCGCATCGGAGATCAGGATGGGGCTTTCTTGGGCCGCTTGGATCTCTTCCATAAGCGGTTCAATTGCTTCGGGTTCAACCACCCAGGTCTCCAGAAGCCTATGTCCCAAAAGCCTGCTTATCTGTGAAGAAGTCAACAGGGCCCTGGATACATCTTCGGGGGATATGAAATCATATATCAAGGGTCGTTCAGGTATGGTAACGTTCTCCAGAATCCAGGGTCTGATTCTCAGGTATGCCTGGGAGACCTCATCAGCCGGCGAGGACTCTTGGCCGGCATAGGCCATCTCGATGATTTGAGCCACGTGGGCCACGGATGTCTCCACGGGATCACGAACCCGTTCAAAGAAGAAGTCCTTCAATTCATTCATGCGCTTCTTGCTCTGAGTGCCGGCGACAAATTCCCTGAATCCAAGCTCATCATTCGCAACGCCTATCCCTACATCGTAGCCCCTCGGGAACTTGGGGACGGCCAAGAAAAGGGGGCGGTTTCCGGCTCCGTCTATAGGACCTACGTAGGCAACGGGGTCAACCTTGTCAGGCCCTTTGATCAAGGCTTTGGTGTCCTTTTGCTCTTCCAGACCAGGGATTGAAACTCCCCTTTGCTTGAGTTTGAAGAGGAGCCGCTTAATGGACTTCTGTACGGTTTTATCATTGGGGAAGGCCTCCTTAATGGCGACCACGAGGGGTGGTGAAAAGCTTTCATGGGGAGGCAATTTCTCAAGGACCAGAGCAGCCAGTCGTGGACTCGTTATGTGCTCTACTATCTGTGAAGGATCCTGGTCTTTGACAGCTCCAAGGATTGTCTCCAGCTTGGACTGCTCTTCGCGGGAGAGCAGATTGTCGAGCCTTTTCCCTTTACTCCTTTTATCCTTTTTCCTTGCCATCTGTGGGTTCCCTGGGCGTATTGTCAGTAAGACAAATTATATATCTTGGATGGGGGGAAATATCAAACAGAAAATCCCGGGCCCGAAAAGATGTCCTGTTTACTCAACCACTTGGTTTACCTGGTCTGGCCCTTTGGTCAAGCCGTTTGCCTTGCCTGAAGGCGTAACGGCTCGCCACTGGACTAAGGCCTGTATCGCGGAGCAGAAAAAATGTATAATTGTCGTGCTGGGAGAAGAATTCAGGAGAAGGGATTGGATCGATGGGATGCTCGGAATCGGGAGAAAAGGCCTTTGACCGTTTATGTAAAAGGCTGGGTTATGAGTTCAAGAACCGGAATCTATTGGAAGAGGCATTTAGGCACTCATCCTATGTGAATGAGGTAGGGAGCGTGGATCTGAGGGACAACGAAAGGCTCGAGTTTCTTGGAGATGCGGTCCTTGGTCTGGCAATCGGCCATGTCTTGATGGACCTCTTCGAGGACGCCACTGAAGGGGAGCTGACCAGGTACAGGTCTTTCGTCGTAAATGAAAAGGGACTCTGCAACATGGCCAGGATCCTGGGGCTGGGAGAGTGCCTTTTTCTTGGAAAAGGCGAGGAGACATCCAGCGGCAGGGAAAAACCATCCATATTGGCCAATACAATGGAGTCTCTGGTCGGGGCCCTTTACCTGGATGCCGGCTTTGAAAAGACAAAGGAGATAATACAGAACCTGTTCTTGCCGATGATAAAAGAGATTCAGTCGAGGGCAGTGGTCAATGATTACAAGAGCATGATACAGGAATATACCCAGGAGACCTACAAGATTCTTCCAGAGTACCGGGTTCTCCAGGAGAAGGGGCCTGCCCATGAGAAGACATTCAAAGTCGCTCTGATGATAAATGGGAAGATTATAGGACAGGGAGAAGGGCGGACTAAGAAAGAGGCCGAACAGGAGGCCGCGAAGGAGGCATTCTTTTGGCTAAAGGCGGAAAAAGAGGGTTCTTGATAATACCGGTATTTATCCCAAACCAGGGATGCCCCCACAGGTGTGTCTTTTGCCACCAGGAGAAGATTACGAACCAAGTGCAAGGGCCGATGAACGGCAGGGAGGTAAAGGAGGTTATGGCGCAGGCCCTTGGGACAAGAGGCCTTCAGGAGAAAAGGGTAAGACAGGTCGCTTTCTACGGTGGGACCTTCACAAGCTTGCCGATTGAGACAATGAAAGACTTCCTGGGAGCAGTTCAACCCTTCGTGAAGACAGGACTGGTAGAGTCCATCCGGGTCTCCACGCGCCCGGATTCCCTGGATGAAAGAAGGCTGGAGATAATGAGAGAGCATGGTGTTACCACCGTTGAGCTGGGGGCGCAGTCCATGGATGACGAGGTACTTGAGCTGACAAAGCGGGGCCACAAGGCAGCAGATACCGTCAGGTCAGTCAGCAGGTTGAGGGATCATGGTTTTAGCGTCGGCATACAGCTCATGCCCGGCCTACCGGGAGATTCCAGGGAGAGGTTCCGTCGGACTGTTGAAGAGGTGGTAAAGCTGAAGCCGGATATGGTGAGGCTCTATCCGGTCCTGGTAATCAAGGGGACGGAACTTGCGAGGTGGTACGAACAGGGGAAATACAGGCCCCTTGAACTGGAAGAGGCGGTCAATATCTGTCGCGACAGTTGTATGGCGCTGGAGGAGGAAGGCATCCCGGTAATCCGCATAGGTCTCCTTACGTCCCGTTCGCTCCTTGCAGAAGGGCAGATCTTGGCCGGTCCATGGCACGATTCTTTTGGTTTCCTGGTCCGTGCCGGCATCCAACTGAAACGGGTGATGGGTCTGTTGCCCTCGCCAGGGGAAGCCAAGGAAATCAGGTTAAGGGTCCCGGCCCGAGAGATTCCCCTCGTAAGGGGATACAAGAACCGGGGGGTAAGAGAAATAGAAAGAATAACAGGGGCGAAGGTATCAGGTATTTTTCCGGATGAGTCATTGGAGAGGGGGCAGATAAAGGTGGACAAGGTATGATGGCTTC
>JAFDHB010000085.1 GCA_019308985.1 Deltaproteobacteria bacterium | reverse complement strand
CCGACAGTGGGGGGAGCAACGGATATCGAGTCAGGTTGTGGAAAAAGGAACTGCAAAATCTGGTTGATGAAACCGGACTGATTATAACGGTGTGTCATTTTCCACCTGGAACAAACAAATGGGATAAGATCGAACATCGACTCTTTTCCTTCATAACAATGAATTGGCGCGGCAGGCCATTGATTAGCCATGAGGTAATTATCAACCTTATCGCCTCCACCCGGACAAAATCAGGATTAAGAGTTCAATGTGAACTTGATCTCAACAAATATCCAAAAGGGCTAAAGGTTACAGACCAAGACATGAAAAAGCTTCAAATTACTCCCCACAAATTCCCTGGTGAATGGAACTACACAATTTCACCGCGGGTATGATACATGTTACAGTTATTTTTTAACGGCTCCTAAGGATTTGACGTTGACATATATGCCTTTGTGCTCATGGGCACTCATACATTATGTGGAGATCCACATAACACACTCATCTTCTGGTAAGGGACAACGGGGGAAGAGATGTTATCCCTAAATCGATTCAACTGATCGCGGGAAGGACGGGGCAGGAATTCAATCAAAGTAAGAATCGGAAAGGGGCGTACTGGGAAGACCGGTATCATGCCACGGCGATTCCCAGGGGGCGCATCTGCCCGCTCGGTTTGTGGATGCATACCCGTTTTGAGGGCTGGGCACGATATGTGCCCTTACGCACCCTCGCATGCAGGTCCTCAAGCCTCTCTTTGAGTCCCTCCCTGTACTGCTCCTACATCACGCCGTCCACACCCGAGGCCGCTTGCCGCTTCAGGGCAAAGAAGCTCTCCTTAAGCGCTGCCGTGATGACATGGTGCAGCAATGCGGTGAACCGTGCATCCTTCTCCTCCCTTGCTATTTTCCGCACACGTTGCAATCCGGGCAACACGCTTTCCCGGCTCTGTGTCCGGGGCGTGGCTTTCTGCCCCGTGTTCCCCTTGGTTGGCCGGCTTCCCTCCGCCACCTCCGCACGCGGGTATTCTCCACCCTTGTTTGGCGGTTTCTTCGGCATTACGCAGCCATCCGACTTCCCAGAAACGTACATGTCGGACTTGTGGCCTTCCGCCTTCTCCGACCGCCCTTCCCCACCATCCAGAGAAAGGGCTCCTGTGGGATCTCCCGCTTCCCGCGCAAGGAGTTTCCACACATGCTCAGGGTCTCCGCCTGCGCAGGGCTAGACGGCAACTCGCGCATATCGCTGCCTTCTGTGTTGCCTTCCGCTTCGCTTAACAGCGTCGGCGCCCCGGATGGCTGGATTTCGCAGCTCAATACCTGGTCTGTGTGTACCCCTGTCAACGCTTCATCTGTGTCCTCACGGGCACCTATGCATGACTCGGGGCCAGTGTGACTCGCTAGGCGTTCACTGTATGGCTCTTTCATCCACAACTCCTCGCCGGTTTCAACCGGCGCACTAAGCGTCTAGGCAACCCAACTATTCCTTAAAGATAACCTTGAGCCCGATGGGTGACCTGTCTGCGTGCGACACGCACAGGCAGGCTGGTGCGGAGGGTGGGGTCAAGCTAAGAAGGAGAATCAGGGACAGGTGTTTTTTCACTTGACGCGCCCTTTAATGGGTGACACCCAGTATATCAGTTTGTCTCGATGCACTGATGCCCACATACCAGCAGGTTATGATCCTCAGACCCACGGCATTCGATAGGATGTTGACATCATATGCATTGAATGCTAGTTTCATGCATAAACTGCGGGTAAGGAGGCCTACTGTGAGAA
The DNA here is from genome assembly GCA_019308985.1 of Deltaproteobacteria bacterium. Next base: position 13,544 of record JAFDHB010000085.1, on the reverse strand, counting down.
CAACACTTGATTTGCCTGAAGAATTAATTGATGAAGCTATGAAAGCTACTAAAATTAGGACAAAAACCAAAGTTATTATTACCGCCTTGGAGGAATTAATAAGGAAATCAAAGATCTCCGGGTTGAAAGAATACAGAGGCAAGATAGATTTGGATATCGATATGAACGCCGTTAGAGGGCGCCAATGTCGGTATTAGTCGATACATCCGTTTGGATAGACTATTTCAGGACCGGAAATTATTCTGAAAAACTTGATTCCTTGATCGATGAAAACCTCATTGTCATCAATGACCTTATCCTTGCAGAATTGGTTCCATTCTTGAGGATGCGTAACCAGCGAAAAGTTGTGAAATTATTATATAATATCAACAAATTACCACTAACCATAGACTGGGAACAAATTATTGAGTTCCAACTCAAATGTTTGAAAAAGGGTTTAAATGGAATCGGCATCCCTGATCTGATAATTGCCCAAAACGCGAAACAAAATCACTGTAAGATCTATTCGCTTGATATCCATTTTAAACTCATGAAAGATGTCCTTAGACTCCAATTGACGGATTAGGAATTGCCCGTGTCTCACATCAGCTTTGAGCAAGATGCTTGGCAGGAAGGGGACATTATGAGTGTTGCACGGACGTTGCCCCTATGTTGCATTGATGTTTCGATTCCGTATAGCATCGTAATACGCTGAAATTACTAACTTAACCCGATTTCACCCCCTGTCGCAGCATGCCTTATGTTTCATTGCTGCATCATTCTCCTTTGCCTACCTCCCTCCCGCATTCTTCCTGTTGATGTATCCACCTGATTTTTTGATACAATTTCATTTTGGCACGTTATGTGCTACCAAATCAAACCGTTCCGTGGTTTTACGTGAACAAGCAGTTGCCCAAAACCCTTCCATTCCCTTTAGGGTGGGGGAGGCATAGCATCATGGTATATGCCGTAATGGTCCCCCAGGGGCACTGATCATCGTCGGTCAGGCTTTGGGCAACTGCTTGTGGGGAGTGAACACTTGAAAGCCCCCTCCCGGACCATGGCCTTGAAGAGGAGGTACAACGTGGAGAGGGGCTTTCAATACCAAGACAAAGGGATGGAGAAATGGCCAAGAAGAAAAAGATCCTTGTAGTAGATGACGAGCTTGACATGAGGATTTTCCTCTCGACCCTCTTGGAGACCAGCGGCTACAAGCCTTACGTGGCGGACCAAGGGGAAGAGGGGATCAAGCTTGCCAGGGAGATCAACCCTGATCTCATCATCCTGGATGTAATGATGCCGAGGCAGGGTGGCATACAGATGTACAGGGAGGTCAAGACGGACGAAGCCCTAAAAAGCGTCCCTGTGATCATACTCTCTGCCATTTCCAAGAAGACCTTCTATCACTCGCAGAGCATGCTTGACACTTACAAGGGTCAGGTCGTGCCGGAGCCGGAGGGTTACATTGAGAAACCGCCCGAGTCTGAAGAGCTCCTCAAGTGCGTGGAAGATCTCTTGGGGACCGGGAGTCAGTAGCAAGGCATGGCAGCTTGTAGAATTGTCGAAGTTGTCTGTCTTACGTTGTAGGCATTAGAATGGGCAAGTAATGGAAAAACGAATTGGCTTTTACATATGTCACTGTGGGGTCAACATCGCCGGCAAGGTCCGTGTTGAAGAGGTGGTCGAGTTTGCAAAAGGCCTGGACAACGTTGTTGTCTCAAGGGACTACAAGTTCATGTGTTCGGACCCAGGCCAGGAGATGATCCAGAAGGACATACAGGAACTCGGGCTCAACCGGGTGGTCGTGGCCTCTTGCAGCCCCAGGTTACACGAGAAGACCTTCCAGGCCGCCTGCGAGCGAGCGGGACTGAATCCGTACCTCTTCCAGATGGCCTCAGTGCGGGAGCAGGTCTCTTGGGTCACGGAAGACCCGGACGAGGCCACCATGAAGGCAAAGACCCTCGTGGCAGCCGCCGTCAACCGGGTGAATTACCATCACCGCCTCTTTGACCGAAGGGTGCCCGTCAACCCGGACTCCCTGGTGCTTGGTGGAGGGATAGCCGGAATGCAGGCCGCGCTGGATATAGCCGATGCCGGATACAAGGTCTACCTGGTGGAAAGGGATCCCACGATCGGGGGACACATGCTCCAGTTCGACAAGACCTTTCCCACCCTTGATTGTGCCGCATGCATAGGGACGCCCAAGATGGTCTCTGTGGGCCAGCACCCCAATATTGAATTGCTCACTTACAGCGAGGTGGAGGAGGTATCAGGTTTTATTGGAAATTACAAGGTCAAGATCCTGCGCAAACCCCGCTTTGTCAAAGAAGGAGTGTGCACCGGTTGCGGTGAATGTGAGAAAGTATGCCCCGTCATAAAATCGAGTGAATGGGACCAGGGGCTTGGAGAGAGAAGGGCAATATACAGGGACTTCCCTCAAGCCGTACCAATAACCTTTACCATTGAAAAGAAAGATCGCGCCCCCTGCGTCATCGCTTGTCCTGCCGGTATCAATGTCCAAGGTTATATACAGCTCATAAAGCAGGGGCGATACCAGGATGCGGTAAACCTGATCCTGGAACGCATCCCCTTGCCCGGAGTCCTTGGTCGCGTCTGTCCTCATCCCTGCGAGAGGGAGTGCAGGAGATTGGAGATCGACGAGGCCTTGTCTATCAGAGAATTGAAGCGATTTGCCGCCGACCGTGCAGACCTTGACGAATTGCCCTTACCTCAAATCCAGGGGCGCTCTGAAAAAGTCGCCGTCATCGGCTCCGGCCCCGCAGGACTCACTGTTGCCTATTATTTGCGTCAAAAGGGATACAAGATAACGATCTTTGAGGCCCTCCCCGTACTGGGCGGAATGCTCAGGGTGGGTATCCCGGATTATAGGCTCCCGCCCGAGGTCCTGGATAGAGAGATAGATCACATCCTCAAGCTTGGTATTGATGTTCGAACCGGGGAAAAGCTGGGCATGGACTTCACCCTGGAAGACCTGGAAGGCCATGGTTTCAAGGCTGTTTTCATAGGGATAGGGGCCCATCTCGGCATGAGACTTAGAATTCCGGGTGAAGAAGACTTCCGGGGAGTTGTGGACGCAGTCAGCTTCCTCAGAGATACAAACCTGGGAAAAAGGGGAAAGCCTGGCGACCGAGTGGTGGTAATCGGTGGAGGGAATGTGGCCATCGATGCGGCTCGCACTGCATTGCGCCTGGGATCAAAGGAAGTACATATTGTCTATCGTCGAAGCCGCGAAGAGATGCCGGCCTACCCAGAGGAAATTGAGGGAGCACTGGAGGAGGGCGTAAAGATCCATTATCTTACTGCCCCGGTAGAAATTAAGGGGCACAACGGGGTAGTGAGAGGAATCGAGTGCATCAAGACAGAGTTGGGAAAGCCGGATGCAACAGGCCGGAGGAGACCTGTACCTGTTCAGGGATCGGAACATTTGATCGAGTGCGATAGCGTCATCCCGGCTATCGGTCAACAGGTCGATACCTCTTGGGTCACAAACATCTCCGGTCTTGAGATAAGTAGGAGAGGCACCCTGGTTGTAAACCCTCACACCATGCAAACTTCGAAGCCCCATGTCTTTGCATCAGGCGATGCCGTCACCGGACCTGCAACGGTGATAGAAGCCATAGCATCGGGACGCAAGGCAGTGGAAGCAATGGACCTTTTCTTGAGAGGCGAAGACCTTGAGAGTTTCACAAAAGAGCTGGCTGCGGCAGAGCCCCCGGGGCGTGACTGGGATGAAATCCCCAGGGACATCAGCAAGCAACCTCGGCCCCGACCGGCCACCATTACGGGAAGGGGCCGGGGACTATCCTTTGACGAGGTGAACTTGGGCCTTTCTGAAGATGAAGCGAGGCGTGAGTCAGAGCGCTGCCTCAATTGTGGAATATGCAGCGAGTGCATGGCATGCACCCAGGTCTGCGAGGCAAATGCCATAGATCACGCAATGGAGCCCAAGGAAAAAGAAATCGAGGTCGGCAGCATTATTCTGGCCACGGGGTATGACCTCTGGGACCCCTCTCCCATGAAGCAATTCGGATACGGGAAGTACCCTAACGTATATACCAGTTTGGAGTTTGAGCGTATCAACAATGCGACTGGACCCACGGCGGGGCAGATCCTTGTCAGGGACGAAAACTGGGAATTTACAAGAGCCCCGGAAAGTGTGGCCATCATCCACTGCGTGGGCAGCCGCGATCAGAATTACCACGAGTACTGTTCCAGGGTCTGCTGCATGTATGCCCTCAAGTATGCACATCTAATTCGGGACAAGGTCGGGCATCACACCAAGATCTATAACTTCTACATCGATATGCGTTGTTTCGGCAAGGGATACGAGGAATTCTACCGGAGGTGCCAGGAGGAGGGTATCACCTTCATCAGGGGCAAGCCGGCGGAAATCACCGATCTTCCCATGAGCCCAGAAGAACGCGGAAAGCTGGTGGTCATAGGTGAAGATACCCTTTTGGCCCAACGCTACCGGCTGCCCGTGGACATGGTGATCCTTTGCGCGGCCATGGAGTCCAGGAAAGACGCCCCTGATGTGGGGAGGATCTTTGGCGTGAACCAGGGGGCGGATAACTTCTTCCTGGAAGAACACCCCAAGCTGGCACCCCTGAGCACCGCGACGGACGGTGTCTTTATCGCCGGTGCGTGCCAGGGCCCTAAGGATATCCCGGATACTGTTTCCCAGGCCTCGGGAGCCGCAGCCAAATCACTGGAGTTGACAGCACGGGGAGAGGTGGAGATCTCTCCTACGATTTCCTGGATTGATCCTGATATCTGCGTCGGCTGCCAGACTTGCATAGATCTCTGCCCCTATTCGGCCATAGAGTTCGATGAACGGCGGTATGTCTCTGTCGTGAACGAGGCCCTCTGCAAGGGATGCGGGAGCTGCTCAGGCTTTTGCCCGAGCGGGGCGGCCCAGGTGAGGCATTTCAGCGAGAAACAAGTATTTGCGGAACTGGACGGCATCATGGACTCCTTGGCTTTAATCGTTAATGAATAGGAAGGTTGTTAGGTGATCAATATGCTTTTTGAATGAGCACGAGCGGAGGAAAATATGGCAGAATTTGAACCAACGATAATCGCCTTTGTGTGTAACTGGTGCACCTTTACCGCCGCCGACTTGGCAGGCACGTCAAGGCTGGTTTATCCGCCCAATATTCGTTTGATCCGCGTGATGTGCACCGGCATGGTCGACCCGAAGTACGTCATAAAGGCCTTCCTGGAAGGGGCTGACGCAGTCCTCATCAGCGGCTGCCATCCAGGGGACTGCCACTATATCAACGGCAATCTCAAGGCCCGCAGGAGAGTCAAGTTATTGAAGGAAATATTGCCCAGGTTCGGTTTCCATGGGCGAAGGCTGAAATTGACCTGGATTGGTGCCAGTGAAGGCGTGGACTTCGCCAGGACCGTAAAAGAACTGGTGGAAGAGATCAAGTCCATTGGTCCCAGCGAGGCCAGAGGACAAATGGTACTGTAGCCGGAGGAGAAATATGGCCAGGACAGCTAGAATCGACGTGAAGGACAGAGACCCCGTGGGCGCCATCCAAATCTTCTTAAAGGAGGTACTGGAAAACACGGATGTCGGTGGTGTTATGGTTGCGGAGCACCTTCCCATGAAAGATGTGGTCATGCCGACCCTCATAACCGACCCCGAAAAACTTACTGAAGCCGATCCCCTCGCCCCTTCCTTTCCAATAAATGCGGCAACGGTGGTCTCAAAACTCACCCGCAGGCCTTCAGGCACAAAGATAGCCGTTGTGTTACGCCCATGCGAACTCAGGGCCCTCATCGAACTGGTAAAGTTGAAACAGGCAAGCGTGGAAGAGGTAGTAATCATTGGTATCGACTGCCTCGGGGCCTATAGCAACATAGACTATCCTCGCTTTTCCGGTAACCAGGGAAAGGAGGCCACCCTTCGTTTTTACGAAAAGGCCCTTTCAAGCGGAGAAACCGCCTACGAAGACTTTGATATCTCCCCCGCATGCAAGGCCTGTGAACACCCGGTCCCCGAAAACGCCGACGTCCTCCTGGGAATTATAGGGGTAGATATTCAAGAGCACATATTGGTGAAAGCAAATACCCCAAGGGGAGAGTCCTTGTTGTCCGAAGTTGCATGTGTCACCGAGACACAGGAGCCAGGTAATCGCACTAAGGCCATAGAGGCGCTCTTGTCCAAGCGAGTCGCCTATCGAGACCAAATGTTTTCCGAGACTAGTGAAACCACCTCCGACCTGACAAAACTCACGGCCTACCTTGCAGGCTGTGTCAATTGCTATAACTGCCGTGTGGCATGCCCTGTTTGTTACTGCAAGGAATGCGTCTTTGTAACGGACGTCTTTGAACATGAACCCGTCCAGTACCTGAGGTGGGCCCGGAGGAAAGGGATACTGAAATTGCCCACAGACACGCTCTTTTATCATATTACGCGACTGGCCCACATCAGTACGGCCTGTGTCGGGTGCGGACAATGCTCCAATGCCTGCCCCAATAACATACCTGTCATGGAAATTTTCAGGACCGTGGCACACCATACTCAGAAAGCTTTTGATTATGAAGCGGGGCGAAGCATAGAGGAGGAACCCCCACTGTCTACATTCAGGGAGGAGGAGTTTAGGGAGGTTACGGGTGGCAAGGATTAATTGTGACGGCTTCGTAAAAAGTCCATCTCCTGTGTTGCGTTTCATGTTCAGTCATTCCGACGTACTTCAAGTACGCCTCATTCCTAAACATTCACGCGCCTTGCATCTGGAGCTTTTTACTGTGCCGCCTGCTGTGATGAATTGTTCAGTGGTTAAGACCGACTTTGGCGAGAGATGGGTGGCAAGGATTAATTGTGACGGCTTCGTAAAAAGTCCATCTGTCTTTCGAAAGGCTCATGACCCTGAGAACAGTCGAAGGGCGTCGTTGCGCTTCATATTCAGTGAAGCGAATTCAAGGAGCCAAAACACGTACAAGCTGCGACCGGAGGTCGTTTCATGAAAAACAAGATAGGCTCAGCCCTGGTAGTCGGCGGGGGAATCAGCGGCATTCGCTCGGCCCTGGACCTGGCTGAGACAGGCTACCGGGTCACTCTCGTTGATCGGGCGCCCCACCTAGGGGGAGTCCTGGCACAACTGGATTACCAATTTCCCACGGATGGGTGCGGGATGTGCCGGATGTTGCCGCTTCTTGAAAGGGACAGTTCATCCCAGTTCTGCCTTCGCAAAGGCCTGTTTCACGAAAACATCCATATCATGCTCTCAACCGAACTCTTCAAGCTTGAAGGAGAGCCCGGCAAATTCCTCGTCAAGCTTCGCCGAAGGCCCTCCTTTGTGGACTCCACTCGATGCATCGGCTGCGGTGAATGTTCAAGGGTATGCCCCGTTGAGGTCCCGGATGAATTCAACGCAGGCCTGAGCAAGCGAAAGGCCGTATATCTCCCCGTGCCCCATAATATTCCCAATGCTTACGTTGTTGACATGTCATCCTGTACCCTCTGCGGCGAATGCTCCAAGGTATGCCCTACCGGAGCAATAGACTTTCAACTGGATGCCAGGCGTTCCTTCCGAATCCTGATCGTTGATGACGAACCCATCGTACGGGACTCCCTCAAGGAATGGCTGGAGGATGAAGGGTTCCGAGTGGATACCGCCGAATCCGGCACCCAAGCCCTTCAGAGAATAGCCGAGAGCACCTTTCATCTGATGCTCCTGGATATCAAGATGCCGGGAATGGACGGGGTGGAAGTTCTCAAGCGCGCGAGAGAACTCAATCCCGATCTCCCAGTGGTAATGATGACGGCCTATGCCACGGTTGAAACAGCGGTCGAAGCCATGAAGATCGGGGCCCTGGATTACCTAATGAAACCCTTTGATCCGGACAGCCTGGTCCCCCTCGTGATTCGACTTTACCAGGATCTCATGCGCACCGGGGAGGTGGAGATCGAGGTAGGGGCAGTGGTCTTTGCCCCGGGATTCGAAACCTTTGATCCCACGACTGGTAAAAACACTTACGGTTATGCCCATCTTCCAAACGTGGTGACCAGCATCGAGTTCGAAAGGATTATCAGCGGGACAGGATCAAGCCAGGGGAAACTGGTTCGACCCAGTGACGGCGGCGAAATCAAGAAAATAGCCTGGCTCCAGTGCGTGGGCTCCCGAAACCCCCAGGAGGATGCAGATTTTTGCTCCTCCGCCTGCTGTATGTTCGCCATCAAGGAGGCCGTGATAGCAAAGGAAAAGAGCGAGGGACGAATCGATACTTGTATCTTCTACATGGACATGCGCACGTTCGGCAAGGGACACCAGCGTTACAGGAACAGGGCTGAGAGGGACCATGGCGTCCGTTTTTTGAGAAACAGGATCCATACCGTGGAACCCGCTGGAGTAGACGGGGGTCTCAAGATCGTCCACGTAGACCTGGAGGGGAATCGACACGAGGAGCAGTTTGATCTGGTGGTCCTTTCCACCGGGCAGAGACCTCCGTCAGGCAATGAAGAGACGGCGGAGATTCTAGGGTTAGATCTGAATGCTTGGGGCTTCGCTCAGACAGAGGCCTTTTCGCCAGGCCGCACCAAGCGTGACGGTGTCTATATCGGGGGGTGTTTCACAGGGCCAAGGGATATCTCAGACTCCCTTGTCGAGGCCTGCGCCTCCTCTTTGGAGGCCTCGAAGTTGATACACTCGAAAGGGGCCGGCCTGGCCCTGGAGCCCCAACCCGAAAGCCCCCCTCGGGATGTCTCCCGTGAGCTTCCCCGGGTCGTGGCAATAGTGTGTACCTGCGGGGATGTCTTGAAAGATATTCTTGACCTGTCCGAACTTGAAAGATGGATGACAGGCATCAGCTCTGTCTGCGGCGTCTCCTTCATTGAGCGCATGTGCACCAAGGAAGGCTGGGACGAAGTGGCAAACATTATCCGGAACACCGGGGCCAACCGTGTCCTGATCGCTGCATGCATGCCCTATGTATATACCCGAAAGATAAGAGAGCTATCTCGCGAGACAGGGCTTCATGCCTCCCTTTTTGATGTTGTGGACATACGAACACCGATATTTCCATCCCATGACACTGAGCCGGCAAAGCCTGTCTCAACGATCAAGTCAATTATCTCCATGGGCATCAGCAGGCTCAACGGGATGGACCCCCTCCCTGTACCCCTTACCCGTGTCATTCAAAAGGCCCTCGTGGTAGGAGGGGGCATCGCAGGGATGACCGCGGCCCGGGCCATTGCAGAGCACGGCTTCGAGGTTTTTCTTCTCGAGCAGGGGCAGGAACTTGGAGGAAACCTCAGGTTATTGCACCATACCATAGAGGGCGACTCTCCCGGCGAACTCCTCAAGGATATGGTAAGAAACGTGGAAAAGCACCCAAATATCAAGGTCTACAAAAATTCCAGGATAATACAAACCGGGGGCCGGGTGGGGGGGTTTTACACCACCCTTGAAACTGACGGAGGCAGGGTCGAGACCGTGCAACACGGAATTACCATACTGGCTACGGGAGGCCACGAGGCCCGCACAGATAAATACGGTTACGGCAAGAGTGACGCCATTGTGACGCAGCATGAACTGGAAGGGAAGATAGCGGATGGGACCTTTGATCCAAAAGCCATCAACAGGGTGGTCATGATTCAGTGCGTGGAGTCGAGAGAAGAGCCCCGCAATTACTGTAGCAGGGTCTGCTGTGCCGTTGCCCTCAAAAATGCCCTATACCTGAAGGATCAAAACCAGGAAATCGAAATCTTTATCCTTTACAGGGACATCATGGCATATGGTTTTCTCGAAACCTTTTACACCAAGGCCCGGCGGAAAGGTGTCATCTTCATACCCTATGATGTAGAAAAGAAACCAGTGGTAAGGATAGAGAATGGAAAGCCTTCGATCTCATGCGTCGAGCCCATCCTGGGAATGGAGATCAGCCTCCAGCCGGACCTCCTCGTCCTGGCAACAGGGATTGTCCCCAGCGATGTCACGGCCCTGGCAGAGCTTTTCGGGGTTGAGGTCGACAGGGACGGCTTTTTCCAGGAGGCCGATCCCAAGTGGCGGCCCCTGGACTTCATGAAGGAAGGAATCTTCATGTGCGGCATCGCTCATTCACCCCGCTCCGTCAAGGAATCCATTGCCACGGCCTCGGGGGCGGCACAGCGTGCCTTGAGGATACTGAGCGCAGATAGGATCGCCTCGGGGAGTATTGTGGCCGAGGTAAGGCATAGCCTGTGCTCTTTGTGCGAGCGGTGCGTCCAGGCCTGTCCCTATGGAGCACGATGGCTTGATGACGATGAGGAAAAGATCATCGTTGACGATCTTATGTGTCAGGGCTGTGGATCTTGCGCAACGGTATGCCCCAACAGCGCTTCAGTGCTCCGGGGCTACAGGGACCAGCAGATGTTTCAGGTAATAGATTCGGCCCTGGATCAAACCGGGTGAAAGGAACAGAGCACATGGTGAAAGACCAAGACATGGGAAGAAAAAACTCGGCAAAGGGAGATTACCTAGCCGGCATCAGGGAAGATATACAGGAGAAGGTCCAGGCGTGTATCCAGTGCGGCACCTGCACGGGTTCTTGTTCCAGTGCCTTTGCCATGGATCTGACACCCCGCTACATGTGGCGACTCGTCCAACTGGGACAATTTGACGAGGTCCTGAACAGCAAGACCTTTTTCCTGTGTTCCGCCTGCTACTACTGCACCCTCAGGTGTCCGAGAGGTCTACCGCTGACAGAGACCATCGGGGCCCTGAAAAGGCTTGCCGGCGCATCAGGCATCAAGCGTTACAAGGAAAGCACTAATTTTTACCGCGCCTTCATGGAAACGGTAAAACGCTATGGCCGAGTGAGGGAAATGGAATTTATGAACAGGTACTTTCTTTCCATGAAAAACCCCCTGTTCCCTTTGAGATTTGCATCCATGGGGCTGAAGCTCATAGGGAAGAGAAAAGTGCCTTTGCAGGCACCTATGCTGATAGGAAAGGGAAAATTCGATCGGCTCTTCAGCAAGGTTGAGAAACTGGAGAAAAGGGCATGAGGTATCTATATTACCCCGGCTGTTCACTTGATGGTACCGCCCTGGAGTACAACCATTCCACCAGGGCCGTTATGAAGCTCCTGGGTGCTGACCTCCTGGAGTTGGAAGATTGGACATGCTGTGGTGCCAGCGCCGCCGAGCCAAGGAGTTTTCTCCTGTCCATGGTCCTGGGGGCTCGAAATCTGGCCATGGGAGAAAAGATGAACATCAAGGGTGATCTGCTCATACCCTGTAGCGCATGCTACTTGAACCTCAAGAGAGTGGAAGAGAAGGTAAGGGATGACAGGGATCTCCTCGAGCAAATCAATGAGGCCTTGATGGAAGAGGGTCTCGATTACAGGGGTTCCGGGAGGGCCCGGCACCTGTTGGATGTCCTTAAGAGGGACTTTCGCCCGGCCCAGATAAATGCCCCGGTAAAACACAGACTCACCGGGCTCCGCGTCGCTCCCTACTATGGTTGCCAGTGTCTCAGGCCGTACCATGTCTTTGATGATCCGGAAGATCCAACGTCCATGGAGCCCATCATCCTGTCCCTTGGCTGCGATCTCCACCCGTGGGAAATGGGCGCAAGGTGCTGTGGCGCGGCCCTAATGACCACGAAAAACGAGGTCGCCCTTGAGCTCACCGGGGCAATCCTTGAAGCCGCCCAGGGTGCGGACTGTATAGTCACGGTTTGCCCCATGTGCCAGATGAACCTTGAGACCTACCAGAACAGGATCAGTAAGAACCGGGGAAAGGACCTGCGTATCTCGATCCTGTATCTCCCCCAGCTCATGGGCCTCGCCTTCGGTCTTTCCGGCAAAGAGCTGATGCTCAGCCACAACCTTGCCTTGACAAAGCATTTTCAAGACAAGATACTTGAATTGACCCAGAGGAGTGAATTGTAAAGCATGAAGTTTGACGAGCTCGTAAAAAGTCGAAATTGGGATGGCAAAGTAAAAAGCTCCAAGACCAAGGCGCGCGAATCTCGTGTGATGAGGCGTACTTAGCGTACGCCGCAATCACAACGAGATGATACGCAACGCAGAAATTGGACTTTTTACGAAGCCATCAACTTTAGTCACATGGGAAAGAGCAATAACAAGACCAATGGGGATCGAACTCGAATCATCCTGGACAGCATAGCTGACGGGGTATTTACGGTGGACTCCGAACTCAAGATAACGACCTTTAACAGGGCTGCCGAAAAGATCACCGGAATCAAGAAAGAGCAGGCACTCGGTCGGCACTGTTGGGAAGTATTCAGGGCGAGCATCTGTGAACATCGATGTGCGCTCAAGGAGACCATGAAGACAGGACAGCAGATTGTAAACCAGTCCATCTTCATCGTAAACCTGGAAGGAGATCGTGTCCCCATCAGTATCTCTACCGCCCTCCTAAAGGACCCAGGCGGCAGGGTAATCGGGGGTGTCGAGACCTTTAGGGATCTGAGCATTGTGGAGGAACTTCGAAAGGAGCTGTCAGGCAAGCATAGTTTTTTCGACATAATCAGCAAGAACAAAGAGATGCAACGCCTCTTCAACATCCTGGAGCAGGTCTCGGAAAGCAATACCACCGTCCTCCTGGAGGGAGAGAGCGGAACCGGAAAAGAACTCTTCGCAAAGGCCATCCACTCCTTGAGCCCGAGGAAAAACGGGCCCTTTGTTACCGTCAATTGTGGGTCGCTTCCTGATACCCTCCTTGAATCCGAGCTCTTTGGTTACAAGGCCGGGGCATTTACCGACGCCAGGAAGGACAAACCAGGGAGACTGGCCCTGGCCAAAGGAGGGACCCTGTTTCTTGACGAAATCGGGGATGTATCGCCGGCATTGCAGGTGAGGCTCCTGAGGGTTTTGCAGGAGAGGGTCTATGAACCCCTCGGCGGTACGAGGACGGAGACCGCGGATGTCAGGATCGTGGCGGCCACCAACAAGAACCTGGATGACTTGGTAGAAAAGGGGGTTTTCCGAAAAGACCTCTACTACCGCATAAACGTCGTTAAACTCGTTCTGCCTCCCTTGAGAAAAAGAAAGGAAGACATTCCTCTTCTGGCAGAGCACTTTATCAAAAAATTCAACCGGCTCAATAATAGGCAGATCCATGGCCTCTCCCTCGAAGCGTTACAGATCCTCATGTCCCATGACTTTCCCGGCAATGTGCGCGAGCTTGAAAATATCTTGGAATATGCTTCGGTCGTCTGCAAGAATCGTTATGTCGGCATCGAACACCTTCCCGATTACCTTTTTCCGGCATCAAGAGATGCTGTGAAGGGAAAGGAAGGGAGCAAAGGCGGGTTGTTGTCATGGGATGCCATGCAAAGGGAGTTGATAACCCAGGTCCTCAAAATAAACAACTGGAACCGGAAGGCCGCGGCCGCGCAGCTTGGTATACACCCGACCACGCTCTGGCGTAAGACCAAGCGATTGGGAATCGAGGTGCCGAAGGAAAACGGACGGAAAGGCACTTGATATTCATGCAGGATATATACTCAGAGCTCCGAAAAGACTTCCACGAGATTTGCAAGACCAATAACCTTCTCCACGAGACCGTGGAGATCAAGGCCAGG
>JAFDHB010000084.1 GCA_019308985.1 Deltaproteobacteria bacterium | reverse complement strand
GTCCGTAATCTTTAGGGTGTCATTTATGGCGAGGAAAGTGGACTCGCTGCAGTGAAATCCCTTTCTGCGATTTTCTATGGCTTTTTTCCCCGCTTCTTCTACTTTTTCTTTGATCCTTTCATTCATTTGCAGCGTTCACTCCTAAACTTGTTTGGAAATTCCTTGAACATTTCGGGTTCAGTCTGAGCTTCGTAGTTCAGTTTCACTTATGTTCTTGGATTGAGCTTAACCGCTTTGAAATTTTTCACCGCCGCTGTGATGGATTTCTCAACTGGCAGGCGCTCTGCTGTTGACCCGCCAACATAACCGTCAAGACCTTTTGTGTGTTCAATAAGGTACTGGACGTCTTCAGGGGTAACCGTAGCTCCTCCATGGCAGGTTATAAGGGTCTCGGGCTTTTTCTCTCTTGTCACGTCAATGATACTCTGAACCAGGTTGACCATTTCGTCAAGTGAGGTCACTGTCTTAGAGCCGGTGGTGCCTCCACTGGTGTTTCCTCCGTGGGCGATAATGTTGTCACACCCGGCATCCAGCATTTTTAATGCCTCGTCTGGATTCGAGCAAAATGCGCAGGTATAAAGGCCCTTCTTACGGGCGATTGCCATCATCTCCACTTCTTTATCGTAGGTTAGCCCAGTTTCTTCAAGGGTTCGCCTGAAGTTTCCATCAATAAGGGCTATTGTGGGACAGTTTAGCAGCCCTGAGAACCCTGCAGCCACGATTTCGTCCAAGAAAGTTTCCATGTTACGCGTGGGGTCTGTGCCGAGCAGGCCTGCAAAAACAGGCGTATCTTTAATAACAGGGATTATGTCCCTTTTGCCCAGTTCCAGGGTTACCGCGTTGGCATCGGCTATTGAAAGGTATCCTGCCATGGAAGACAACCCTGCCATGCGGAATCTCGCGAGGATGTGGGTGGTAATCATATCAGCACCCCCAGCCTCGGCAAACTTTGCCGAGATCCCGGTACCGGCAAAAGCGTGAAAAATAGAGTTGCCTTTATCGATTTCCGCTTTGACCCTGGCTGTAATTTCTTCTCGAGTAAATCTCCTGGCCATAAGTCGCGCCCTCCTTCCCTAGGAAAACTCAGCACTACCCCTTGTTTAGCAACAGGGAGGTGTGCTGGAGTGCAAGAAGAATAGACCTCCGGGATGGTTTTGTCAATAATGGAAACGCTCCGCTGAGTCAAAAAAGGGCAGGAAAAAGCCATGGCTGATTTTCAGTAGGAGCACTTGACAAAGAAGCGGACATATGAATAAAAATCTGCTAAAAAGAATGCTACAAAGTGTTATGGATACAGCTACCTACTCATTAATAAAGAACGTGTCAATGGTGAAAGGAGAAGCAGAATGGAGGACTTCAAAAAGAACAGGGCAGGGTATTCCCCCATCATAGGACGAAAACCTTATAAGCTTCCCGGCAACGCAAGGCTGGGTTTATGGTTTATCATTAATGTTGAGAAATGGGATATCAATACCACTATGGCAAGATCTATTCTCCCGGCACCGCAGGGGGTATCGGTAATACCTGACATACCAAACTATAGCTGGTTTGATTACGGGTTGAGAATAGGGTTCTGGCGACTGAAAGAGGTGCTTGACAAGCACCAAATAAGGGCAACGCTGAGTTTAAATGCTCCTGTTTGCAATGCCTACCCCATGCTCGTGGAGGAGAGCCTGCGAAGTGGCTGGGAGATACTTGCTCATGGCTATGAACAAAGAGCGATAAATACCGAGGAGGATGAACGCGCTGTTATTCGAAAAACCATCAAGACGATCAGCGATTTTACGGGCAGAAACCCCAGGGGCTGGATGGGGCCGGGGCTCCATGAAACTTTTGATACCCCTGACATTCTGGCAGAAGAAGGCTTTGAGTATGTTGCGGACTGGGTTAATGATGATCAGCCTTATGCCCTGAAAGTCAGGAAAGGAAAGCTTGTTGCTGTGCCCTACACAGTGGAATTAAATGATATTGTCATTTACGTGGTCCAACACCACCGCTCGCCGGAAATTTTCGAACGCTCCCGAGACGCTTTTGACACCCTTTACGAGGAGGGGGCAAAAAGTGCTCGCTTTATGGGAATCTCAATGCACCCTTATGTGTCCGGCGCTGCTCATCGGATTAAGTATATTGATAAAACCCTTCAATATATCAAAGAGCACGAAGGGGTCATGTTTATGACAGGGGAGGAAATTCTCGACTGGTATAACGAGAGCGTTGAAGAATGATCGGTAATTGTGCAAACTCAGGGGATAGTCTCGAGAGGACGTTGCGTTCTTTAAGGCGTCGCCCGGGAGCACGTTGTTTTATTATCACAGATCATAGGGGGAGTATTTATGAGATTTGCGTACAAAGTCCCAGAGCTGCCTGACGTGATCTCCTATGTCAAGAATATGCAGCTTGTTGATGTCTCGAAGAGGCGAAAGGAAAGCGGCCGGGTAATTTTGAAAGGGGGGCGTATCATTGATCCTTTTTCAAGGATTGACAAACACCTTGATATTGCCGTCAAAGACGGTCGGATCGAGAAAGTGGAGGAGTCGATTGAGGTGCGGCAGGGAGACTCTTATGTGGATATTCAGGGGCTGATTGTTGTTCCAGGTCTGGTAGATATTCACCTCCATCTTTATGATCTTCTAACCTGTGATGTCCCTGTTATGGAAGAAGCAGCTGTTCACGGTGTCACAACAGGGCTGAGTCCAGGGGCCGCCAACTCCCTGAGGGCTCCATCTTTTCTGGGTTCGGAACTTGACAGGGGGAGCTTGGTTAATATGGGTATCTACCTGGGCGCGCTGGGTGTTCTCGGGCTTGATGCCGGCCCTGAAGAGGTAATCAGATTTTTTAGGGGCGAGATGCCAGAGGAGACCGCGCTTCAAAAGATATCAAGGAGTCGTTTTACACTCAAAACAGCTCCTCTCGCAATAGGGATAAAAGACCACATGGCGCACTTTGTTCTGTCAGAAGAAAAGATGAGGACAATCGCCAGGATAGCATCAGGCGCCGGCCTGCTGTTGATGTCCCATACTCAGTGTCCTTCCTATGCGCGGGAGATGGTGAAGTGGGCAGAGGGAAATCCGCTTCACATGGGGCATACGGATGCAGCTGCTACTTCAGGGGAAAAAGCCTACGAAACAGTGCTAGGGCTAATCCAGGATAACGATAACGTTACCGGTGAGCTAACAACTACCCTGTTGAGACCGTCAAGGGGAGACAGGGACGGAATAGTGATTTCAGAGGATGCGAGGAAGCTCTCCTTTGAAGCTTTGAGGAGCGGCACTGTTGATATTCTAATTTCAGATGGCCCTTCTCATTCGGTGAAAGGATTTGGCGATGTGAAAGATAGTATACCCGCCATTATGGAGCTTATTGAGGCAGGTGTTCTAGAGCCAATTGACGCTTT
This sequence comes from Deltaproteobacteria bacterium, assembly GCA_019308985.1. The sequence goes on along the minus strand of JAFDHB010000084.1, from coordinate 11,989 downwards.
TGCAACCATGACGACCAACCCCGCAAAGTTGATGGCCAGGATAACAGGAAACAAGTGGTGGATAAAAGAACTGGGGAGCCTCTCGGAAGGTTCGAGAGCCGATATTGCTGTTGTAAATCCCCTAGAAAAGGAAGTTGTTTATACTTTTGTCAGGGGCCAGATGGTGGCATTTGAAGGAAGAGTGATTAAGAAGGGATACGGTGCAGGAGGATGGGTGACTCGCTTTGGAATTCTGGAGCAAATGGGGGTGGGCGAAGTCACAAGGATAAAGTATGCCTGGAAATAGAGAAGAGGGTGGTTCAATGTCAAGCACAGTTCTGATTATCGGTACACTGGATACAAAGGCTAGAGAGCTGAACTACCTTAAAGGACGGGTGGAAGCCACTGGAGCTCAAGCCTTGCTGATGGATGTGAGCTGCAGGTCTAAGCCGATTCAAGGCAAGCCGGATATTTCCTGCGAAGAAGTTGCTTTAGAAGGTGGGGAATCATTTCAACACATTGCCACGCTCGACAAAAACTCTGCTGTGCAGATAATGGCCCGGGGGGCCGCCAGCATTGCAGGGATGATGGTTGCTGAAGAGAAGATCAACGGGGTGATTGGGTTGGGCGGGGCTAATGGTGCGGAGATTGCTTGCGCCGCAATGAGATCTCTGCCCGTTGGTTTTCCCAAAATTATGGTAACTTGCGTTGCCTCAGGAAATGTCAGACCCTACGTGGGAACTAAAGACATTATAATGGCAAATTCAATTGGAGATATTTCTCTAAACAGCATTACGAAGAGTGTGATTCACAATGCAGCAGCAGCTATTGCGGCCATGGCAAGCGCTGAACCTTTCAGAGAACAGGAGAAAAAAGATCAAATCTGCATTTCAAGTTTTGGAACCACGCTTCGGTGTGTTGAGAAAGCTAAAGATCTCCTTGAGAAAAAAGGTTTCGAAGTGGTGGAACTTCATGCCTCTGGAGCGGGCGGAGTGGCGTTGGAAGAACTGGTTCGTTCGGGTCAAGTTAGCGGTGCCCTGGATATCACCACATCTGAGCTTGTTGACGATCTTGTTGGGGGAATGTATAGCGCTGGGCCCAACCGCCTTGAGGCAGCCGCGGCAATGGGGGTCCCGCAGGTTGTTTCGGTGGGTGCGCTCGATTTTGCGAATTTTGGTTCTAGAGATTCTATACCTCAGAAATACCATGACAGGGAATTTTACTTCTACACACCCTCTATTACTTTGATGAGGACGAATGTTGAGGAAAATCAAGTACTGGGGGAAAGGATAGCAAAGAAATTGAACCGTAGTGCAGGTCCTTGTGCCATAATTATTCCAAGAAAGGGGTTTTCCGCGCTTGATGTTGCAGGAGGAAAGAAAAAAACGGACATTGAAGGAAAGATTACGGGTGAATGGCACGATCAAGAAGCAAACTCAGCCCTCATAGATTCCCTAAAGGCTAATGTGGATGCTTCAAAAGTGAAACTCGTAGAAATTGATGCCCACATAAATGACCCTGAATTTGCAGGAGTCGCTGTGGACCTCTTGACAGAATTGATGTGGAAGGGGCAACCCGGTTTCAAGAAGAATAAGCCCGGATAGATCAATAGGCGAATAGTTGGAATCCAAAAAGGGAACAGCGCCTAGTTCAGCAGGGCGGTGTGGTTAAGCTATAGACCGAGGTAATGAGTTTTTACTTCCTCGTTTTCCCAGAGTTCTTTTGGGCTCGAGGAATGCACAATGCTTCCTTTGCTCAGGACATGAATGTAGTCTGCGACTTCTATAGCGAAGGGCAGGTTTTGTTCAACAAGGAGGATTGAAAGGGCGCTTTTCTTAACCTCCAGGATGGCCTCGCCGATCTTCTTTACAAGCAGGGGAGCCAGACCTTCGCCTGGCTCATCCATGAGCAGAAAATGCGGATTTGTCATGAGAGCTCGTGAGATAGCGAGCATTTGTTGTTCCCCGCCGCTAAGCTGGGTGCCGCGGTGAGCACTACGCGCTTTGAGCACAGGAAAAAGGGAAAATATCTTTTCCAGCGTCCATAGGCCGTCTTCATGGCCTCTTACCCCTACCAGAAGATTTTCCATGACATTTAAAGAAGGGAATATTCTTCTTCCTTGCGGTACAAGACCCATTTTCATCCTGACTATTTTATATGGGGGCTTGTGGGTTATATCAACATCTTTAAATGTAATTTTCCCTCTGCGGGGATGGATAAAACCGATGACCGACCTTATTACTGTTGTTTTTCCTACACCATTTCTTCCCACAATACCGATGATACGTCCTTCCTCTACATCGAGAGATATTCCCTGGAGTACGTAACTCTCGCCGTAGTAGGTGTGGATGTCAGCTACATTTAGTATGGCCATAATTTTTCTGTTCCTAAATATATTTCCTGAACAGTGGGGTCAGACTTTATCGCCTCTTTGTAACCTGAGGAGACAAGCCTTCCCTGATGAAGCACTGTAATCTTTTCAGCCAGTTCAAAAGCAACGTCCATGTCATGTTCAATAAGCAGAATCGTAATGTTAGAGTCAAGCTTCTTAAGGGTAGATGTGAATGCCAGTGTCTCTGCTCTAGATAATCCTGCGGTTGGCTCATCCAACAACAGCAAACGCGGATTCTCTATCAGGGCAAGGCAGATCTCGATTTGCCTTTGTTCTCCATAAGAAAGATTTTCCACAAGTACGTCACGCTTATCCCATAAGTCAAATTCCTCAAGGATATTTCTTGCTTTTTCATGCAGGTATTTGAAGGAGGAAATGGGCCTATACATTACAAACTTTGTTTTTTCAAGGCCTTGCGCAGCCAGGAGTACATTTTGAAGCAGGGTCAGCTTTGGAAAAAGATTATTGATCTGAAATGTCCTTGATATCCCGAGTGCGATCCTTTTGTACGTGGGGAGGTTAGTGACATCTTTTCCAAAATGTATGATCCTGCCAGAGCTTGGCGCAAGGTCTCCACAGATCAGGTTAAACAGCGTGGTTTTCCCTGCGCCGTTCGGCCCGATAATTCCGTGTCTTTCTCCCGGCGTGACCTCAAGGCTTACATGGTCAACCGCAACAAGCCCTCCAAACTCTTTCGTAAGTTCTTCCAGCACCAAACAAGGTTTATCCACCCATTTCCTCCTCAATCAAAGTGACTGCTAGCCCTTTCTCCCTTTACTTTTTCAAAGGTGGATAGTTCCTGGAGTAAAGAGGTTGTTTCAGGTATTCCTCAGGATTGTAAGTCCAGAACTGGGAAACCTTCGGATAGGTCTTTATTACAGTGTTATGTAGTTCCCCGTTTATCCTCTGCACCTTCCGAATATAGATGTTCTGGATTGGGTTACCGTACTTGTCCAGCTCAATGGGACCTCGTGGAGCATCGGTTATCTTCAAGGTTTTAAGGGCCTTAAGAAACGCTTCCTTGTTTTCGACATCACCATTGATCTTCTTGGCAGCCTCAATGATCCACTTGCCTCCTGTATAGGGACCTTCGCCATAGTATGAAGCCATTTTTCCGGCATACTCTTTGAATGCCTCCCTGAATTTCTTGTTGACCGGGTTATCAATCGCCTCACTGTAATGAAGTGCAGTTATAACTCCGATGGCTTCGTCGCCCATTGAGGGAAGAACATGCTCATCAGTGGTTGTTCCTCCACCGATAAGGGGAATCTTATCCTTGAGGCCGTATTGCTTGTACTGTTTTACGAAATTCAGAGCACCAGACCCGAAAAAGAGAGCAAACACGGCATCCGCATCCTTGTTGATACGTCCCAGGTATGGACCGTAGTCAAGAGTCCCAACCGGTGTCCATAATTTCTGGATAATCCTTCCCCCCGCATCTTCGAAGGTCTGCTGAAACCCACCGATAACTTCCCAGCCGAAAGCGTAATCATACCCTATTGTCACAATCTTTCGAAAACCAAGGGTCTTGTAAGCGTAATCCCCAAACGGGTGGGAAGGCTGACTGCTGGCCCAGCCTGTACGGACCATCCATTTTCCACGGTGTCTCTGGGTGAGATCGTCGGAAGCCATGATAGCGTAAATTGCAGGAATTTTCTTGGCGTCAACATAAGGCATCAGTGCATAACCGGTGGATGCCATGAGACCACCAATAAGGACATGAACCCCGTCTTTTTCAACCAGCTTTCTCACCTTTGTCATGGCAACAGCAGGTTTGGCCTCAGTATCCTCTGAGATTAGCTTAATCTTTCGCCCTGCCACCTGCCAGTTTTGATGGATCAGGAAGAGTTGTAGTCCGGAAAGCATGTCCCTTCCTGTCTGAGCGGCGTGACCGGTTAGCGGCGCAAAAAAGCCTATCTTTATGGGCCCTTTTGCCTTGGCAAAAGAAGGGGCCGGGGTTATTGCCAGCCCAACAAGAGCCAACACGACCAATCCAAAAAAGATATACCTTTTCTTCATTTTTTCCCTCCTCTCGTTCCTGGTTTGTTGGTTATGGATCAAAAGCCACAATCCTACTGCGATAGCCAAGACATTGTGTTACTTCTCACCTCCTTTAAGAAATTGTTTTACCAGCCCCCCGAGACCACCGGGGGCATACATGATGGTAAGAATATATACCGCACCTATTATCAGGAGCCAGCGCTGAGTGTATGCGCTCACAAAGTTTTTCAAAAATACGATAATGCCCGCTCCAACAGCTGGGCCTAATAACGTTCCTGCACCTCCGAGGATGACCATTAGAAAAGCTTCGAAGGAGGAAGTCAGCTCAGCATCCATGGGGCTCACAAAACCATTGTAATAAGACCAGAGAATCCCCGCCACTCCTCCAAAAATTCCCGCTACTACGTAGGCAAGGTATTTATGAAGCCAAGTATTATACCCGAGGCTGCGCATCCTGGATTCGCTTTCACGTATGCCCAGTAGGCTCTGTCCAAACGGAGACTGAATAAACAAATAGAGTAGCAAAAGGCAAAGGAGGAAAACAACAAAAGTAAAGTAATAAAAGACCACAGGGTTGTCAAAGGAGAGCGGAATTCCCATGTGTGGCCGGGGGATTCCTGCTATACCATTGTCACCACCTGTCATGGAAACCCATCTAAAAGCAAGACCCCAGATCACCATCCCAAGGGCTAGAGTTATCATGAGGAAATAAACACCTGCCGTGTGCGCCACCAAGAGCCCAAATATCAGCCCCAGCACCGCGGTCGCTAGAAGGGCGCTACCTGCGGAGCCTAAGAAACCCACCTGGTACCGGGTAGTGAGAATTGCCACAACGTAGGCGGCTGTTCCAAAGTAGGCGCAATGCCCGAAGGAGGCAAGACCTGAGTAACCCATCAGGATATCCAGACTCATCGCAAGAACCGCAAATATGAGCATCTGGGTCAAGATTGTGAGCCAGTAAGACGAAATGAAAGGAGGGAGTATGACCAAAAAAACGAACGCTGCAATTATGCCCAAGATCTTCACTCTGGTTTGGGTGAATTTTTTTTCCAAAGTATTCTCCCTCAGCTTAGTTTTGTTCCAAAAAGGCCTGTCGGCCTAATGGCAAGCACAATAGCCATAGGCAGAAAAAGGGTAAAATAAGAAAGGTCAGGGAAAAGAGCCTTACCAAAATTGTCAATCAAACCAACCAGTATGCTTCCAACAGCAGCCCCTTTAAGACTTCCCATCCCCCCAACTATGACAACGACAAAAGCCAGGGGAAGTATCTCAAAATCTGCTCCCGCATAAACTCCGAAAAACGGGGCCGCGGCCACCCCTCCAAAAGCTGCAAGAAATGCCCCCAGAGCAAACATGAGCCCTGAAACAAGAGGCACATTGATACCCATCCCTGCAGCCATTTCCCTGTCATCCACTGTTGCGCGAAGCTGAGCTCCATAAGAGGTTTTCTCGTTAAATATCCACAATCCTGCTGCAACGGCAGCAGAAAGAAAGATCACAAACAGCCGGTAGACAGGGAACACGACGGATCCCATGTGAATAGATCCCTGTAGCGAGGCAGGGGCTGGAAATGAAAGAGGGTCTCCGCCCCAAATAAGGAGGGCGAGGTCCCTAAAGATGAGTGCAAAACCCATTGTCATGAGCACTTGTGGAAAGTGCTCTTCATACTGTCTAAGGAAAAAACGCTGCATCAAGATGCCTATAACAGCGATAGAAATGCCCCCTGCAAGAAAAGCAAGAACAAAGCTTCCTGTGGCGCGGTAGGTGGATAGCCCGATGTAACCGCCCAGCATGTAGTAAGAGCCATGACAGATGTTTACAATATTCATGACGCCGAAAATGAGGGAAAGTCCACTGGTAAGAATGAAAAGAACACCGGCGAAAGAAATACCGCTAAGGGCTTGGACAATAAAGAAATTCATAATTGATCCCCTTGTAAATCTCTGAAAGGGTCAGAGAAGGTGTACTCAAGTGCCCCCGAAAATGGTTTCTCCAAAGTGTCCATCCTGAGTTTTACACATATGAAACAAATAACACGCAATGTCAAGAAAAATTAGACAGCAACAAAAAAATATGCTGAGAGTGTTCTTGGGGCTCCCAGAGTTAAACATTTTCAGTACTGTCACCCAGAATTGCTTACACAACATTAATGCTTTTTTTTCGGCGATATGCCACCTTGTCAGCCCAGACTAGGACTCTCTTAATAGGGTTCGGGGCGTGAATTGCCATCCACCGCACTATGTTATGGGAGAGTGCAACAGGTTTATTCCATGGGCAAACAACAATGCACCTCCCCCCGCATATGAGCCACTTTTTTTTGTTCGCTGCCCAAAATGTAAGGCACCGATCAGCTCGAACGTACCATTTTCTAAAACCCAGGTTATTGAATATTTTACTAGGGGGTTTGTCAGCGGGTGGTCCGAACGGGATTGCGTTGGGAGGGCAATAAGTTGCGCAGCTCTCGCAGCTCATGCAAAATTCATGCACCCCAAAGGAAATTGGCTTGTCTGGCTCCAACGGCATATCCGTTGTGACTGCCTTTAGAGGCATATTGATTCCGAACTCGGGGAGAGAACTCGTCCGTTGCGCGCAAATTCGCCGATGCCGGCGTCAATGGCAAGAGGAACCATGAGAATTTCGGGATTTGAATGCAAGGTCTCCCTGTATTCAGCGTCATAGCCTATGCCACGGATAAAATCAGAGAGCTGCGTCGTAATAAATTTAAGTCGCGAGTATACTTCGCCCACGGCCACTCCTGAAAAATGGGAAGGAGCAGTGTTGTTCAGGCTGCTGAACTTAAACTCTGGCCGATCCGGTCGTAGGGGTCCAGGTCAGTATAAGGGAGAGGAGTAGTCCAATTATGGTGACCAGTTCGGGATCTGAACTGCTTCCTGAAATCTTCGCCATAAGGATTGTCAGGCTCGAGCGCTTTAAACGCGGTTTTCCTCCGATCAAAGCGTTCGATAACTCCTATAATATATTTTTGATAAGTGGGGGCCTCTACCTGCCTCACTCCTAGGAGGCGGCGGAAGCGTTCTTGAGCTTTCAGCTTTTTTTGATAAGGAAGAAGAGCCTTCTCCAGGCGAAGCAAAGCTTGTTCCATGATCAAAAAGTTCCTCTCTTATTAGGCCGTTGAAGTCATTGCACATCCCTTAGAGCAGGCCAGCTCATGGTATGCTTGCCCAAGAAGGGTTTACAGCAAGAGTTTTACATCCTTGTTAGCACAGGTAATCAGATGCGGCAAGCTAAAAGGGATAATCCCATGATCAAGACGACACAAGAGAAATCAGTTTCAACTTGTGATTGACAAATCTGCCCGGTCAATCTATTTGTTCCAATGCTGCAATGATGGATGCATATAGCCTGATACCTTTTTGTTAAGAATTAGGAGAAAGAAATGAATATTGACGTGCATGCCCACTATGTCACCGAAGAGTGTTTCGTTTCTGCACCTAGAAGACAGGATGGAAGAAGTATTGTGCGAGAATCAGCAAGCACAGAGTCTGGCAAGTGGAATCAGATACTTTTTGAAAAAATTAGGCATAAATTAAGCGACATACCCACGCGTATCCGTGACATGGATGCAGCAGGGGTCGATATGCAAGTTCTTTCGCCTTCGCCTGTTATGCTTTATTACTGGGCAGACAAGAAAACAGGAGTTCATTTTTCACAGATACAGAACCAGAGGATATCTGAGATTTGTAAAGCGTTTCCCTCTCGTTTCACAGGGTTAGGTACTGTCCCACTGCAGGATGTTCAGGAGGCAACCAGGGAACTGGAGAGAATATCGGCAGAGCTCAGGCTTAAAGGGGTAATTGTGGCGTCAAATGTGAATGGCAAGGACCTTGATGACCCCATTTTCTATCCTTTTTTCAGAAAAGCGGAAGACCTTGGTCTTCTTATCTTTGTTCATCCTCATGACACCGCGGGTGCAGAAAGAATGCAGAAATTTTACCTCACTAACCTGATTGGCAATCCGCTTGATACGACCATTGCGGCGGCAAGGCTTATTTTCAGTGGAATCCTGGAGAAACTTCCCCGTCTCAAGATTTGCCTGGCCCACGCTGGGGGGTTCCTTCCTTACGTTATGGGGCGAATACAGCATGGATACATGGTAAGGCCTGAGTGCCGCAAGGAAATTAAGCGCTCACCCTGGGAATACTTTTCAAACCTGTACTTTGATAGTATTACGCACCATTCTCCGGCCCTGGAATACCTCGTGAAAACTGCCGGCAGCGAGCACATACTTATGGGGAGCGACTATCCTTACGATATGGCAGATGAGGACCCTGCTGGGTCCATAAGAAAACTTTCAATCGCGGAAAGAGATAAGGAAGCAATTTTGAGCAGGAATATACAAAAGCTGTTGGGATTGTAGCAACAGGTTTTGAGTTAGACCAACAAATACTTGGAGAAATTAAAGATGAGTGCTTTATCAGGCAGGGTGCTGGATATTGATCTAAGCTCGGGCAAATCCAGTGAGCTGTCAATACCGAGCAGCGTATTTGAAATGTATCTAGGGGGGCGGGGCATTGGTGCGCGAATGCTCTTTGATATGCTCCCAGCAAAGGTGGACCCCCTGTCAGAAGACAATTTACTTGTTTTCTTAACAGGACCTCTTTCCGGTACCAAGGTGCCGGGGTCTTCAAAGTTTGTGGTGGTGACAAAATCACCTTTGACCCAGGCCTGGTGTGACAGTTACTCCAGTGGGCGTTTGAGCATTGAGCTCAGGAAACTGGGTTACGAGGGCATGGTCGTTCGCGGAAGGTCAAACTGGCCGTGTTATTTGAGGATAGATGAACGAGGAGTTTTGATAAAGGACGCGCGTTTCATTTGGGGTAAAGATAGCTTTGAGGTGGACAGTATTATCAAGGAGACCGAAAAATCCCCTCTTGCGGGTGTTACTTCTATAGGGCCGGCCGGTGAGAACCTGTGCAAATTCGCCTGCATAAACAGTGAACTTTACAGACAGGCGGGCAGAGGAGGGGTCGGCGCTGTGATGGGCTCCAAGAATCTGAAAGCGATCATAGTTAGTGGCAGGGGCAGGGTTGAACAGCATGACCGCAAGAGGCTGGTGGAACTAAACCAAAAGAATTTCAAGCGCTCCAGGAACAGCAAGGTTGCGCAGGAGAGAATGAAGTACGGTACTCCACTTACCCTCAATATAACCCATATGGGTGGCATTTTGCCCAGAAAGAATTTCCAGTTCGGTACGTGGACCAAAGCCCTGGGGAAAATTGATGCGCAGGGGGTGAACAGGGAAGTCATTTCTCACAAGGCATGCATATCATGTTTTACTCCATGCGGTCTTATTACCCGGATTTCCAATGGGCCTTACAAGGGACACAGCGTAGAAGGTCCTGAATATGAAACTCTTTCAATGCTCGGTTCTAATCTGGAGATCGATTCCCTGAATGACATTATTGAGGCAAACATACTTTGCGACAGTCTGGGGCTTGATACAATATCAACAGGAAATGTAATAGGGTTTGTGATGGAGTGCTTTGATAAGGGATTGCTTTCCCCAAAGGAGACCGGAGGTCTTGATCTTCGCTTCGGAGACGGGAAGGCAGCTCTTTCAGCCATCGAGCTGATTGCAAAGAGGCTGGACTATGGTGACAGGCTTGCCGAAGGGGTAAGAAGCCTGGCCCGGGAAATCGGGCGAGGATCGGATCGCTTTGCCATGCACGTAAAGGGTCTGGAATTTCCCGGCTATGAGCCCAGGGGTGCTTTCGGCTCAGCGCTGTCTTATGCTGTCAGCCCAAGGGGTGCATGCCATAGAAGAGCCTGGCCTCCGGCAAGAGAAATCCTTGGAGACTATCCTCCCTGGACTATTGAAGGCAAAGGGCAAATGATTAAAGAATTGTACGATGAAAACTGCATTCTTCACTCGTTGCTCGTGTGTGATTTGCCTGCAAAGTTTATCCCTTTATCCATGGAAGATTATGCAGAGTATTTTGAAGCAGTGACAGGAGTTTCCCTTTCACAGAAGGATCTTCCAACTATTGCCGGAAGAATCGAAACCTTGATAAGGATGTTCAATCTGAGAGAAGGCCTGACAAAGAATGATGACACGCTACCTTACAGGACCCTCTATGAACCTTTGCCCGATGGTCCTTCCAGGGGCAAATCGGTTGGTAAGGAGAACCTGGAGTATATGATCGGCGAGTACTATGAATCAAGAGGATGGGATCCATCTGGTGTCCCTGGCAAAGACACATTGAGAAAATATGGCCTCGAAGACTCCGGTCTGCCCGGGGAAAAAGGAGTTAGAAATGAAAGCAATGGTCCTTCATGAATTGGGAGGGACGGTCAGCCTTCAAGAAATGCCGAAACCCACGGTTAGTCCCACGGAGGCGCTGGTTCGTGTCAGGGCAACAGGTGTGGGTTTAACAGTGCTTATCATGAAAAATACTCCAGGGCTGGTAACCGGCTATCCAAGAATTCTCGGGCACGAGGTGGCGGGAGAAGTTGTTGAGGTGGGAAGCGAAGTTCGCAATGTTAGCCCCGGGGATCGCGTGGCATGTCATTTCTACCTGACATGTGGAGTGTGCACCTTTTGCAGGAGTGGCAGGGAGACGCTTTGCGAGAATTTCGAGGGATACGTGGGCATGGCATGCGATGGAGGGTATGCAGAATACATGAAAGTCCCGGCTCGCAATCTTTGTCAATTACCCGTCGAGATCCCTTTTGTTGAGGCATGCATTATTTCAGACGCGATTGCCACCCCTCTTCACGCGTGCGAGCAAGAGGCAAGGGTCAAGCCTGGTGATAGTGTTCTGGTTATAGGCGCGGGAGGAGGAGTGGGAATTCATGCGGTTCAAATGGCAAAATTATGCGGTGGGAGAGTATTGGCGGCTGATATTTCTGGGCGAAAACTTGAGCTTGTAAAAGAGCTTGGGGCTGATGAGGTTATCAACTGCGAAGATCAGAACCTCGAACAAGAAACCAAGAAATTGACCAACGGACGGGGGGTTGATGCGGTCTTGGATTTTGTCGCTTCCATAGAAACACTTGAAGCAGGTTTTACGGCCTTAGGCACGGCAGGCAAACTTATCGTCCTGGGATATCGACCCGTCGAGGTTTTCAAAAAGAGCCCTGTGTTCAAAGTTGATCCCCTGCAGGTACTTGCAAAAGGGCTTGAAATTCACGGCTCGCGATACGTTTCAATGGCAGAGTTGATTAGAGCCGTTGAACTTGTCAGGCAAGGTAGAATTAAGCCGATAGTCACCAGGACGTTTCCCCTGGAGGAGGCAGAAAAAGCTCATCAAATGGTTGCAGAAAACAAAATCACGGGCAGGGTCGCACTCCTTATTTAATCCGGCAGAGGCGGACAAGGGTTTAATTCCCTGTACCTTGGGGCGGTTAAGATGGTTTCCGATTGATACCCCGTCCGCTTGCGGCGGGGAAGTTCATTTTCAGAAAGGGCGGTGTCATCCATCCTTTGTCATGCTGCGCATTTCTGCTCCCGGGGGGCAAAACATAGCCGGTTCCCGCCTAAAAGTATTCCTTCTGCCAGGTTTGGGTGGCTTTCTTAATCCTTTTTTGGAATAGCTCCTTTTCCACAATTCCTGGAGGAGAAACCACCACGAGGAGCATAAGCATCTCGTCTCCGGT
>JAFDHB010000278.1 GCA_019308985.1 Deltaproteobacteria bacterium | reverse complement strand
CCCCCACTGACAAGTCGCGAAAAGACGGCGCCCTCCCGCCAGTCACTCCAGAAAAGGCATCATCACCCGTTCTCCCTATCTGAGGAGGCATTTCAAAAGGCTAAAGTGTTACAATATTTTTAACTTGACACGACACTAGGTCTTTCCTAGGAATAGCTTAGTAATCATTTGGTATTTAAACATAAGATTTTCCTTGCTATAATTTTCACAAAAAAATTTGGACACAAACCGTGATTTATCATTCCAGCAGGCAATTCGGGGGTGCTTCCTTTGAGGAAGACACAGGATTTATCGTGCTGTAAATACATTTGCTCAAAGATAATCATTAGTATTATTGATCAATCCATAGGTCATGACAAAACTATACGTCCTGGCAGGTCCGGATAAGGGGCGCTCTTATGAAATAGGAGATGCCCCTGTTTACATCGGGCGTTCTCCTGAGAATGACATCCAAATAAGTGACTCCGCCATTTCTCGCCGGCATCTGGAAATCACCCTGAGAGAAGGAAAATACTTCATCAAGGACTTGAACAGCAAGAATGGCACCTTCGTCAATGGCAAGAGGATAAGGCCCGGCCTGGACTGCGAGATCAGCAAGGGCGCCTCTATTGTAATCGGGATGAGTGTAGTTTCTCTGGGAGAACAATGCCTGGAGCATGTTCTGCCCTTTCTTGAGGCAATCGGAGTTTCTGAAAGGCTCCGCATGGACAGCGGGTTGTTTCGTCAGCATGGTTCCATGACCACACAGAAGATCATGGAGCTGTTCCACGAGGTCCCTGAGATCCTAACAAAGGAATTAGACCTTGATTTGATCCTGGATCAGTTCCTCAATTGCATCTTCGAATTCCTCGGAAGCGTTGACAGGGCGGTAATCATTCTGATTGATCCCAAAACAAAGGCATTTTTGAAGGTAAAGACCAGGATGAAGGAATCCTCCTCCAACCAGCCTTCAACAGCCTATAACATGGATGTCATTGATACGGTCATATCCAAAGGGCAAGGACTCCTGTTTCCAGATCCTGATGCCAAAGATGAAGAGCAATCCCTTAAAGAAACCCTGAGGCTTTGCAATATCGAATCTGCCATATACGTGCCCATAATCATCGACTCCCAGATCAGAGGGATTATCTATGTTGACTCTCTCAAGGAACCTTATGGAATCACCGTCCACCAGTAGAACTGGTGGTATGAGGAAGGCCCCAAAATGGGGCCATTAATCGAAATCGAGCTCCAATTGTTCTTGTTCCTTCTGTAACTGCTCCTGCTCCCTAATATATTCTTGGATTTGGCGCTCATCAAAGCCCACTGTGCATACACAATAACCACGAGCCCAGAGCGAGCGCCCAAAAAGAGTCCCCTTAGTCTTCAAAACCTGACGACGAATACGAATGGCACTCTTGGACTTTAAGTAACCTATCGTCATCGCTATACTATACTTCGGTGGAACACTCAACAGCATGTGGATATGGTCCGACAACGCATTGCCTTCTACCAATTCCACTCCCTTGTGACGACATAATTCCCGAAGTATTACTCCGATCCTTCGGCGGAGTTGACCATATATGACCTTTTTCCGGTACTTCGGCAAAATTACAACATGATACTTGCATTCCCACTTTACATGTGCTTGACTTCTCCAATCTTTCGTAACGGTCCTCCTTGGCCTTTGGGGCCTTCCTCACTGGAGGACCGTTTACCATTTTTTCGCCTGAAACGGTATAACCTTTTCAATTCTCACCGGCATAGCCGGTGGATTAGTACCGATTTAGAAAAGAAGATCTTGCTCTCTTTAGGGATCTGGCGGGACTGGCGGCCCTGAGTATCGATAGTGCGCTTCTTCACCCGTAGAAGCAAGAAACGCGTCCATGGCCTGAGAAAAGACAAATTGATAGAGAGGGTCCCATAGAAGGTGATATCTCTTTCAACCAGGTAACGCAAGAAGGAGTCTTTGAAGGAAGCCCAAATGACCAGACTATATATTCTGAACGGGCCGGAAGCTGGACGATCATTTGAGATTAAGGATGGCGTCACCTATGTCGGAAGGTCTCTCGACAATGATATAAGAATTGATGATAAGACCGTATCCCGAAGGCACCTGAAGATTATCAGACGTGGAAAGAGATATTTTATTGCGGACCGGAATACTCGAAACGGGACCTTCTATTCCGGTGGCTACATAACCCCGGACATTGAAGTCCAGATCAAAGAATGTGACCCCATTGTCATCGGGATGAGCGTCCTTTGCGTGGGTGATGGATGTGATGAGAAGATCATGCCAGCACTTGAATCGAGCGGGCTGGCATCGGAAACCGGAGAGCAGAGTGGAATATTCCTGGTTCATAAAGAGCGGACCAATCAAAAGAAACTGGAATTGATCCATCAGGTGGCCGAGGCCTTGTCAGGCAGCCTCTCCATTAAGCAGGCCCTTGAAAGGGTACTTGAGTCTGTCCTTGGCCTTCTCAAAATCATTGACAAGGCAGTTTTCATTCTTGTTGACCCTGAGACTGAGAAGATCCTGGATGTCATTTCCAAGTCCAGCAGACCCTTGGGGGGCGATGAGATGTCCTACTGCCCGGATGTGGTAAGATGTGCCGTTGAGAGAAGAAAACCGGTTGTCGTTTCCGATGTTCATAGGGCTGAGCCTGATGAGATCGCTGAAACGCTCAGAACAATGAAGATCAGATCCGTCATCTGTGTCCCCTTGATCAGTGACTGCCGGATCATGGGAGTCATTTACATTGAATCACGACAAAGGCATTTCAAATTTGCCAAAGAGGACGTCTCCCTCTTTGTCGATATATGCAAGAGAACCGCTATTGCCTTGGAAACGATGCGGCTTGCCTTTGATTCAACATCTATAGGAGGGAGTATTCCTTTCAAGAAATGATCGTATTGCTTACATCTACGTATTGTTACTATTTGCAGAATCACCGTCCACCAGTAGAACTGGTGGTATGAGGAAGGCCCCAAAATGGGGCCATTAATCGAAATCGAGCTCCAATTGTTCTTGTTCCTTTTGTAACTGCTCCTGCTCCTTA
>JAFDHB010000007.1 GCA_019308985.1 Deltaproteobacteria bacterium | reverse complement strand
AAAATCTCATAGCCCGGACAGAGAAGGATCGCCCCTACTCCTACTTCTATCTTCTCCTCCTCTTGATAGAAATCTATGGCCTCGTTCTTGCACACTCCTGCGCATATGGTGCATTGCTCGCCCTGGAGGTAGAGGCAGGTTTCAGGGTTTATGTAACTTATGAGAGGAACCGCCTGGGAAAAGTATATATGGATGGCCTTGCTCAGGGATAAGTTCTGGTTATAGGGATCAGGGACCTTGACAGGGCAGTACTCGACACATGCAGTGCAACCCGTACACCTGTCCTCTTTGATATACCTGGGTTTCTTGGTCAGGGTTACCCTGAAGTCCCCCGCTTCCCCATCCACATGTTCGACTTCAGCATAGGTCAGGATATCTATGTTGGGATGCCTGCTGCATTCAACAAGTTTAGGGGATTCAATGCACATGGAGCAGTCATTGGTGGGGAACGTCTTGTCCAACTGGGCCATCTTGCCACCGATGGCGGGTGATTTTTCAACCAGGTAAACCCTAAAACCCGTATAGGCCAGATCAAGGGCGGCTTGAATGCCACTGATCCCTCCACCGACTACCATCACGTCCCCGAATTCACCGCCTGGGAGACTGTCCGATATCAGCCTTTCGACCGGTCCTTTCTCCACTTCCCCCGTCCTTTTTCCTTGCTTGTTTTTCTAAATCACTGCCTCTCTTACTACTGTGATGTCCTACTCCTTTGACAACCGAGCAAAGGCATCCATGACCTTTTTCTTTCCATACCTCTTTATCAATGATTCGAACGCCATGTCCATTTCCCCGGGCTTCACTTCTTGTTCAGGGACTTCTTCCTCCCTTTCTTCATAGATCAAGGCATCAAATTCACAAACCTGGACACACATTGGCACCTCGAGGGGCGGTTCGTCCTCGCACATATCACATTTCAAGGGAAGACCGGAATCAGGCTCTTTGAAATAATCCCTTGAGGGGCAGGACGCAGGACAGAAGCTACACTCGGAGTATTCCTTCCCGTCGATTACATAAGCGGATCTGCCACTGCATTCAGCCCGAGTATACTCACCGGCACGGAGCGGAACAAATAGATCCCTCACTTCATCAATAAAGACCCTAATCCTGGCCCTGGCCGGATTAATGCTGCTGTATTTCGGCACAGCGTGAAACGCGGAACATGCCATCTCACACGACCGGCAACCCGTACATTTATCGACATTCACTTTTATGTCTCTCACTATCTTCTTCTTTATTCCATCTTTCACGGTTACCACCCCTCTCACCTACTTCTTCTCTCCTTCCGCCGAAGCCTTTTCAGCAGGGACGTCTTCACCCTCTTTCCAAACACCTCTTCGTTCAAAGTCTTGGCTCACATATCCCAGGTCCAGTTCATCCAGGGTCTCTTTCTTGGGGATACCCTCCCTGTCCCACCCCTTGAATTCGTAATAGTCGTCAAGCAGCTTCTGCTCGAACTCATGGTCTCTCACCGCCCAATGGTCCTCAGGAGGCGTCTCATCTTTCCTCCTCAGGCCCCTCCTTACATTAATCGCCCTGACCAGGTTTTCCATACCCGTGGCAAGTGATATTACTTCCGGCAGGTTGTTTATATGGTAAGCGACATTTCCTCCAAACTGGCCCCTGAATGACGACACAAAGCCGCAGAGCCCCAGGGAATCGTCAAGGTAGTGCATGGCCTCATTCCAGTCAGTGATTGCGCAAGAAGCTTCATTCGATATCTCATGGCGTTTTTCCCATTCCAAGAACCATTTCTTGAACTTTTCGTCGGGTACCGCTTCCCATCTCTTGATATATGCTTCTCTTTCCTCCCTGGTGGGGAGAGGATCCTGGGGGAAGGAACCTTCAATCTGGGTAATCGCCATCTTCTCGCCCGTGGCTATCATGAGAAAATAGGGGGGGTTCAGCTTTCCGAGCTTGATGGGTATTTGCTCGAACTTCTTGGTGGTATTGTGGTCGTATTGCTCTGCGCCCTTGCCGATCTGCCGGGCCGCCCAGTAGACACCGTCGGCCAGTTTGTCTCCAATGCCCTCCCGACGCACGATCTTTTCGAGCAGGTACAAGAATCTCCCCCTCACATCGGATGGGAATCCGGGCATATCCTGGTCAGTGAGAATTCCGGCCTCATAGAGTTCAATGGCAAAGGCTATTACCTGCGGGGTCGAGTAGGAATCCAGGCCATACTCTTGAGCCACGCCGACTATATCATAGCTGAAGTCCAGTTCCTGAAATGCGGCCATATGGTAGGTGTCTTTTGCAAAGCACTTGTATGCGAACCTCTTCCTCCCCGGCCAGGAGATCACGTTGCGGCATTTCTTGGGGCAGTTATAGCAACTGGTCTGCCGGTCCAGGTGGTCGTACTTCAGCCTCCGCCACCTTTCTTCCAGTTCCTTGTTCCAGAAACCCTTCCTGCGCACGCGCGCGTTACCCCACGCGAAATTGTTGTGGTGGAAACTGTCATCCTCCTCAACCGCCATCCAATCACCGCATCCGTCGCTCTCGGCAATTTTCTTGTGAAAGCGCAGACACAGTTCAAAGAGCTCGGCAGGACGGCCAACATTGACGTCCCCTGTCCCGCGCACGGCAATGGCCTTTAAGCCTTTGTCACCCATGACCGGGCCGGGCCCTCGAGCCGCACTGGCGTGACCGTGATCTATGGAAGCCATATAGACCCTGTTTTCGCCGGCCAGGCCTATAGCCGCAACCTGTACCTTGTCATCCTTCAACTCCTGCTTTATCAGGTCGCCGGTTTCAGTGCTACCCTTCCCCCTGAGATGACGGGCATCACGTATCTCCACCTGATCGTTATTTATCCACAAGTAGACCAGATCAGGGGCCTTGCCTCGAATGACTACCTTGTCGTAACCCGCATATTTCAGTTCCGGCCCGAAGTATCCTCCCATCAAAGAATGGGCCATCAAGTTGGTCTGGGGAGAAAAGGTGTTCACAGCCGTTCGGTTTGCCGCAGGTACAGGTGTCCCGTGCAAAAGTCCGGCGCTGAAAATGAGTAAGTTATCCGGAGAAAAAGGCTCGACTTCCGGGGGAACCCTGTCCCACAGGATCTTGGCGGCGGTACCCTGCCCCCCGAGATAGAGCTCCATGTCCTTTGGATCGGTTTCTATTTTTTCAATGTTTCCCCGGGATAGATCAACTTCCAGGATATATCCTGTCTCTGCATACCTCATTTTTTCGCTCCTTCAAGTCACCCTTCCTGATACTGAACCGACCTCGGTGACCCCAGAAGTTTCACGATATGAAATTCACTTTCAATATTTACATATTTCTAGCACAAACATAAAATTCAAGTCAAGAGAATTCTTGCTTCTTTCTCTCCCGACCTATTGTGGAGAAAAATGCATTCGGGAGCAGACCTCTCGTAACTCCGTCAGGCCCGGAAGGGCATTCCTCCCCTTTTTCTTTGACTTATTATGCACCTCGGAATAGAATGAAAACCAATTTCATAATACGAAATTCCACGCACATCCCGGACATTCCCTTTGGAGTGGAGGTTCGAGGGCTCTTGTACCACACTATGGCGACCAAAGACAAGACAGAGAATGAATACCGGGTGCAGGCCTTGGAAAGGGCGCTGGATATCCTCGAGTGCTTTTCTCTCCAGGACCAGGATCTGAACCTCTCGGAGATAGCCGCCAAGACGGGGCTTAACAAGACAACTGCAAAAAGACTTGTTTCGAACCTCACGAGAAGGGGGTATCTTAAGAGACTGGATTCAAAACACTACCGCCTGGGACTGCGGCTGTTCCAGTTGGGAGGTGTTGTACGATCTTCCTTGGACCTTCGCGAAGCTGCTTCCGGCCCAATGTCCCAAATCCAGAGACAGACCGGGGCCACGGTGCTCCTCGGAGCGGCCATGGAAGACCAGCTGGTCTTGATTGATAAGAGGGAGGGCGGCAGTTTCATCCGGATCTCAGCTGATCTGGGCTGGAGGGGACCACTGAATTTCGGAATGTTGGGCATGGTATTAATGGCCTACCTGGAACCCGGAGAGGTGAAGCGGATTCTCCGGAAGGATAAATTGCACGCCTACACGCCTTTCTCCATAACGGACGAGCATGCCTTCAGCCTGAGGCTTGAACATATCAGAAACCAGGGATACGTGGTGGAAAAGGGAGAAGCCATTGAAGGCATAGTGGGGATTGCCGCTCCGATCAGGGATTTCTCTCGAAAGGTCATAGCGGCATTGGGAATACTCCTTACATACGAGCAGGCAAGAAACGGCGTTGACGAATACGTTGAGCTGGTTAAGGGAAGTTGTGATCTGATTTCGAGAGACCTGGGTTACCTTGCAGTTTGAACCACGGCTCGAATCATTACCCCGTTTACTGGTAGTTCTTTCTCCGCTTTCCTCCTAGATGTTCGATCTTTTTATCCGGTCTTCACCGCAAAATATTATCAGTTCCGACTCCTCCCCAGAGCAGGCAAAGGTCATATTCAGAGCCTTTCCCATTTCAACGGCAAGGGCGGTGGGACGGGATTTGCTCAAGATGATCGGCACCCGTGCCCTCGCCGACTTCTGTACCAGTTCATAACTCACCCTGGAAGAAAGAACGCAAACCCTTGCATCTCCCAGGTGTCCGCTGAGAAGGACCTTTCCAATCGCCTTGTCCAGGGCATTATGGCGACCGACGTCTTCGGCAAAGGACAACAGTTTGAGTCGTGGGTCCAAGACCATGGCGGAGTGGGAGCCCCGGGTCCTGCTGTAATATGCCTGAGTCTCTGAAAGCTTTTCCAGGCAGGAGAGAACCTCATCAATTGTGAGCCCCATATCATCATCCACAGGCCGGAGTATCTGGTATAGATCCTTGATCAACTCCTTGCCGCAGATGCCGCAACTGGTCTGACTTATGAAGCCCCTGCGCTCAAGGATATCAGGGACCTGTTCCCGTCTCTCCGGCTTCAGCGTAACATCCACGACATTCGGGTCCAAGTCCTCACAGTAACCCACTGCTGCGAAATCACCCCTGTCGTCTACCAATCCCTCGCCAAGGCAGAATCCCGCGGCGTGGGCGATCTCCTCACCGGGGGTACGCATAACAACAGAGTAGGGCCTGTCATCCACGCGAATCAACAGGGGTTCCTCTTGAATCAACTCATGATGCCCTTCCTGGCAGATCCTTTTCTCACAACGGATAACCCTGTATCTTTCGGTTTGAGCTTTTTCCATCTCGTCCAGTTGACGGGTAGTACCGGCCTCTGCCTTCGGGTCCAGACTCTGCATAACGCTCTCTCCTCTCTTTGCCCCTCAGGGAAGGGTTCCTCTGATGCCATGTCCACTCTTTTATAATACTAACCATTTTTTTATATATGAACAAGCTTTGATTAATTCGTAAGAAGCCTGAAAGTGCTCACTTCTGGCATTCCGGCCCCGCATCTCAAGTGCGGGATAAACTCCAGCCGGAATCTAGTAAGTTCAAAGGGTTCTGGATGCCCCCGGATCGCAGTCCGGGGCAGGCTTATCAAGTCCGGCATGACCGGTTTTGGGATTTTTTACGAAGCCATCGAGCTTTGAACCAGAAATAATGGCCCTAAAGTGTTGGTCTGAAATAGAATCAGCGCCTCGGGCAATTGAATCGCTCTCGCAAGGACAGGGAAAATCCATTGCCAAATGGCACGGATTGGTATAAGAGAATCAGCCACGATGAACGGGGAAGATTCACCAGGAACGAATCCCATTTTCGGGGTTCTTTACTCAGGATCAGCATTCCTCATCTGGGGATTCAGCCCCCTCTACTGGAGGTTCCTAGACGAGGTGCCGGCCCTGGAGACCATCATGCACCGGACCCTCTGGTCATTCCTGTTCCTTTTCCCGATCCTCCTATTCCAGAAGCGCTGGAAGGAATTCTTCTCAGTTTTCAGGAAAATACGCCTCCAGATCCTCCTGGCAGGCACCGCCAGCCTGGTCAGCATAAACTGGTTTATCTTCATCTGGGCGGTAAACCACGAATATGTCCTCCAGGCAAGCCTGGGCTACTACATCAGTCCGCTTGTCAACGTATTGCTGGGAATGGTGTTCCTGAAGGAGCGCCTCAGGAGGGCGCAGCTCGTTGCCGTCTTACTTGCAACGATCGGGGTACTGCAACTCACGATCCGATATGGAGAACTGCCCTGGATTGCCCTTAGCCTGGCACTGACCTTCGGATTCTACGGACTAATCAGAAAGACTGCGCCGGTGGGCCCCATTGTCGGTCTCACTATTGAAACACTTTTTCTTTCTCTCATAGCCCTGGCCTATCTCTCCCGCCTGTTTTTCTCGGGTAGAGGCGCCTTTTTGAACGGGGATGTGTCCATCACCCTCTTTCTCATGGGCACAGCCCTGGTAACAGGCCTACCACTGCTGCTCTTCAACATGGGAGCCAGGATTATCCATCTTTCAACCCTGGGCTTTATGCAATATATTGTTCCAAGTCTCTTTTTTCTGATTGCAGTCCTCATATTCAACGAAGAAGTGTCTAAGGGGCAGGTCCTGACCTTTTTGTTCATCTGGGCAGCCCTTGCCATTTACTCCATAGATTCGGCCATTCATTACCGCCATGGCAGTCGGCACCTCGCTCCCGGCTGAGCAAAAGCTTCCCCCTGCGCCGGTTGGGCCAGGGAAACTCGGCCTCCGTGAGCCTCAGGATCGACCATCCGGGCCGTACCACCATTGGACCTTTTTTCTTGACATGACCCGATTTCCTCCGTATAGTTACTTTGTAGCTGAAATGTATTTAAAATGTGACTTCGAAGAAGCTGGGCCAAGGAGAAAATATCAGCCCAAAATTGAATACTTAGAGCTACTTTCGCACGAAGCGACAAAGCGCCTCGCTTCCTTTGAACCGCTTTACTTGCCCAGCCCTTTATAATTACTCTTTACAAGGGATATTCGGAGTGCCTAGGGGGAAAAACCATAGCAAAGAGGTCGCCACTGAGACACCGAACAAGAAGGTGAAGTTTGAGGTCTATGGCGAGGAGATGATCGAAAAAGAGATCAAGAAGAGCGGGAACAGTGGCAGGGTGTATCTTCCACCGGATTGGGTGGGACACAGGGTCAAGATCATTAGGATTGATTAGACACGCTTGGTAAGGGTTTTTTGTGGTGGAACAATTGGTAATTAGAACCATCAGAGAAGATGATGCCCAGGAAATCGCCCGAATTAACGGCCTGATCACGAAGAGCAATGAAGAGGCTCGGTTTCGGCGCATGATAGAAGAATTGACCCGCAGACCGGGCAACATGAGCTATGTGGCTGAATATCAAGGGAAGGTAGTCGGTTACATGATCACCTACCTGCTTTTCGCAGGTTTTGGAATAGGCAGAAGCGCCTGGATAGCCAACCTGGGAGTTGAACCGAAGTTTATGGGACAGGGCATAGGAAAGGCCCTTGCAAAGAAAATATTTGAAGTCTACTCCGAAAAGGGAATCAAGGACATCTACACATCCGTCCGCTGGGATTCCACGGACCTCTTGTCCTTTTTCAAGACCTTGGGATTCGACAGGAGCAATTTCATCAACCTTAGGAAAAAAATATGATAACAGTCTCAATGAGTTGCAGGCCAGAGAATCTACTGCGCCGACCGAGAGTGATTTCCCGACTCAGTGAACATCGCCCTGAGAGAAATAGGGCATGAGTAACCGGTTTTTTGCTTGAATGTTTGTAACTCTCGGGAAACCATTCCGGATTTTGGCAACCTATAAGGGGGAAAAATGAGGTACGCAGAGACAGGTATCAATTTGGAGATTGATTTATCCCGTGGTAGCATTGAAAAGGTGGTGACTGAGCCGGAGTTGACCGAGCTGCATCTCGGCGGCCTGGGGACCAACGCCAAGATCCTGTGGGACAGGGTCCCTCCGGAGATCGAACCCTTTTCTCCTGACAACCTGCTGATATTCAGCACAGGGCTCTTGGGGGGCACCCCTGCTCCTGGCGCCAATCGCACGATTGTTTCCACCTTTTCACCCCAGACCCTGTTCATGGCCTACTCCATGATGGGCGGGTTTTTTGCCCCTGAGCTGAAATATGCCGGGTATGACAAGGTGATTTTCCGGGGCAAGTCCCCTGACCTGGTGTATCTGTGGATAAACAACGGCAAGGTTGAGCTCCGGGATGCGAGGCACCTGAGCGGCAAAGGTGCCCTTGAGACGGCTGAGCTGATCAGGGAGGAGCTGGAGGAGCCCAAGGCCAGGGTGGCTGCTATCGGCCTGGCCGGTGAGAACCGGGTCTACTATGCCTCCATTGAGCATGAGAGATCAAGCGCCAGCCGGGGCGGCATCGGCGCTGTCATGGGAGACAAGGGTGTCAAGGCGATAGCCGTTCGGGGCAGGGGGGACATCAGCGTGGCCAGACCGGATGAGTTTTTTGAGCTCTGCAATGAAATCCTGAAATACATACAGTTTCGTGCGGAGAATCCCATTAAGGGCGTTCCGCCTATCCTCGCCGGTATTGGCTCCCCTCAAGAGATGGCCATCCATGATGAGCAGTGGCACACCACGAGCTTTGCCTGGGGAAACGCCCGGCACCGGAGGAAGGACTTCTGGACCGAGGAGATAGCCGAGCAGTGGAAGAGGATCCAGGAGAACGCCGTGGAGCGGCTGATAAGCTGCCATAACTGCCCCATGAAATGCGGCGCCATAGTTACTTACCCGGTACTCGGTGTGCCCAAGTACATGATGAAATGCTACTCCAAGCTCACCTATACCATGGCGGCCATGTCGGACCTGGACTTTGGATTCAAGATCGCCGGCAGGGCCCAGGAGTACGGTGTGGACGGGTACACCACGCCCCAGGTGATGGCCTTTGCGGTTGAGCTATACGAGGCAGGGATCCTGACCGATGCTGACATGCCCGGGTTCCCCAAGGACAACGAGGAGCGATTTTTCTGGCTGCTTGACAGGATTGTCCGCAGGGAAGGGATAGGGGATGTCCTGGCCGATGGAGTCTACTGGGCGGCCCGCAAGATAGGCAAAGGGGCGGAGGTCTACGATCATAACACCATCAAGAAGCATGAACAGATCCCCATCAAGCTGGGGATGCTAAACCCCATATATTACATCATGTGGGCCACGGGCGAGAAGGCCAACATCACCCAAATCGAAGGGCAGCTCCCCCAGGCGCCATTTCCCACCATGGAGTTGAGGGAGGATTTTGTTAAGGACTGGATACAGGTCCCCACCAAGAAGGAAGAAGAATTCAAGAGATTCGTGCTGGAGTGGGGGGATGAGGACAAGAAGTTCCCCTTTTGGCCGCCGCCTGACATGATCTGCGACCTGGTAGACTGGCAGGAGACCATGCATTACATAGATGACGCCCTTGGGCTGTGCGCCGGCCTGTCATCGTTTCCCCTGAAGCCTCCCTACCACATACACAACCTGCCGAAATTTGTCTCAGCAGGCGCCGGGATAGACGTGGACGAGGACGGGCTGTGGGAGATCACCAGGAGGAACCGCAACCTGCTCAGGGCGATCAACGCGAGGAGGGGGCTGAGGAGGAAGGATGAGAAACCCCCTGATGATCACTGGAGGAAGAGGTTCCCTGAGCTGGAGGCCAAGCTGCTGGACGAGTATTACAAGTTCAAGGGCTGGAACAGGCAGGGAATACCCACGAAAGAGACCCTTGCCAAGCTGGGGCTGGATTACGTTGCAGAAGACCTGGTGAAGAGGAGTATCTTGACGGAGGGTGAAGAGGTGTCCCCCAGAGAGACCTCGGCGTGAACAAGGGATAGAAGAGGTGGTAACAGCGATGGGCGTGAAAAGAAAGAAAAAGGTAATCAAAATCGATGTAGATAAATGTAACGGCTGTCGGGCCTGCGAGGTAGTCTGCTCTGCCTTCCATGCAGCCCCGAAATACAGTACCAATAATCCTGGCAGGTCTCGCATACAGGTGATCCACGAACCATTGAAAGACATATTCATTCCGGTATATGCCGGGGAATACACCAAGGCCGAATGTGCCGGCAGGGACAAATACGT
The DNA here is from genome assembly GCA_019308985.1 of Deltaproteobacteria bacterium. The sequence continues at coordinate 41,486 of JAFDHB010000007.1, read as the reverse complement.
GATCGATGGGAAGGAGTACGATGAGTGTGCATTTTGCAGGGCATCCTGCCCGTCGCGGGACCTGTTCAAGGAACCGGACTCAGAGCTTCCTTTGAAATGCGACATGTGCGAATCTGATCCGCCCCTGGATGAGCCCATGTGTGTCCAGTGGTGCCTGGCCGATGCCCTGACCTACGAAGAGATCGAAGAGGAAGTAGAGGAAGAAGAACCCAAGGTGGAGGACCTGGAGGTAGGGCTGGAGGCCCTGGTAGAGGAATACGGGCTGGATAAACTGGTAGATACCGTTGCCCGAATGGTGGAAGAAAAAAAGGGTTAGAATACCAACTACAAGGGGGAAAGTGAGAGGGTGCCGTGGAAAATCTAGCTGATTACAAGGAGATAGTAGACCTCATAAAGGAGAAGGGTGGGGATGCCTTCAAGAGGTGTTTTGAGTGCGGGTTGTGTGACACTGTCTGCCCGTGGAACAGGGTTACTACCTTTAGTATGCGCAGGATAGTGCGTCAGGCGACTTTTGGATTGACCGAGATAGAGAGTGAGGACCTGTGGCGGTGTACCACCTGCGGGAGGTGTCCCCAGCAGTGCCCGAGGGATGTGCAGCAGATAGAGTCTGTGGTATCTCTGCGCAGGATTGCCACTGAGTACGGCGTATTTCCCAATTCGGTGAAGCCTATCCGCACTGTGAGTGCCAGTCTGGTAGGAGAAGGGAATCCTTTGAACGAGGAACGGGCGAAAAGGGCGGATTGGGCGAAGGATCTGTCCATTGAGGCCCTTGACGAGGGGATGGAGTTTTTGTATTTCCCGGGTTGTTATCTCAGCTACGATCCAAGGCTGAAGAAGGTCGGCAGGGCGACGGCAGAGATTCTGAAGGGTGGAGAGACGGACTTTGGGATACTTGGCCCTGGTGAGAGCTGCTGTGGTGAAAGCATCCGCAAAACAGGAGACGAGGAGCTTTTCAAGCGTCTGGCCAGGGAGAACATCAAGAGTTTTGTGGACAGCGGCGTGAAGAAGATCCTCGTTTCCTCTCCCCACTGTTATCACACATTCAAGAACGAGTATCCTGAATTCAGGGTCAATTTTGAGGTAGTGCATGTAACTCAGTACTTGTTGGATCTTGTCAGGGACGGCAAACTCGAGCTGAGCAAGGAGTACCCCAAGAGGGTTGTTTATCATGATCCCTGTTACCTGGGGAGGCATAACGGGATATACGAAGAGCCGCGCGAGCTCTTGAGGAATATACCCGGCCTCGACCTTATCGAGTTCGAGGAGTGCCGTAGTAACAGTCTCTGCTGTGGAGGAGGTGGAGGCAGGATTTGGATGGAGACCGTCAAGGGCGAGAGGTTTTCTGATCTGAGGTTGGAGCAGGCCAAAGAAGTTCAGGCTGATGTTCTGGTGACATCGTGTCCCTATTGTATTACCAATTTCGAGGATAGCAGGTTGAACGTGGACGGCGGAGAGGCTGTAGAAGTCAAGGACATCACGGAAATAATACAGGAAGTAGTCTAATATTTCGCGAGGGTGGTGACAAGTGGAGAAGGAACTATCACTGAAGGAAAAAATTCAGAGATTGCGCAAAGGTCCGGGTGAGAGCAGTTTTGGAGACGTGATGGTTGTCGGTGGCGGCATAAGCGGTATCCAGGCGGCCTTGGATCTTGCCTCGGCTGATTTCAAGGTCTACCTCGTTGAAAGGCTGCCCGCCATCGGCGGCCATATGGCGCAGTTGGACAAGACCTTTCCCACCAACGACTGCTCCATGTGAATACTCGCACCGAAACTGGTCGAGGTCGGCCGGCATCCCAACATAGAGGTCCTGACTTATACTGAAGTACAGAAGGTGGAAGGTGAAGCAGGGGATTTCAGGGTAAGCCTGAAAAAGAAACCCAGGTATGTTATCGAGGAGAAGTGTACTGGCTGTACTACGTGCGTGGAATACTGCCCGGTCCAATACCCTGATCAGTATAACCAGGAGATATCCAAGAACAAGGCCATCCACATATACTTCTCCCAGGCGGTCCCCCTTATTACCTATATCGATGAGACCTGTCTTTACCTCAAAGAGAAGAAGTGTGCCATATGCGAAAGCGTATGTAAGAACTATGCCATAGATTTCACCCAAAAGCCGGAAGAGATAGAAGTCAAGGTAGGGGCGATTTTGCTTTCCCCGGGGTTTGAGCCCTTTGATCCCAGGATAAAGCAGGAATACGGCTATGGAAAATTCCAGAACGTGGTGACAAGCATGGATTTTGAGCGCCTGTTGTGTTCCACAGGACCTTACGAAGGAGAGATCTTGCGTGCTTCCGACAGGGAACACCCCCACAAGGTAGCCTGGATCCAGTGTGTAGGCTCCAGGCGGGTCACCCCGGGTGATAACAGCTATTGTTCGGCCGTATGCTGTACCTACACCCAGAAACAAGTGATCTTGATGAAAGAGCATGATGCCGGGGCGGAGTGCACAATATTTCATAACGACATTCGATCCTATGGCAAGGATTTTGAGCCCTACTTTCAAAGGGCCGAGCAGCTACCCGGGGTGCGGATCATAAGGAGCTACGTATCCATCGTGGGTGAAGACCCGGAGACAAAGAATGTGCTTGTAAGATACGCTTCTCCCGATGACGCAGTAAAGGAAGAGGAGTTCGACATGGTGGTATTGTCCGTGGGCCTGAATCCGCCCGCTGATTACGCCGCCTTGGCCGAGAAATTCGGAGTTGAACTCAACTCCCATGGATTCTGCAAGACCAATCCCGTGAACCCCATGGAGACCACTCGCCCTGGAATCTTCGTAAGCGGGGCATTCCAGGGCCCCCTGGACATCCCCGAATCAGTTTTTTCCGCCAGTGGAGCCGGGTCCCAGTGCGGGGAACTACTCGACTTCCGGCGCGGGAGACTTGCGGAAGAGAGGGTCTATCCCGAGGAAAAAGATCTCGCGGAAGAGGAGCCCAAGATCGCGGTCTTTGTGTGTCATTGTGGCGCTAATATCGGTAAGGTGGTGGACGTCTCTTCCACGGTGGAATATGCCCTGACCTTGCCCAATGTCGTCTACGCCCAGGAACAGCTCTTTTCCTGTGCAACCAATTGCGCCAAAGAAATAACAGACATGCTGGAGGAGAAGGGCATAAACCGAGTGGTCATCGCGGCCTGTAGCCCCAGGACCCTAGAGCCCCTGTTCAGAGACACCCTGCGCGAGGCAGGGATCAACCAGTACTACCTGGAGATGGCCAATATCAGGGAACACTGCTCCTGGGTCCATTCACTTGAAAAGGAAGATGCCACGGAGAAGGCGAAGGACCTAATCCGCATGTCCGTAGCCCGCGCCTGTTACCTGGAGCCCTTGCAGGAGATCGACCTGCCCGTGGACAAGAGGGCCCTGGTGGTCGGAGGCGGCATAGCGGGCATGACATGCGCCCTGTCCATAGCGGAACAGGGACACGAGGTGTATCTGCTTGAAAAGGAGAAAGAACTGGGTGGTATGGCCCGAAGGCTCCATTACACCCTGGAAGGAATGGATGTGCAGGCCTATCTGAGCGACCTCATAAGCAAGGTCTACCGGCACCCCTTGATCCATGTTTACACCGACGCCGTCATCACGGAAGCCACAGGATATGTGGGAAATTTTGTGACCAAGGTGAAGTCTGAGAGGGGAGACACAGAGATAAAACATGGAGCAGCAGTGATCGCCACGGGTGCGGAAGAGTACAAGCCCACCGAGTACCTTTACGGGGAAGATGAGAGGGTGATGAATCTTTTGGAGCTGGAAGAGCGGATCGCCGAGAGGGAAGAAGGGGTTGTCAAGGCCCGGAGCCTGGTGATGATCCAGTGTGTGGGATGCAGGAATGAAGAGAGGAATTATTGCAGCCGGGTATGCTGCAGTCAGGCGGTCAAGAACGCCCTGAAGCTTAAAGAAATCAACCCGGAGATGGACATTTACGTCCTGTATCGTGATATGAGGACCTATGGTTTCAAGGAGGACTATTACCGTGAAGCGTCCAACAAAGACGTAAGGTTCATCCGCTATGAGCCTGAAGACAAGCCCCGGGTGGAAGCGGTAGAGGAAGGTGGCAGACGTGTCTTAAGGGTTACTTTTCAGGATTATGTCCTGGGCCGGAGCCTTGCCGTAGATGCCGATATCCTTGCCCTGGCCGCGGCCGTCATCCCCCCAGAGCAAAACAAGGAAGTGTCTCAACAGTTCAAGGTCACCCTGGGGCCGGACGAGTTTTTCAAGGAGGCCCATGTAAAACTGAGGCCTGTAGAGTTTGCCGCAGATGGCGTCTACCTCTGTGGAATGGCTCACTATCCCAAGCACATTCAGGAAACCATCAACCAGGCTTACGGAGCTGCCGGAAGGGCCCTGACCCTCCTCTCACATGATATTGTCACCGTGTCAGGATCTGTTTGCGAAGTGCATGAGAAGAGGTGTATGGGGTGCGGTGCCTGCATTTCGGCCTGCACCTATGGCGCCATAGAGTTTCGAGAGACCAAACAGGGGAAAAAGGCCGTTGTTAATCCCGTCATCTGCAAGGGAGACGGTCTCTGTAACGCAGTGTGTCCCACCGGGGCTATCAGGCTGAAGCACTATACCGATGAAGAGATCATAAGCCAGATCGATGCAACGGCTCCAGAAGAGGAAATTGAGCAACCCATGGCCGCAGCGGTCGGAGATGCATAGGAGCCGGCAGATCGGCCTAGGATGGTATCGGCAAAGAACGAGGTGAAGGGGAATGGCTAAAGGTTCAATATTCAAACCAAGTATATTGGGTTTCGTTTGTCATTGGTGAGCATACGGGGCTGCTGACCTGGCTGGAGTTTCCAGACTGCAATATACCACCGATATCAGGCTGATACGCGTCATGTGTTCCGGAAGGGTCGACATGGCCTTCATATTCCGGGCCTTCTCCAACGGAACCGATGGCGTCTTTGTAGGCGGCTGCCGGCTGAATGAGTGTAACTATGTCACCCACGGTAATTACCACGCCCTAAATATGGTCCTTCTGTCCAAGAGGATAATGGAACACATAGGACTAAATCCTGAAAGGCTGAGGGTGGAATTCATGTCTTCCGGCGAAGGCATGCTTTTTGCCGAGGTTGTCAACGATTTCAGCAACAAGGTCAAGGAAATAGGGCCTCTCGGGGAGTCCGAAGGACTGGACGAAGGAGAGTTGAAGTGCAAGATTCAGGAAGTCATCAAGCTGGTCCCTTACATCAAGCTGGCGAAAAGAGAGAAACTGGAAACACGTCTCCAGAGCGAATCCGAATATGAGGGGTTTTTCACGACGGAGGAGATAGACCAATTATTCAAGGAAATCCCTTCTTATTACATAGACCCGGAAAAGTGCCAGGCCTGCATGATTTGCGCCAGGAGGTGCCCCGTAGAGGCGATCGACGGGGGCAAGAACAGGATCCACGTCATTGATCAAGACATGTGCATAAAGTGCGGGACCTGCCTTGAAGTTTGTCCTTCACGGTTCAGCGCGGTACTGAAGCTTTCCGGTGAACCCGCTCCGCCCCCGATCCCTGAAGAGGAAAGGACCATAGCCAGAAAGGGCAAGAAGGCAGCCGGGTAAAGAACCACCGGAGTACACCCCGGAACTTTCCCTCACCCTTGGCATTTCAAAAAACGAGATCAGCCTTCACTTCTCTTAATGAGGGTACAACACGTTTCGATTTACCTTTCACGTAAATGTCCCGGGTATGCTTATCCGCATATGTCTTGATCATCAATTGGACTGTAATCCGCCGCGTGACAGACGTCAAGATAAAAGAAAGAACATATTATGAATGGGAAACAACCATGGATCAGCACCGATTTACATTTCTTGGCATACGCTACCCAAATATCAAACAATTTTCAACACGCGGGGCCAGCGCCTGCGCTGCGCATGACCAAAATTCGAAAATCCAAACACTGTCCCGCCTTCAAAGGGTTTTGGTCATTGATTATTGACAAGCTCATAAAAGGTCTGAAAGTGCTCGTTTCTGTCAGTCCTGCCCCGCATCTTAAGTGCTGGATAAACTCCAGCAGGAATCCAGTAACTTCAGAGGCTTCTGGATGCCCCCTGATCACAGTCCGGGGCAGGCTTATCAAGTCCGGCATGACGGTCTTGGGATTTTTTCCGAAGCCATCATTTTTGGAATTTGAAATTTACGAAATTTATTTGTATTTTGGTGCTTGGAATTTGCGGTTTTAGACTCAGAATTTCAAGTCAGAGCAGTCATCTTTGCCTCCTGCGAAGCGAGGAAAGAGGGGATTTTTGAGGACTAAATACAGTATGGGCGCACTGATCATCACGGTAAAGGACATTCGGGGACACTGCCCTGTTTACAGGATCGGGGACAGGATTGTGCTGGACCATGGCTATCGCCTGAACCTCAGAGAGACAGACAACCTGTGCCTTCATTCCATCTCTTCCATCATGCCCTACTACGTTGCCCTTTACAGAGGTGTGGAGCCGAGAGACCTGGGCTTATCCCGTGACGGCAAAAAGGTATTTGTCCAGTGTCTTGATCCCTGTGACTATACCGGAGGGGGGACGGTAGTCTTCGAAATAGAAAGGAGGCAGTGATAGGGAGCACCATAGGAAGGAGGCCTTCTTGGAACCTTGGGGGTGTCTTCACTCTGATAGTTTTTCTGGGCCTAGTAGTGACAAATATTCATGCAAGGGAGAGTGTGTTGACTGATACACCTGATAGAGACTATTCTTACCTGGACAGGACTGAAATCTTGATGGGTCTTTTCCATCCGAGGCCTGAATATGAAGCTACGGTAAAGAATGAAAACGCCGTTGAAGTGCTGATCGGAGTGGAGAGGGACATTGTTGTGGGAGGCCGCTTCCATATGGGGGAAGAGAAAGCGGCACCCAATATCCTTTTCTTTCACGGAAACGGGGAGATAGTGGCTGATTATGACGAACTGGGCCCCCTTTACAACACCATGGGCATAAATTTTCTGGCCGTGGATTACAGGGGCTACGGCCGATCCACGGGCACGCCCACCGTCACGGCAATGATGAAGGACTGTCATGTTATCTTCGAGTTCACCAAGAAATGGTTACAGGCCAACGGTTTCAGGGGCCCTCTTATCGTCATGGGCCGATCCCTTGGCAGCGCCTCGGCCCTTGAGCTGGCGTACCACCACAAGGAGGCCATTGACGCCCTGATATTGGAGAGCGGTTTCGCCCACACCGGGGCGCTGCTGGAGCTCCTTGGCATAAACCTATCCGCCATAGGGTTCAGGGAAGAACAGGGGGCAAGGAACCTTGAAAAGATAAAGACCTGGGACAAACCGATCCTGATCATCCATGCTGAATTGGATCACCTCATCCCCTCCTCTGATGCCCAGGCCCTGTACGACGCGTGCCCCTCCGACGATAAGACCCTCCTCGAGATCCCTGGCGCAAACCACAATGACATCTTCATGAGGGGGTTGGACATGTACATGGAAGCAGTTAGAACCCTGTGCGAGAAGGCGGGAAAAGGCCGAAGATAAACCCCAGGAGCCCGGCCCCTCCGGGCTGCCAGCCATTAACGCAACATGGGTATTATGGAATCGAAGACCAAGTGGTTTCCGTGATTGCGGACTTCATTAAGACGAACCTCAGATAGACATCCTGAAAATGAAAAAGAAAAAACTCCTCATACCCCTGCTCGTTATCCTTGGCCTCACCGCACTGTACGTATCAGGGCCCAGCCCTGCGCCGCCTTCATACGACAACTCATGGCCGGTTCTTGACATCCCGGTACAGCACCTTGACGAATATCTACGAAAAAAGGAGGCTGGCCTTCCCATCAAAGATGACAACCAAAGCCGCATCATCTGGGCCGTCCCCGGGAGAAAGGCGCCAACGGAGTGGGCGATGCTTTATCTCCACGGATTCTCGGCATCCTGGTTCGAAGGCGCGCCGCTCCATACCGATATGGCCTCCCAATTTCATATGAACCTCTACATTCCAAGGCTTGCTCACCATGGACTGAGAGACCAGGAACCACTCTTTCACCTCACGGCCGAATCTCTTTATATGTCAGCGCTGGAAGCCCTATCACTGACTCACAAATTGGGACGAAAGGTCATTGTCATGGGCACGTCGACCGGGGCGACCCTCGGTATCATGCTGGCTGCCCGATTTCCCGACAAGGTCCATGCTTTGATGCTTTACTCTCCCAACATCCGGATTAACGATCCCTTCGCCTGGGTCCTCGCTCGTCCCTGGGGTTTACAGGTCGCCCGACTCGTGAAAGGGGGGCTTTACAATGATAGCGGGGATAGGGATCCTGTTGTGAAGAGGTATTGGTATACCCGTTACAGGCTGGAAGGGGCAGTCGCCCTTCAGGTGCTACTTGAGAGTGCCATGACAGATGATACCTTCAAGAGAGTCACCTGCCCTGTCTTCATGGGATACTATTACCGGGACGAGGAGAATCAAGACCCCGTAGTAAAGGTGTCAAGCATGCTGGAGATGTTTGAGAAGCTGGGGACCCCGCCCCGATATAAGCTCAAGATCGCCTTTCCTGGCGCCGGAGTTCATGTAATCGCTTGCGCGTACCGCAGCAAGGCGTACAGGAAGGTGGCAGACTCCTCCGGGGCATTCCTTGCTAACCTTTTGTCCGGCAGAAAATCTCTGGCACCAGGGAAATGACTCCGTGGCCCCCGTTCATAGCCGTGGGGCTCCCAGCAGGATTTGCTATGGCCTTCTTCGGTCTTACAACAGATGCCATAGTCCCAGGCCCAGGAGAAGCATGGAGACCAGGGTGATTCCCAGGGTATATTGCCCGGCCCTTGGTTCCTTTTCCCCCATGAGAGTGAACCCCATCGCGATACCAATGCTGAGCAGGCCATACCATAGACCTGACAACGCCCATTTCCACCAATTCATCTCCAGGCCCAGGTCTCTCGCCCAAACAGGGGCAGCAGCAATCATCAGGGCGTAGAGCAGGCCCATGAAAATCCAAAATACCGCTTTCCAAATGGTCGAGTATAACAGCATAATCCCCTCCTCCTTACCAGGTCTTGGGAACATCGAACCACTTGTCGGTCTGGAGCCAGTCCGGTGGTTCATGGTAGGTGGCGTTTTTCCCCACGGGCGGCGGCATGAACTCACTGGCCTTGGGATACTTGAACAGGGTCTTCTGCAACCACAAGAGCATGCTTGCGGCTATTCCCGTGGGGTCCCTGGGGTCAACGTAGCGGGAAACAGCGTGAATCCAGTTGTTCTTGCGGCTGTACGGGCATACGGCAAGGCATATGCGGCATCCCCTGGGCCGACTGGTGGCTACACTGGCCCAAATGTGGTAGCAGAGTTCATCCTTTATCAACCATCGCTTGTAGCCCCGCACCATCTCCGTATCATCCTTGTGGCTGATGGCACCGCTCGGACATTTTTCAGCACAGATCTTACATTTCTTGCAAAAATCCATGATCCCGAGGTACACTGGCTTATCCACTTCCATGGAGATATTGGTAGTAACGACGGCCAGGCGGGAGTTCGCCCCCAGTTCCGGGGTTATCAGGAGACCATGCCGCCCCTGCTCACCAAGCCCGGCATCAATGGCCACAGGCGGAGTTACCATGTCATAGAAGCGGGGTGGAACGTGTGACCTCGCCGGGTACCCCAACTCATGGATAAATGTTTCCAGCTTTCCCGCTATAAAGCGCTCCCTGGAATAGGCATCATAGGACGTGCCGTAGGTTGGGTTGGCGTAAAAGGCATCCCATTCATGGGGGGTTACTAGCACAATGGCATATTCCCAGTGGGCGGGTATATCATAGTCAATGGGACCTACGCCCCGCAGAAAGCCCTGGTAGCACCAGTCCGGGTTCAGCTTTGTTATGCCAACCAGCGTGGCACCGAATGTGTGAGCTATCTTCTTGATCAGCTGAGAAGCATGTCTGGGGCTCTTGAAAGGGAGAGGCCGATCTCTGCGAATCCCTCGAAAATCCCATTCCTCTGGTGGGCTGGTGGGCTCGGGGGGAAAGAACCGGTTGAAGTCAAACTCACCCCTATGATCCTGGTAACAGGAGGCGTGCGCATTGGACCAGGCATCTGCAAGGGCAAACCGTATCTTGAAGTTCTCCCAATTGGCCTTCTGCTGCTGCATAAGCCCAAAGGTCTTCAAGGTAGAGTTCAACCTTTCCGGCTCTTTGGTGAAAAACTCCTTGAGGGGTTCGGGTAGCTTCTCCACCCCCATCGAGGGCGCCCACTTGGGTTCGCTTCCATCCGGAGGGCGCATGAGATCTCTGATTGTGGTGAGGCGATAGAAGAGCACGTCTTCCCATTTCAAGCGAATGGTATCATCTGTTATGCCATAGGTGGGCTGGTCTTTGCGAAAGGGCTTCCGGTTGTAGAATTGGCCTGCTCCCAGGTTATGCCTTTCCCAGCCCGTGTAGCTGTCATAGGTCCTGCCTGCGGCATATCCGGCAACTCCCATCCCAATAAGGGCCAAGACCCCCGCCAACGCCCCCGCAGTCTTGAGAAGGGAACGCTCAGTACCATCATCAGCGAAGGCCAGCCCAGTGAAACCCAGGACCAGGAAGGCTAAGAAGAGCGCGGCGGGTAATTCTTTCAAGACTTTCTTCTTCATCAGCAACGTCCTCCCTACAATGGACTAGGTGCTCCCATCGACGACCAATTACCCTCGGACAAGCACCTCGTAGCGAAACTACTCGACCAGGACCCTTTAGTCAACAGGGAAATCAAACACGGAAGGGCTCCTAAGCCTCTTCCATATGTGTGCCCCTTATGAGGATGCGTTCTCTAAGGTGGATTTGGCATGGGCAAGAGGTTAGAATACCTCCATGGATGACACTGCGTTCAGAGGGCTCCTGGAGTTTCTTGGGCTCTCCTGGCGGGGATACCGGAAGGTTCGAAGGGGGCTCAAGAAGAGGGTTGCCCGCGACATGGCCGAGTGCGGGTGCCGCACTGTAGAACAATACATTCGGCTCCTAGAGAGGAACAAGGCACTGAAGGACCACTGCGAAATGCTGATGGGGGTTTCCATCAGCCGTTTCTTTCGTGATCGTGCCCTGTGGGAGACCTTGGAGAAGGATATCCTGCCTGAATTGAGCCACCGGCATCCTGATCGACTGTCGGTATGGTGTGCAGGCTGTGCATGCGGCGAGGAAGTATACTCCCTCAAGATCCTTTGGGAAGAGATCAAGTCGCGGCTTGACCCCATCCCCCTTCTCCGGATTCTGGCCACGGACATGAACCCGGCATTCCTCGCCAGGGCCCGGATCGGGCTCTATCCCCGGAGCAGCCTGAAAGAGGTGTCCGATTTCATACGCCAACGCTATTTTCTTGAACAAGGGGATCAAACCTTTGCCGTGAAACCTTTCATCAAAGACGGTATCTGTTGGGAGCAGGGAAACCTTCTCTTCAGCGTGCCACAAGAGTCCTTCCACCTAATCTTCATGCGAAATAATCTCCTGACTTACTATGCAGAGGGACCAAAGGTATCGGCCTTTCAAAAGGTCCTTGGATGCCTTGAGCCGGGTGGGTATCTCGTGATTGGCAGCCATGAAAAGATCCCCCCCGGCACAAAAGGCCTACGGCGGGTTGAGGCCCATCCCAGCATCCTGCTGAAGGAGGCGAATTGATTGTGATATGGCTGCGTTCCTCTGTACTTATCTTCAGCCTCGACGTGATCTAGCCCAGGGTAAAAGCTTGCGCAAATAATTTTGACTTCTTTCCTTTTTGAGCATAAAATTAACAGTTATTTCTTACTTAAACTAATGCCATTGCGGGGGAATTAATGGAAATATTTCGTTCAGTGGAATTGTCCATCCCAATTTTGCAAATCGCGATGCTCCTGACCTTCAGTACGCTCGCCCTTTTATTCGCCAAGGTAAAGCTGGCATTGCTTATCAACTACATATTCACAATGTATTGGGGTTATGGGTTCGGCTGGGATTACCTGAGCAATTCGGGCTTTACAAATGTAGACTACTTTACTTACATCTATTTTGGGTTCGGCCTGCTCATCGTGGCCTTGGCCATCATCGGATTCATGGCCCCCTCCAATAGATAGGCATGGAGCGAGCCTAGGGATATGTCTTTTATGCGCCGGAGTGACCCCGGCGCGGGGCGGCCCCCAAGCATTTGCAGCCATGTACTGTCTTGTCCCTAACAAGGGTGAGCCCTTCGACTCCCGAATGCCGGGTAAGTGCCTATTCACCGCGAGTGAAGGATGTACTCCACTCAGGCAACAGCTCTTTCACCAATATCTTGATCAGAACGGGGTCCTGGTCCATAATCAATCGATACCGGACTTTGGCCAAACAAGGGACAGGCAGTCCCTCAATCGTGATCTCCTTCCCATAAGCATCCACGATGGTGGTCTCTTCCGTCACTCTGAAGAGCCGTTCACTGGCGTAAAGCCCCCCCAGGATCTTTGCATTGAATGTCAGCAAGCCGCACCTTGTCAGACCGGGCGATTGGTTTTCCGACAGGCCGAGACCGGGCTTCAGAAGGAGGAAAAACAGGAACATCAAGTAAAATACCCGTAACAAGACCGGCCGGCTCACATAGCCAACCAAATATTTAGTCATACCAAACCCTCCTACCTTTCTCTCCAGCATCTGAAGCCGCTTTTGATCATGAAAGGGGGTGTAATTTCTTCCTTGAGGACGGTCCCCGTGCTCTCCTGTATAAAGCCGCTCGCCCCCTCCTCGTCTCCAATATGTATCCCGAGGCTGGATGCCTTGCCGTAACCAAGGTCAATGCTTTCCAGCACCTTTTCCTTTTCCTCGCCTCCGATCTGTACTGTCTCAATTCCCTCCTCAAAGACGGGCTTTGAGTATGCAGTGCCTGTCTCGAAGTACAAGCCATAGAGGTAACTGTCTCCGCCAAAGCCACAAATGTCGCCGTTGGGTACAAAAGAAGGTGCAAAGACCATCCCTCCCAACACGGAAGGTTTTGTGATCACGCGCTCCTTGGACATCTCGAGGGTCCTGATCCAGCCATCCTTGGCATAGCCCAAGTCTATGAGTGCATCAAAGTTGCCGATCCTTGTCCCTGACTCGAACACCTCACCCCCTGTGGTTACTAAATAGGAATTGGCGTCAAGGAGATCGGAGATGTGCAGTTCAAGAGATGCCCCGTAGTTGTGGTAATAGTTATCGGCATGCAAACCCGTGGGAGAGTGCTCAAAGTTATAAAAGGGATCCTTTATCCCGAATATGTACTCGGTATCGTCGTTCGTCTTGTCCTCGTTACTTAAATACCGCCCAGTGCCGCCAAAGACCCAAGAATTGCCGTAGTTGTCTGTGCTGAGGCTGACTGAGGCCGTTATGGGTCTGGTTGCGTCAAACAAGGCAGAGAATCGCCATGGGTTTTCAGCATCCAACGGGTTATCTGAGTAGTTGGAGATATCCGACCCGTCGTATGCCCCGTCTGCATCCGCCCAGGGAATGGTGACCTTGTACAGCTTCCCTTTCCACTGGGAACCCTGCTGATAAGTGGTGCCGAAGTAGATAGCATCCACATTGAAATTCAAGCCCTTATCAAGGGAGACGGGGGAGTTGAGAAATGCATCATCTTCCGCTGTCTCAAAGAGCCAGTCGTTGGATCCTGAGCGGTAAGGGTTGCCCGTTTTCAAATCCACTACGTACACGTGCCCTTTTGATGTGCTAGTCCCGTCATGGTCGCTGGGGCCGGAGCCGAACACTGCGAACCACTTGTCCTTTACCTTTACGACGGCGGGAAACGAGGTGGTCAGTTGCAAGCCCGTATAAGTCTTCTCCCACAGAACCCGTGGCTCCCTTGGGTCCGTGACGTCCAAGAGTGTGTAGGTGGGATAGAAGTCACGCGTCTCATCAGCGCCTATGGTACCATCATAATCGAAGTCGTCCTTGACCTGTATGTGTCTGCCGCCCATGTTGAGGCCAAGGATTAGAAAAGTGCCCCAGTTGTCATCCGCATCCGCGTCCACATAGTGCGTGTCGTCTGGAAGGATCTTCGCATCGAAGACCTTGGGCTTGAGATCTACATAATAAACGTGAGTGTAGTCTGGGGAGGGAAGCCACTTCAGATGGGGCAAAAGGCTCTGAGGGATGTAGGCCCATATCTCGTCACCTATCTCCTCAGATGCCGGGGCCCCGGAAGGTCTGACATAGATCTGGTTATCCGAGTCATATTGCCACGATGTGAAGGCGTGGAGCATGCCGTCGTTAGCGCCCACGTATACGACCGTCTCCCTGTCCTTAAAGGCCTCGTAATAGGCCTGGTAGGACTCGTCTGAATAGATGACATGATAGTTATCAGGCGGCTTGGCCACGGGGACGGGAGTGGAATTGACGATGTCGCCCAGTTTCCACACGTTGATTCCGTCCACCGTCCTTGGCCTCAGACCGGCCATGTCCTCGCCCCTGATATATCGGATCAGGTTTGTGGCCCGATCGTCATGTGTCGCTCCCAGGTACCCCCACGAACTCACGTCGGCCACCCCCAGGAACGGCTTGATACAGTTCTTTCCATTGGGACAGATATCGTTGATCGTGTCAAAGCCGACCACTTCGCCGAATTTGTCAAAGGGCTCGTCATGGACGCTTTCATCAACGATGCCGTCCAAGTCTTTATCAATAAAGGTGAAAATCTGTCTTTCCGAGGCGGCTCTTTGGGCAAGACGTTCTCCGGCCTCCCAGAGGGGCTCTATCTCATTTAGGTCTACGACTTCGTATGGATCGGAGTCCGTGTCAGGGTAAGGATCGCTGGGGCTGACCGAAAACCTTTTTATCTTTGTATCCCCGGGTAAGGGGTCAAAATACATAACGACCTTGTCCTCCCCCAAGTCCAGTTGTCCGTTCTGGTTGGTGTCTTCCCGGAGGTAGCCCATGCTGTCCACCCAGAGGGATTGGAGGTAACCGAGCCATTTATACTGTACGGTCCCTTGAGTTATGAGCGTCCTGTAGTATGCCTGGAGCAGATTGCCTTCACCCCTGGAAGAGGTGGCCAGAACTGAGACTGCGGTGCCGGAGGCCGCTCTTTCCAGGATGTCGTTCACGGCCTGCATGATCTTGTACTCCAGCTCATAACCATTATCCGCCTGATAGTAGGTGTCGGGTATCCCATCGCCGTTCTCATCCCATTCCGCCTGGAGATTGGGTCCCAGTGTGCCGTCCTTTTCCACATAACCTCCATTCTTTGCGGCCTCCTTGAGGAGGGACTCTGCGGCGGGGTCATCTCCGAAGGCATAGACCGTGTACAGGATCAGGTTCTGATCCCCTTGTAGGTCATCCCGAAGGTCGTTAGCGCGGGCATAGAGGGCCACGTCGTCCAGGTAGGTTGAGCCCCAATTCGGGAAATTCCCGGGGTCATTGTCGTCAAGGATGTAGTCTTTGAGGAACTGGGGGATCATCCGGTCCATGGTGGACATGCCGTCTGTGAAGAGGAGCACGAAACTCTTCGCGCAGTGGACGTATTCGCTTCCATTCCAGTATGGGTCATCCCCTTCATTGGCATTAGGGACCGCACTGTTTGGATAATGCAGGCCCTCTTCCGGATCTTCCTGCTTGAAATATTGCACAGCCACATAGTACGCCTCGGCAAGGGGGGTCCAGGTGTCGCAAGCGGTATTTTGGAGGCCAGTGATGAGGGACGACATGTTGGTACCTATCGTACTGACAACAGTACCCCCGCTCTCATTCTGCCCGGTACCGTAATTAAAGAATTCGTTGCCCCACCGCGCCTTGTCACTAATCTTCTGTAAGACCCCGGCCAGGTTACCGTTCACGAAGTTGTAGGCCTCGTCGGGATAAGCGTTCATATCCTTATCAACCCTTATGACGTATGTGTTGCCGTCCACGTAGAAATTTCCATCCTCCAAAAGGTAGCTCTTCAGACCCGATCCGGAAAAAGGGGTGAGATTGTCCGTATCCTCATAGGCCTTTGTAAAGGCCCATCCGCTTGGCGGGTCTTCCCCGATATTTGTCTGGTTTCCAGTGCCTTGTCTAGAGGTGGCCAGGCCTCCCATGAGGACCTTTCTTGCCACATCTATCCTGCGCATTGTAAGCCAGTTGAGAAAATTCCCGTCCCATTCCCCGTTAGGGTCTCTCACGAAGATATTGTTTCCGTATCTATACCTCTTATAAGGCTCAAAGTAGCCGTAGTAGCGGGTGTTGTGATCGTAGCTTCCATAATATGCCTGTTGATTCATGCTGGTCGAATTGTCCAGGATGATCAGAATGTTGGGAGTGACCGTATTGACCTGGAAGATTGGGTAGGAGGTGTACTCCTCCATAGTAGGCTCAGCGCTATGGCCCTTTTGCCAAAAAAGGCAGAGCAGCAGAACAAGTGATGGGAGCAGAAAGAACTTCGCTTTGCCTCTCATCATAGACCACCTGCCGTTCCAACAACCTTTCTGTAGACGGCGCTCACGTTGGAGAGGGAGGAACTTGGCCCTTCGCCGAGGGAGTCCATTTCGTAGAGGATTCCCACACCCCCTGTCGAGCCCGAGCCGATGCCCTCCGCGCCGCTTGCAAACTCAGCGCTACCGCCTGGGATGACCTCCTGCCCGTTACGGTTTACGTCAACGTCAACGTTGTACCCAGCAAGGACGAACCTCAGGTCCCTTGCATTGTCATGGGGATCGAAACCCATCAGTTCCCTGTGGAATGACCCGTGGCTGCCAAGGTAGGTGACGGCGGAAAGGAGTGGTTCGGTGTCACTATCAAAGACGGTAGTGATGACCTTTGGTGTGGAATAGACCCCGCTGTCCGCATTGTGAAACGCGATCTTGTGAAACTTACTGTTTCCTGCAATACGAAGTTCCGTCTCGGTTGTGTTTGTGGCCATTATTCCCATAAGGGTGAGAATAGGCAGTATCATAAGGGCGACAAGCATCACCGAACCCTGCTGGCCTGATAAATGTTTTGATAATGGATTCATGGTCTTCCCCCCTCGTATCAGATAAAGCTGGGCAGCACGCGCTGCATGGAAACGCTCTTCGACACCCCGTGGTCGATCCAGGTTGTCGTGACGATGACCGTCTTGGTCCCTTGCAGCGGGAAATCATCCGTCACACTCCAGGTGATTGTGTACCCTGCCGGTGGACTGGGATCAGCATGATTCCCCGCACTCAGGTCAGAATGACTATATGGAAGTGACATTAGTTTCTCCAGGCGGTCTGCTGAAAGGCAGCTCGCCTCGGTCACGCTCATGGCAGTTGAGTTTCCTCGGATCGAGGACACCTGCATGGAGGCTATGCCCAGCAGCCCGACGGCCAGTATTGAAATGGCGACGATGACCTCTACCAGGAGAGAGCCTCCTTGTTTTTTGAGGATTTCTTCTCTGCTTTCCCCGCCTCTCTTCGCGAAGCTGTCGGGAATCAGAAAGCCGACGTATCGAGTCAGGATCTGGTTTTGGGGCTCCATTTTTCGACTCCTTTGCCGAACTCCCCTTACTTAAGTCCAAGGTTTCGACACTTGAACTCTTCGCTCAGGAGCTTGCGTCGAAAGCTGTCCCCGCCAGGGGGCGTTAAAATGGTCTCTCCCTGCTGGTTCCGATACACCCGGGTGTCTTGATACCCTGGGTCTCGTTGGGCTGTCCGTGCCACCACCGTGACCTGTACTGATCTTATCCGGAGAGGGTCGGCAGTGGGCAGACGGTCATCGTCAAGATAGACAAAGTTGAGGGCATCTATGTTTTCAGCCACCTGTTGATTCCCCACCCCATTGGTATCGTTCCTTACAAGGTCCATGTCACCGTCGCCGTCCACATCGACCAGTGAATAGGTAATGTCCTCCCCGGAATCCGCTGTATCCCCATCAGGGTCTCCCGTTCCTGAGTCATCGGTCATGTCCATGGTGATTCTCAGTAAATTTCCTTGGGCCGTCTCGATCTTTGCGGTGCTCCGGCCGGTAGGGTCGTATCCGGCCATTCTTATATCCCGGCCCATGAAAAGTATCGCCCCTCTCAAGTTCTGATGCATGGCGGCGATCTGCTCTTGTGCAACGTAGGACTTCTGCTGGGAGTGAAAGGCGGAGTAGATCCCAGCCACGACTATGGAAGAGATGCTCAAGGCCACCAAGAGCTCCGTCAGGGCAAAGCCCTTGCTCGAGAACTCAGGTCTCATCGACCTCCAACCTCCTCGGTTTTTCTTTTCTCGGTAGCGGAATGGCAACTCATTCGTATCCTCTCCTTAGTCCTCGCGCGTCGCATGTGAACTGGACATATTGGATGACCGTAAGGGCTTTCATACCTCCTTGACGTCACAATTTTGACACCATGCCCGTCAAATATCCAACGGGCACGGCCCCGCCCTCTTTCAAGTTATGGAGTACAAGAAATGCCGTGGCAGCAGGCGCGGCTGCTGCCATCAGAACGCGGGCAATGAAGCGGGTCAACAACCTTCACACAGCGACATATCGCACTCTTGCCAGCGAGGTGATCATTTCCAACTCCTTTCTCGGCTTCCCAATGCAAACAGAAAGGGTATTATATTGTGTTTGGATCTTTTCATTCGCCGACTTTGTATTAGCCGCAAAATCCATGCCACAACGGGAGTAGAATTAGCTTTCCTCTGAAATCTCATCAGGCAAACCTTTCTGACGTGTTGATGAAGAAAAGTGATAGCGTGGATACATAAAGATGAACAATAGAATGGTAAGAGATATAAGAATGACCTTTTGAAGAGAGTCCACTAGATCGCGGCAGTCGAACGGCCATGGTGCTTTGGTAGCGCTGTTCTCCTCTTTAGGGGCCCAAGCGGGCATAGAAGAGAGCATTCAGGGGCTTGACCTCCTGTCAAGAGCAGGGCATCAATCCCCCAGAGTGTTTTACCAATCCCCATAGGTTAGGTGAGACCAGGGGCGGTAAAGGCTTGGTGAATGAGGAGAAAAACAAGAAATTGACCGATGGAGACGGGGTATAGTGCAGATTACAGAGCTGACAATGGCGACTTCAGGTTCGACGTGGGTGCTTGTGTCCAATCAGGCGCTCCTTGATGGGAATTTCTGGCCAGGGCGAAGGGCTTATGCTATACTGGGCTTTACATTTTATCGGACAATGGGAGGTGACTGCATATGGAAAATGGCGTACCCGGCGGTTATAACGGCAAAGTACTTCGCGTGGACCTGTCCAATGAGAGGATTGATTCGGAGAGGATCGACAGTGCGTTTTGCAGGAAGTACCTGGGAGGCGCAGGATTCATTGCCTATTACCTTCTGAGTGAGACAGGTCCGGGTGTCGATCCCTTGGGTCCTGACAACAGGCTTGTATTTGCCGCGGGGCCGGTGACAGGGCTTAGCCTGGGGGGAGCGGCTCGTCACGCCGTCGGAGGGAAGTCACCCTTGACAGGGGGCATTGCAAAGACCGAGGCAGGTGAATACTGGGGATCGCAACTCAAGCGGGCAGGCTTTGATGCCATTGTCATCCAGGGGAAGGCAAAGAGACCCGTCTACCTGTGGGTTCACGGGGGAGAGGCAGAGATAAGGGATGCTGCTCACCTGTGGGGCAAAGACACAAAAGAAACCCAGGAAACCATTCGTTCCGCACTGGCAGACGACAGGATCAGGGTTGCCATGATCGGTCCTGCCGGAGAGAACATGGTCAGGTATGCCTGTGTGATGCACGGTCTGTTTGATGCGGCCGGACGTGGCGGAATGGGAGCGGTCATGGGTTCAAAGAACCTCAAGGCCGTTGCCGTGCGGGGCAATAGCGTACCGGAGGTGGCCGACGCGGAAGGGATAAGACAACTTGGGGGCTGGCTCAAGAACAACCTGGAACTGGTGAAGTCTTTCTCTGAGTTTGGGACCGGTGGTCCCATGCCCCGGTTCGAGAAACTGGGCAATCTCCCTGTCAGGAACTACCGAGACAGCGGTTTTCCGGCGGTGGACAAGATCTCGGCTATCACCCTGAAGGAAACTATTCGGGTAGGCATGGATTCATGTTTTGCCTGTCCGGTGAGGTGCAAGAAGACCGTGGAGATAAAGGATGGACCCTACCAGGTAGACCGATCTTACGGCGGTCCCGAGTATGAAACCCTTGCAGCCCTCGGGTCGGCTTGTGGAATTGATAATCTGAAGGCCATCGCCAGGGGGAACCAGTTGTGCAATGCCAATTCCCTGGATACCATCTCTACGGGCATGGCTATTGCCTTTGCCATGGAATGTTTTGAGAACGGGCTCTTGACAAAGGAACAGGCAGGCGGGCTGGAGTTGAAATTCGGAAATGCGGATGCCATGCTCAAGGTGATCGAGCTGATCGCCAGGCGGCAAGGTATCGGGGACCTCTTGGCGGAGGGTAGTGCCAGGGCCGCTGAAAGGATCGGAAAAGATGCAAAGGCCCTTGCCATGCAAGTGAAAAAGCAGGAAATACCCATGCACGAACCAAGACTCAGCAAGGCCCTCGGTCTTGGTTACATGGTGAACCCCCACGGCGCAGACCATATGGACAGCATGATCGACATCTTTTACAGTTCCTTCGGCCAACAGGCCTTCGTGACCATACCTGATGCGCTCCCCTTGGGCCTGGATCCCGCCCCACTGGATGATATCGGCCCACGCAAGGTAGCGCTTTTCAAGGTGCTTCAGTCCAAGCGAATCATCTGCGACTCCCTGGTCCTTTGCCATTTTCTTCCCTATTCCTACACACAGCTCTCAGGGCTCCTTTCAGCCGTAACGGGATGGGAGACGACCGTCATGGAACAGGTCAGGGTCTCGGAACGAATCCTGACCATGTGCCGGATGTTCAATGTCCGGGAGGGTTTGACGGAACAAGATGATCAACTGCCGGCTCGCTTCTTCCAGCCCACCAGGAATGGTCCCCTGGCGGACAAGGCCCTCAATGCCGCGGACATGGAAAGGGCAAAGCGTTACTATTACAGACTCATGGGCTGGGATGATAAGGGAGTTCCAATTCCCGAGAGATTGGAGGAACTGGGGATCGAACACCTGGCAATACCCGGTTGATCTGGATCATGGAGCAAAGGATCGGCCTTTGCGGAATGTTCCAAGACTTTTTTGCCAGGCCGGACCAATGAATCAGGGCGCTCATATCCAGGAGATCCGTAACTTCTTCTTCCGTGACATTCATCCCAAGGTGCTCCTGGGCACGGCAAGCGACAGGTATGCGGGATGGATCGGTCAGATTTACACCCCTGCACGATACAAGCCAAATGCCAGGAGCAAGGTTGTCGGGGGTAAATCCT
This sequence comes from Deltaproteobacteria bacterium, assembly GCA_019308985.1. The sequence continues at coordinate 20,354 of JAFDHB010000007.1, read as the reverse complement.
TCAAGGAAGAGGTCCTGCCCGTTGAGTGCGTGAGGGAGTATTTCGAGCATTTCTCTGTCCTGGAGATAGACTATACGTTTTACAGCACATTGCTGGACAAAAACCTTGAACCTACCCAGAGCTATCGCGTACTCCAGACATACCGAATGTTCCTTACCAAGCGTGATCGGTTGGTCCTAAAGGTACCCCAAGTGGTCTTTGCTCAAAGGCTGCGTGCTGGGGGTAAATTTGTGGATAACCCTGACTACCTGAACCCGGATATCTTCACCAGGCGGTTTTATGATCCTGCAACAGAGATTTTGGGAGACCTGATCAACGGTCTTGTTTTTGAACAGGAATATCAACCCAAAAAAGATCGGATCCCCCCAAAGGAATATGTCGATGGCCTGGACAGGTTCTTCTCCCAGCTACCCAAGGATTCTCGGTACCACGTCGAGACCAGAACCGAATCCTATTATACGGGACCATACTTCGATCTACTCCAGAAACACGGGATCGGCCACGTGTTCTCCCATTGGACCTGGCTTCCGCCCTTGCGAAAACAGTTTCTCCGATGTGGTAAACGGTTCTTCAACTCGGGCAGGCAATGTATCGTGAGGTTGATGACGCCCCGGGGGATGAAATATGAAGAAGCCTATGCAAAGGCATTTCCCTTTGACAAGCTGGTGGATGGAATGATCAGCCCGGGTATGATCCCCGACACGGTAGAGATCGTAAAAGAGGCCATAAGGGATGGTGTCCAGATAAACGTTATCATCAACAACCGAGCCGGGGGAAACGCACCCTTAATAGCAAAGGAAATCGCAAAGGCGTTAGCAGAAAGACTCCCATGATGCCTGCCCGCTTGAAAGGATAGCATCAAAATGCCCTGCTATTTGGTACCCGCAATAAACGCAGCAATTCCCTTTTAAATGGTACTTGACGACCTGGTAATTCATCCTTTCTATGATGAGTCTTTTGCACGAAGGGCAGTGGGTGTTCTCGGCAGGATGGCCGGGGACATTACCAAGGTAGACATATTGGAGGCCCACCTCGAGCCCGATCTCTCTGGCCTGTTCCAGCTTGGCCACTGTGGTAGGGGTAAGATGAGCTAGCCTGAAGTGGGGCACAAACCGGGTCACGTGCCACGGGGTCTCCGGACCCAGGTGATCATGGATCCATGTTGCCATCTGTCTCAACTCTGATTCCTGGTCGTTTATGCCCGGTATGATGTTCGTGACTATCTCCACGTGCATTTTCCAAAAATGCCTTGCCCGTTCTAGGACCTTGAGTATTCCCCTGACGTTTGTGATATTTGCGATCCGCTCGTAGGTCCGGGAGGAAAACCCTTTCAAATCGGCTCGAAAGGCATCAAGGTATGGGCCGATACGGTCCAAGGCCTTCAGAGTCAAATAGGCATTAGTCACGTAGTTGGTGAGGAGCCCTGCCTTGCGAGCTATCTTTGCAGAGTCCATGGTATATTCGAACCACAGGGTCGGCTCGTTGTACGTCCAAGAAATTCCCTTGCAATGGCCCTCGCGGGCAAGCCTGACAGTGTCCTCCGGTGTGACGAGCCGCAGAGAAGGTGCCTCTTCCTCTACCTTTGCATGGGCAATCTCCCAATTCTGGCACCCGGGGCAGAGAAAATTACACCCCAGGCTTCCCAAGGAGAGCCACTGACTCCCTGGATAGAAATGAAAGAGGGGCTTGATCTCAATTGGCGAGATTCTCATTGAAGAAACCCGGCCGTAGACAAGGGAGAAGGCCTTGCCTCCCACATTCTTTCGGGTCCCGCAATATCCCTTTTCTCCCGGCGCTATTCTGCACAGTCTCTGGCACAAATGGCACCGGACGATACCCTGGTCAAGGGACCTGTAAAGTAAGGCGGGGTACATGGCTGCCTTAATAAGATCAATTGAAGGCTTGGCACCCAATATCCTTTTGGAGAACAAACCCTTCGAGCAAGTACAAACTGCTATGTTAGTATAGCTGATAATCATGGAACCTGTAAAATGCCGACTCAAAAAACAGGGTTTTCCGCCGGGTAGATGTCTCGTCAAGACAGACGGTAAGCGAAGAACCGCTTGCCAGGTCACCTTGAAACATGAAAAGGGGGTCCCGTACCGCCTCATCACCTCCGTTCATCTGTCGCGACCAGAAAACTACCTATCCATCTACCAGTCCGGGTGCAATTTCTCATGCCGAAAATGTCACTCATGGTATTTCAGCAAGGTAAGAGACGGGACCTGGTATTCACCAGGGGATATACTGAAAAAATGCCTGGAATACCAAAAATTCGTGAACCTTGAAGAGTCCAGGGAAAGGGCGACCGCCTGGCATGCCCAGGAAACCTGCCGGTGCTGCGGGAGCTGCGTCACTTACGCACGGCGGTCGAGCTCCTGCCCGGGTGTCCTGAAACCGGATTCAATCCTTCTGAGTCCCCAAGGATACGGGCCTGCGAGGAACGTCGTGGCCTTCACGGGCGGTGATATAACCTGCTGCCCGGAGTTCTACGTGGAATGCGCGCGGCTCATCAAGGAGAAGACAGGGCTCTGGGTACTAATTGAGACTAATGGTTATGGCCTCACACCCCAAAACCTAGATCGTCTCCAGGCTTCCGGCGTGGATGCCTTCTGGTTGGATATCAAGGCCCACGATCCGAAAAAACATCAGTGGCTCACCGGATGTGTCAATGAGTATATCCTCGGGCTACCTGAGGAGATCCTAAAGAGAGGCTTTACCCTGGAAGTGCTATCCCTCTATATTCCCGGTCTGGTAGAAGGCGATGAATTGGAAAGGATTGCCGGGGATCTGGCACAGGTTGACCCTGCTGTTCCATTCACCATTCTCGCTTTCTTCCCCGAGCATAAGATGAAGGACTTTAGACCCCCTAATGTCAAAGAAATGGTGAAGGCTTACAGGAGGGTAAAAGCCACCGGATTGAAAAACATCAGGCTCGGGAACCTGGGTGTTTTTCTCCACAATGACAGAGACAGGGAATATCTCTTGGCCAATGTTGAGATGGACGCCCTTTGAAGGAGCAAACCCCATATCCCAATAAAACCGAATCTCAGAATCTCTCCGCGCAATTGGTGTAATTGGTGACTTTATGAACGGTCGCGAAAGATTTCTTGAGACCATGGCTTATGGCAAGCCTGACCGTGTCCCATACTTTTACGAAGGGATGGAAAAAGAGGTTATAAGGGAATGGATTAAGCAGGGGTTGCCATCCAATCCCGATCTATATCACATGTTCTCCTTTGATTATCGCGAGGAAATTGAACCGGATCTGGAGCCACATCTTTTGTTCAGAAAATGGCCGAGGTCGAAACATGAACTGAAGAGGTTAGAGCGGGCAATGGACCCAAACAAGCGTGGCCGCCTTCCGAAGAGATGGAGCAAGCTGATTAACAAATGGAGGAACAGGGATTATGTGCTCATGCTAAGGGTGCACCGTGGATTTTTCCTCTCCATGGGCGTGGATGGTTGGAAAAGATTCAAGGACGTGATCCGCCTCACGATAAAAGATCCCGAGTATGTACGGGAGACCATGCGGATTCAAGGTGAGTTCGCGGCCTCGATTGCAGAGCATGCCCTGGAGGACATAGAACTTGATGCAGCAGTTTTCGTGGAGCCAATCGCAGAAAACCATGGACCTCTGATTTCACCACGGATGTATGAAGATCTGGTTCTGAAAAGTTATGAACCCATCCTTTGGGTTCTCAAGAAGTATGGAGTTGACACCATCATTTTTCTCACATTCGCCAATACACGGCTACTCATCCCCAGCATTTTGAAGTGGGGATTCAATTGCCTCTGGGCCTGCGAAACCAGCAGGAAAGACATGGACTATCGCGACTTGCGCCGTGAATTCGGCAGAGACTTACGACTGATCGGCGGCATTGATTTGGACGTCCTCCGGCTGGACAAGGAAGCCATCAAAAAAGAAGTCTATGAAAAGGTGCCGCCCCTTTTGGAAAAGGGTGGCTTCGTACCTCTAGCGGATGGGCGGGTTCGGGCAGATGTGCCCCTCGAGAACTATATATATTATCGACAACTTTTCGAGGAAGCAACACAAGGCTGAGAGTCGTGACAGATCCGGATTTTTGCTAGGTCCAACCGATGTCAGAAGCTTGGAATCACCCAATTACAAACAGCTCGGGCTCTTGTCTTCGGGTTTTCTCCAGATTGGTTCTTCTGGAGGCCCCTCGCCTTCGGACAAGAGTGGAAGAAGTTTCGCTGTCTTTGACCTTCAAATAGTATCGAAATATGTCCCGCCTCCTTCCTACTCCATTTTTTTCGATTTTTGCCACAGACTTGGGGTTGAATAGAAAAGCATCCAGGCTGTAACGCCCGGGCCCCAGGAAGATCATCGCCAAGAAGGCGTCACCAAGCTCTATGGGTTGCAGGATCATGGGATAGGCAAAAGCGACAAAAATGTAGATTAGATCAAAATGTAATACAAAATTGTCATTGAGTTAGCAAATGCTTTTTATGGCGTTCAGGCTATGCGGTTGAAGTTTCGACACTTTCGAGGTCTCCGCGGTAGTGGCACGCTTCTCGCTATAGACCTTTGTGAAAGGCAGGCATGGGAAATGAAATACATAATAGCGATGGTTCAGCCACATAAGTTGCCCGAGGTCAAGCGCGCACTCCAGAGGGCGGCGGACATGGGATACAAGTTGTACCTGGGACCGGAACTGGAGTTCTTCTACTTTGCCAGTGAAGAGCATCCTAAAATCGTTGACAGGGGAGGGTATTTTGACACAAGGCCCCTGGACCTGGGAACCGATCTGAGGAGGGATACGATCTTTGCGCTTCAGGAGATGGGGATCCAGGTGGAATACAGTCACCATGAGGTCGCCCCAAGCCAGCACGAGATAGATCTGCGCTATGACGAGGCCCTGAAGATGGCGGACAAGACCATGACTTACAGGGTGGCAGTAAAGGAGATCGCCCGTCAGCACGGGCTGTACGCAACCTTTATGCCCAAGCCCATCTTCGGTCAGAATGGCAGCGGCATGCATGTGCACCAATCCCTTTTCAGGGGAGATATCAACGCCTTTTTCGATCCGAGCGACCCCTATCATCTCTCGGGGGTGGCAAAGTCTTACATAGCAGGTATCATGCGACACGCGCGGGAGATCGTGGGGGTGACCAACCAGTGGGTTAATTCCTATAAGCGGCTCGTGCCCGGCTATGAGGCCCCTGTGTATATCTCCTGGGCCAGGCGAAACCGATCTGCCATGATTCGCGTGCCCATGTACAAGCCCGGCAAGGAGCGGGCAACTCGCATCGAGTTTCGCTCACCGGATCCGGCATGCAATCCCTACCTCGCCTTTGCAGTGATGCTGGCGGCCGGGCTGAAGGGTATTGAGGGGGACTATCATCTCCCTGATCCGGTCGAAGAAGATATTTATGAGATGGATGAAGGGGCGAGGAAAGAGGCGGGAATCGTCTCTTTGCCGGGCAGTCTTTTTGAGGCGATCCAGGAGCTGGAATGCAGTGAGCTTGTGAGAGAGACCCTGGGTGAACACATATTCGCCCAGTTCATCGCAAATAAGAAAATAGAATGGAACCGCTACAGGACCCACGTGAGCGACTATGAGATCGAGAACTACTATGCGACCCTGTAAGATCCTCGCCAATCAGGCTCCTGGGAGAATGCAGAAATGTCTCCCCCTATGATCATCACGAGCACCTTAAGAGGAACCGGCGGGCCCGAGGCGTTCAAAGAATTGGGCAGAGCTCAGGACAGGCCATGAGAAAAACAGGTTCAGGAGGTAGTCGTCCCAATGAAACATAAAATTGCGGCCCTGATAACTTCTTGCGTTCTGATTTCCGGAGCATGGCCCCTTAAAGCGGGGGCAGGACCGAGGAGCTGTGTGGTCTGGACATAGACGAACACGGGATGGAGGCCTACTCAGGATTCCAGATCTTCACCACCCAGTGATAAAGCCTCCAAGAAGACATCGACAAAACCTCCAGATTGCATGCAATAAACTTATCAGGAGTTCTTGTATACAAAGGCGTCCGAACCGCTCTGAAGGGGGAGACGCCTTACATGATCTAAGCCGGGCAAGGGCACGTCGGTGAGCGGCCTTTAGAGGATGGCGTCCATGGTTTCGTTGATGGGGATTACATCTTCCGACTGTATCCCCAGGACATAATATCCCTTGTAGGGTCCTCCCTCCATCCTGGTAATATGCCTCACTATACCGCTTACATTGGTTATGATAGCATCTTCAGCATAGAGGGATATGGGATATAGGTGGTCACCGATCTTTAGCATGTTCACCAGCTCAAAGTCATTTTCCGTGATGATGAGTCCAATACCGTGCCTGGAATAGTCATGGACTTCCAATGAATAGGTCTTGCTCCTCGAGGGCGACAGGCCGACCGTAAATTCCGCGGAAATGAGATCAGGCCTTTCAAAAACATACCGATCCTCGCTTCGCCTCTCCCGGAACTGTATGGAACTCGGCAGGCTCAACAGGAACCCGTAGCTGGGGTAGGTATTGCTTGTGCCAATGCATTGAGACTTGAACCGGTAAAAGTTCTTATCAAAGAAAAACAGCACTGACACCTCCGGGGACGAATGAATGAGCCTATTTCCCCGCCCTGGAATCAATCTTTCAATGACGAGTTCAGGTTCACTGCCCTTGGAAGCCCCGGTCCCCCTGTTCACGTGAATCCCGACAAACCGGGACATGAATATTTGTCGTACTTTCGGCAGCTTGACCGTGATGCCCACCTCATCGATTATAAGTGATTGTATGACGCTCAAGATTTCTCCTTTTCTGTTCGTGCTCGCCCATTTCATGTCAAGAGTTCTCCCGCAGGCATTCTCCGTCAAGAAAGATGCAGGCTTTTCAACCGGGATCGTTGCTCGCCACACTAAGGATGCAAGCACCAGCCTTCTCCCCGAAATGTTAGGTGCTTGCAAGGGCGAGCCTTTAGCCAGAGGCTGTTGATAGCAGGAACTATGCCACCAGGGGGCACCTGAGCTATTTTAATGGTCTTCTCAGTAAGTTATTGGCCATCCAAAGTGCTCAAGAAATGGTTGGAGAGGTGCTTTCGTATATTTTTCCTCAAACCCCATGTGACATTTTATGTACGTTTCGTCCATTGGCAGATAGCACGCCCTCAAGCGGACTACTCCTGCTGGTCCTATCGCAGTAATATGCCGCCTTACAGGGAGATGCCGAAATATTGGTATCGCAGCAGAATGCTGCTCCTACAGGGGGAGATGGGGATATCCCCGTGGCGGCAAGATGCAGGTCTTACCACAAACATATTCGGGTCGGACGAATCTAGCCGACAAGATACGTTCCGGTTCCCACCGCAATCAGAATGTCCTCATCATTCCTGAGTTCCATCCGTGTTACCGTCACCCTCATTCCGCCCCTCATTACCTCTCCTGAGGCTAGGAAGTATCGGCCTACACCCGGTCTAAGAAAATCGATACGAAGGTCGATGGTACCCACGCGGGACATCCTCTCTTCTATTTCTTCCATGGGCCGCCCGGCGAGTTTTTTCAGTAGGTCAATAGAGGCAACCAATCCTCCCGTGGCATCAAGGGTCGCTGATATCACCCCTCCATGCAAGATGCCCTTCACGTAGTTTCCGATCAGCTCCTCACGCATATCGAAACGGACACGGATGCAGGAGGGCTTCAAGGATTCCACCCGAAGCCCCAGGACCTTGTTGAAGTGGATTTTGGTCTCGCAGATATCTTGAAGGATCCGGGTCCAGGCATCGAATTCCACAATCTGATCGTTCATCTGATAGACATCCCTATTTACGAGTGAAGCCGTTCCGTTGGGACTGAGTTTAGCCGATAGGGAAATGCGTGTCAATGTTAATGGGCCGGGAGGACATTCAAGCAGAGCAAGCGCGGGAATAACAGGGCTTGTTTTCCTGCTGGGCCCGATCTGCGTCCCAGGAACTTTCATTTGACATTCCTTCAGTTTTATTATGAACTTAGGCAGCCAAAAGCTCTTTAAACAACAATGTGCGCAGTCTTCCGCGGACAGCATAACTATGTGTGCTTGCGAGGATCTCTTTTGGGACAGAATAAACATCCTGGCCCATCAGTGATCCCGCAAAGCTGGGGAAGGACCAGGCTTTTCAGGACAAAATAGGAACTCAATATGAGGGGGGACCCATGGACGATCTTACCTTTGGAATTACCCTGACAGTGGTAGGAATGGGAGGTACATTTCTGACATTGTTGATAATTATTTTACTGATGAACTTACTGAAAAAAGTGTGCCCCATCAGGGAAGAGGAAAATTCAGGATCCGCTAAGGGATAGAAAGGAGACGCTCATGGTCGAAAGCATTTATGTGGGAATTTCAGGCCTCCTGAACGGTTTTGAGTATCTCTTTACGCAGGGGCTTCAAAACGTCATCATGCTCTTCCTGGGAGGGCTCCTCCTATATCTCGGGATAAGGAAAGAGGTGGAACCCCTGCTCCTGGTCCCCATCGGTTTCGGCTGCATACTGGTCAATCTTCCCTTGAGTGACCTGATGGAAAGCGGGGGCATCCTGAGGACCTTTTATGAGATGGGCATAATGAACGAACTTTTTCCCCTCTTGATCTTCGTTGGCATCGGGGCAATGACCGATTTCGGTCCTCTCCTGGAAAACCCCAAGATCCTGCTCCTGGGCGCTGCGGGGCAGTTCGGGATATTCATGACTCTCCTGCTTGCCCTGGCCTTGGGGTTCGAAAAGCTCGAAGCAGTTTCAATCGGCATTATAGGTGCATGTGACGGACCAACAGCCATCTATGTGACTTCACAATATGCACCCCAGCTTCTTGGGGCAGTATCGGTTGCTGCCTATTCTTACATGTCCCTGGTACCCATCATCCAGCCACCGATAATGAAGATCCTTACCACCCAGAGGGAAAAGACCATCCGAATGGGTGTGGTCAAGAAGACTATCTCGGCCAGGACTCGTCTCTTTTTCCCCCTTGTCGTCACCTTTGTCACAGGTCTTATAGCACCCAAGGGCCTGCCCTTGATGGGCATGATCATGCTGGGCAATTTCATGAAGGAGTCGGGCGTGGTTGCCCGCCTGACACATGCCTCTGAGAATGAAATAGCCAACATAGTCACCCTCTTCCTAGGTCTTGCCATCGGTGGGACTATGGAAGGCCATGCCTTCTTAAAGACACAGACCCTGGCCATCTTTGCCCTGGGATTCCTTGCCATATGTGTTGATACGGCAACTGGCGTCCTTTTCGGAAAACTGATGTGCCTGCTGACCGGTGGTAAAATCAACCCCCTCATCGGTGCAGCCGGGATCTCTGCATATCCCATGGCGGCAAGGGTTGCCCAAATACAAGGACAGAGGTATGATAAACAAAACTACTTGCTCATGCACGCAATGGGTGCAAACACCGGAGGCCAGATCGGGTCGGTCATGGCAGCGGCAGTCATGCTCTCCATCCTGAAGGGAATGGGACTCATCTAGGTCACCATTCCCGTGTTAGTGGATACATACACGGTGATTGGTTAAGGATAATCGACCAGGGAGGATTTCCAAGAAGTGATTATGGACTGGAACGGGCTGCAAAAGGAAAAGGTTCAGCTTGGTCTTCTCCTTCTCATAATCAAGGGGGAAAGGGGATTCTTGGGCTGCGGATACATCAACGTGGATGCTTGCAACCGCACAGGAGAGGCCTGTGCCCTGGTCATCGGCGTCAAGACCCACGAAGATATGCTGGATGCGGATATCAAGGCCGTGTCAAGGGAGGCCGAGAGGCTTGGTGTTCGTGTAGGGATGAAAGGCCGGGAGGCACTCGAGCTTTTTCGTTAGGGCTTTATTACCAAACAGTGCTAGGCCTCTCTCCAATGGTATCGTGCGATCTCCCGGCACTTGGCTTCTTGGGATTTTTCCTTGATCTCAAAAGTACGATAATTAGAATTTCTTGTAGCAGAATCAAACTAAATCGCGGGGTTTTTCATGCCAACCTGTGAGAAGGAGTATGACGTCATAGTGGTCGGCGGAGGTCATGCCGGCTGTGAGGCCGCCCTTGCAGCCGCGCGCATGGGGCACCCCACCCTGCTGATTACGATCAACCTGGATCACATCGCCGTAATGAGCTGCAACCCCGCCATCGGGGGCCTTGCTAAAGGACACCTGGTCAAGGAGATAGATGCACTGGGCGGGGAGATGGCAAAAATCGCAGACCAGACAGGGATACAGTTCAGACGTCTCAATACCAGGAAAGGTCTGGCGGTACAGGGCTCGAGATTACAAAACGACAGGGACCTGTACAGGAAAAAGATGAAATCCGTGCTTGAGACCCAGGCGAATCTCCATATCCGGCAGGCCATGGTCGACAGGCTCCTTGTAAAGGACGGCAAAATCTATGGAGTGGAGTCAAACATACACGAGAGATTCCTGTCCAAGACCGTTATCCTCACAACCGGCACTTTCCTCAGGGGCCTCATCCATATCGGCCTCGACCGCTTCCCTGCCGGCCGCATGGGGGACCCCCCATCCACTCGACTTTCCGAGCAGTTGGAGCACCTGGGCTTTGAAATCGGCAGGCTAAAGACGGGCACCACGCCTCGCCTGAACGGCAAGACCATTGACTACAGCAATCTCGAAATCCAGCACGGAGACAAGGTTCCAAGGCCTTTTTCCTTCTCGACCCGTCAAATACCCCTGCCCCAGGTCCCGTGTCACATCACTTACACCAATCACAGGACCCATGAGTTCATCAGGCAGGGGCTTGACCGCTCCCCCCTTTACAGCGGCGTCATAAAGGGAACCGGCGCCAGGTACTGCCCCTCTATCGAAGACAAGGTCGTGCGATTTGCAGAAAAGGAAAGACACCAGGTCTTTCTCGAGCCCGAGGGACTTGAAACACTGGAGGTGTACCCAAACGGTCTTGCCACCAGCCTGCCCGTGGATATCCAGGTCAAGATGGTAAGGTCCATACCCGGACTTGAAAAGGCGGAGATATTGAGGCCCGGTTATGCCATAGAGTACGATTTCATCAATCCCATACAGCTCAAGCCTTCCCTTGAGACCAAGCTGGTTGCCGGGCTTTTCCACGCCGGCCAGATAAACGGGACTTCGGGATACGAGGAGGCCGCGGCCCAAGGCATCCTGGCCGGAATAAACGCGGTGTTAAAGATCAGGGGGGAGGAACCCTTCATCCTTCCCCGGTCCCAGGCTTACATGGGGGTCCTGGTGGATGATCTCGTAACCAAGGGCACGAACGAACCATACCGCATGTTCACCTCCAGGGCAGAGTACAGGTTGATCCTCAGGGAGGATAATGCTGACTTCAGACTCCGTGAAATCGGTTACCGCCTCGGCCTCGTGACGGATGATGTATACAGGGAGTTCTGCCGGAAAAGGGACAGGGTGGAAGCCCTTATGAAGCGCCTCAATGAATTCAAGCTCAGGCCCGAGCCAGGAGTTCAGGACAAGCTAAGGGAGCTTGGCACGGCCCCCATCAAGAACATTACCTCCCTGGCCCAGTTGCTCAAAAGGAATGAGATATTCTTGAAGGACCTCTTGTGTTTCGATCCTGAAATAGGCGGCCACGAGATCCAGGTAATTGAAGAAGTAGAAACAAGGATCAAGTACGAAGGCTACATCAACCGCCAGGAAAGACAAGTGGAAAAGCTCAAGCGCATGGAAAGTACAAGGCTGCCGGAGGATCTGGACTATCAAACCATCTATGGACTTTCAACCGAGGTGAGAGAGAAACTGGCCAAGGTCAGGCCCCTTTCACTGGGCCAGGCCTCAAGGATTTCAGGGATAACCCCAGCGGCCATCATGGCCCTTCAGGTGCACTTGAAGAGGCATGGTGAAGCCAGGCCCTTGACGGGAGCATAAAAATGCGCCAGGAGACCATACATAAGGCCGTGCTCTTGCTGATAGTTTTGTTCATATCAGCCGTTTTTTTCTCCATGATAAGCCAGTTCCTAATGGCCATTCTCCTGGGTGGGATCTTCTCCGCTCTGGCCCATCCCATCTATCGCCGTTTCGAAGGTTGGTTAGGCGGGAGAAGACAGTTCGCATCCCTTGCCACCCTGTTTCTCATCGTCATTCTTGTCCTCCTGCCCTTGACGGGAATCTTGGCTATCGTTGCGGCCCAGGCCATCAGCGTGGGCCAGTCCGTGACCCCATGGGTTCAAGAGCAGATCTCCCAGCCTACGGCCTTTTCAGATATCCTGACGCACATACCCTTTTATGACAGAATCGAACCATACCAGGGAGCCATCCTCACCAAGGCCGGGCAACTGGTGGGGCATATCAGCAGGTTTCTCCTCGACAGCCTCTCCTCTGTTACGAGGAGTACCATAAACTTTCTCTTTTCCCTTGTAATCCTGCTATATACCATGTTTTTCTTCTTGATGGACGGAGACAAACTACTCCAAAAGGTCATGTATTACCTCCCCCTGGAGGAAAAAGACGAGAGAAGGCTCTTGGACAAGTTTACTTCCGTTACCAGGGCTACCCTGAAAGGCACTGCCCTAATCGGCATCCTCCAGGGCGGTCTTGCCGGTATCGCATTTGCGGTCGTTGGCATCAATAGCGCATTGTTTTGGGGCACTATCATGACCATCCTCTCTATCATCCCCGCCGTCGGAAGTGCTTTGGTCTGGGTCCCTGCGGCGATCATACTCGCGGCGGGAGGTCAGTTTGCAAAGGCAGTAGGCCTTGCTCTTTTTTGCGCCCTCGTAGTGGGCAGCATGGACAACTTTTTGCGACCCAGGTTGATAGGGAAAGACACGGCCATGCATGAACTCCTGGTCCTCTTCGGTACCCTGGGGGGAATCTTCATGTTCGGAATTGTCGGGTTCATCATAGGGCCGATAATCGCAGCACTTTTCGTGACCGTGTGGGAAATATACGGAACCGTGTTCAAGGATATCCTGCCCGAGGTCTCAAACGTGTACCCTGAGAAAAAGACCCAAAGACCTGTTTCACTGCCCGATCAGCAGGAAAAGGGCGAATCTTGACAGGTTGATGCCGGAACCTTGATCCGCTCTGACAGGAGGTTTCTGCGGGTCTTTTCTCAAGGCCCAATCAAATTTCTCCCAAGCACTTTCCAGGGGCGCCAAACACTGAATCGAAGGCCGCAGTAGCCCCAGGAGATTATCTCCAGCGGAGCCTCCAGCCCCAGGCACCCGTTGAGAGAGCCCTATGAGGATAATGGGGGCGTGAGAATGGCTCAGGAGCGATATTGGGCCTTGAGAAAAGACCCGCAGAGACCTCAACTGGATGACGCTTACGGACTCTATCAAAAGATAGATGGGATTAGGTGCTTTGGGAAGAAGCCGGTTATGAGATCGGGGCAGGCTTTCCGGCCCTCCCCCTGTACATTCCCAGCAATTTCTTTACCGTGATCGGAAAGACCCCCAGGATGGCGAAGGATATCAAAAGGCTTGGTGAAAGGATACCCGACAGGCTGTCAAGCTTGGAAAGTTCTTTCCCCGCATTTACGTATACCGCGGTGCCGGCCAACATCCCCACCTGCGACACCCAGTAGTAGGTCTTGATAGGCATCCGTGTAAGCCCCATGGCCATGTTGATGATAAAGAAAGGGAATAGGGGCACCAACCTCAAGGTGAAAAGGTAAAAGGCGCCTTCCCTCTCCACGCCCTCATTGATCGGTTTGAGCTTATCGTGAAACTTTCTCTGGACCCAGTCCCTGAGCACGAAACGCGCCACTATGCAGGCAAGGGTTGCGCCGATGGAGCTGGCAAAAGAAACGGTTACCAGGCCTATCCAGAAGCCGAACAGGGCACCGCCGGCCAGGGTCATGACCGTTGCCCCAGGCAAAGAAAACCCGGTCACAAGGACGTAGATGAGAAAATAGGCACCGATGACCATGAAGCGGCGCTGTTCGTAAAGGAGGGCAAATTGCTCCTTGGAATCCTTGACATATTGGAGGGACAGGTACTGTTCGAGGTGGTAGACCCTGAAGATTATGGCTGCTCCCACAAACAGTGCTACTATTATCAATTTTTTTATCAATCCTCTGTTCATCTTGTTTTCCTTTTCATTGTCCGAGAGGTTTTTTTGAAACCGTGAGCTTCTGCCTGTTTTAGTGTTTCTCGCATGTAATTCCTTACAAGAAAAGTGGCTCGTCATACCGGCGCTGAACCAAACCCATTCCCTGTCGTGGAAGTGGATCTCCAGCATCGGCCATTAGGGCCACTATCGCCCCTGGATATGCATGACCTGCATCATATACGCATAATCCATGCCCAGGGAACGATCACCTCGAAGGGGGAATCCTTACCGTGTATGTAGCGGGGAGACTCATACTTATTGTCCAAGTTGAAGGAAGGATTTTCCACAAAGCCATGGTCTGAGAAGAGAAACAAGAGGGTCCTGGGAGGAAGGTCCCGTAGCCTTAGGAGGACTTCTATTTCCAGGTAATTGACCACGTTGGCAAAGAGATGGGTCAGGGGTCCCCTTTCAGAATGGATTTTCTCATCTACACCGCTGATCTTCCATGGAAAATCACCGTCAACCCCGTTGGTTCTGGAATGGAGGGCACCTTCAAACCTGCCCAGTTGTGATTCCGTGCTGGTGGGCAGACCGGACCAGAGCGCCCCTTCCCTCACGATCCGAAAGAAATTGGGCATCTTCCCGAAAAAATGGGCCTTTATGTATTCCCACAGGTCCCAGCGCATGCCGTCCATGAGAACATAACAGACCCTCTGGTGATCCGGCACGTTGCGTTTCCTTGAGAGCATGGATGGAAGATCTTCGATCATTGTGGGGCGGGAAGCCCCACTTTTTTCCCATCCTGGGATGTTATTGTTATAGAAACCGGCAAAGGAATCACTCACTTCGTGAAGGCGTTCATCAACATATCTCAACTCTTGTTTCAAAAAAGGAGGAAGCGTTATTCCCATGTGCTTCAGTTGGTCCTGAAGCGTTTCTCGGAGAAAGGGCAAAGGTGACATTGTTTGCACATAAATGGATTCCCATCTTGAGAAGGAATCAGGCAGCTTATCCTTAACTGAAGCCAAGATCGCCATATTTTTCCTTAGCTCTTGGTAGGTCTTCAGTATTTCCAGCATCTCCCCCTTTTTCTTTGCAACGAGCGGAACGACCTCTTTGCCATCCGAGGGAGGAGATGTGGAAGTAAGTGACTTTAGACCAAGTTCCCCGATCTCTCCGCAAATGATCCTTTCAAAGGCCTCTTTCAGAACCGACGGGAAGACTGATTCCTCGTTGAAAATTTCCTCCGGGCTCTTTGCAGGGAGAAGGGACCACAGAAGCTGGGTGAATCCGGGGTCCTGCTCCGCTGTGTTTACACAGTATTCAAACAATTCACCCTTCTCTTTTCTCAGAGCACGGGCAAGGTCTTCCAGGTGATTGAGCCAGGGCCGAATTTCACTGTCGGTACCCATCTTGAGAAACGGGAAGGCTTCGGCGAGTTCTTGCCCAGGCAGTTCGTATTGCCGCGCCCACAAAGTCATGGCCATGGCTTTGATGAATTGCTCGTGCCCCACTTCGTAATATAGGGGTGCGAGTTGCCTGAATTCGCTTTCCAGGAAAGCCCTGAACTCCTCCTCCCTGGCATCAAAGGAACCTCCTTCCCCCCTTCCCAAGGCCGTTATCCCCTTTAGTCCTGTCCTGAAAAGCTCCTGTGGGGTTTTGCGCTCCATCACCTTATAGGCCACAAGGTGCCCTGAGAAAAGGAGGGCCAGGGCCAGGATCTCGAAATAGGGCATTTGCAGCCCGTATTCCCCCTTTCGAAGTTTCCAGTAGATCTCTTCAAGGGGAACCGAGTCCTTTGCTTCCATCAGCTCCAATAGGCAGCGGGCCAGCTCGTTTTGTCGTGGACTTATCGTGAGTTCATATTGATTCCCCTTTTTCCTGGCAAGACCCATGGGTATCAAGATACCTTCCAGGACATCGCGGATCGATGTCTTTGAACGGTCATCGGCTATGAGTATGCCCCTCGAGAGAAACTCCATTAGCATGTCCTTGACCACCCCCAAGGGCAGGAAATCCATATAGGGCTGTATCCGGCCGTGTTTCGGAAACCTTTGCTCCAAAAGGGGCGGAACAAATTCGGACAAAAACTTTTCCTGGCTCAGGACTCCAACTCCAGAGAGGTCTATCTCCCCCTCATCCCAAAGCAGAATACCGTGATAGTAAAGGCCGTTATAATGATCGGTGATCCTTTTCTTTTGCCTGCTCAAAAAGGCTCCCAGCAAGTCTTTCAGTTCCTGGGACTTATCACGGATCCCTGATGTCATTTCCTCTTCCATCATGACCGCGGCCAGGGTCTCCTTGATCCACTCGATGTCCCCCTCAATCGGAGCCGGCAACCAGAACAGGAACGTACCCCTGTATGCCCCCCGAATTCTTGGCAGGAGGGTTTCCTTTACGTGCCGGTATTGGACTTCCCTGTCATGGGTAGTCCCTACGATTACGAAGTAGTCTTCCTCGCTTCTCTCCTGCCGCCTTGCATATGTATCGATGTCCTCGGGTGACACCTCATCCAATTGGCGCAGCAGGAGTGTCCCGGATCGAAGGGTATGCTGCCAGCGTGTTGTCACCTGCTGTCTTCCTTTTTCCACCCAGTCGCTCAAGGGAAGATAGGGTGAATCCGCCAAAGCTGCCGTCTTCCAGAAGAGCCTCCTGTCACTGGGATAAACAAGGGACGCCCTGTGCTTGATCGTCCGCCGCAGCAGGCCGGCCATGTCCGCCTTCAGATCCACAAAGAAGTGATCCTCAAGGGAATCTCGTCCCTTCTCGACTCTTAGGTATAGGCCGTCCCGAGCAAGGCGATCCAGGATATCGTGCAGAAACTGATAGTTGATCTCGGACTCCAGGGAGGTAATGGGGAAAAGTATCATTTCAGCGAGATGGCGAACGGTGTACTTATACTTTACGGGAGATATGGCAAAAAGGATGAGCAGTTTCACCGCCGCCCTTGCCACCTCCCTTTGATCCTGGTCAGGGAAAATCTGGTCGATCGTCTCAATCAAACCCTCGAACACCCTTTCAACATAGATCTGTGTCTCGGTGCGTTCCCGAATCCTATCCAAGAAGTGGTCGAAAATCACCTCCGGGCCAAGAAGCTGGTAGGCGGGGCCGACCCAACATTGCGGGGATATTCCGTTCCCGGTCGCCCTTGAGCCTGTAATGAATGAAATCCACCACACCCCGGTGTTCAGAGAAAAGGGGTTTCAAGCGGTCCAGGAGGGAGCAGGTAGCCGGATGCACCGGATAAAGCCTGACAAAGCGCTCTCTGGTAACTGGAAAGGTCGGGAAAAAGGACTTCACCCGATCGAATATCTCCTTGATCTGAGAATCCGCTCCTTCCTTGTGGCTAATCAACCTCTCTGAGACAAGTTCCTCGATGTGCGCACGGCCCAAGCTCAGCCGAATAGGGTATCGATCTTTGATCTTGTTGAAGGTGTCTTGATGGATCTCGCCGGTCTCTTCGATCCATTCTTGCAACGAGGCTACGATCCAAAGGGGAAATGAACCTGCCTCCTCCCCCAGGTATTGCAAGAACCGAATATCTTCATTGTATGCCCGGGCATCGGGCTTGGATTTCAGGAATTCTGAGAGTTCATCCACCAGGATTACCAGGCCTGAGAAGCCTTTCTCCCGCACTATTGCCTTGAGCCCCGAGAAGATTCCATGCCTGGTATCAGACCTGTCAACATCCCTGGTCACATTTTCACCCAGCTCCTTCAGGATCGCGTTCGTGACAATGTCTTCCAGGAATTCGGTGCTCCTATATTGCACCAGAGAGATCTCCACCACCAGGAACCGCCGTTTTGCCAATTCGACCTTGTAATCCATGAGAGAGGGCACCTGAGAGATAACTGTATCCCATGCTCCAGGGTCTCTCAGCAAAATGCTGAGCATGGTCAGGAAATGGGATTTCCCTGAACCGAAATGCCCCTTCAAAAAGATACCTCGCCCCCGCGTTCCCTCAAGACTTGTAAGAACGGCCTGGAGATTACTGGTGACCTCTGAGGTCAGAACAAAGGTCTCGACTATCATTTTCCGGAGAAAAGGATCCTTGAGGTCCTGCATCTGGATGACAGTCTTGATCTCAGGGACCTCTATCAGGTCACCTATTGTCAGCTTCTCCTTCATGATCCCTTCTTGAACTTGCTTTCTGCTCCATTTTCTTTTTCATGCCCTTCAGTGCCCCTATTAACTTAACGTTTTGGGGGTGTTTCTCAAGGGCCCTTTCCAACAGCAATACAAACCCTTCCAGGTTGTTTGCGGACTCATACATCTTCTTCAGGGTTGACTTAATCCTGAAATCATTCGGGTCTCTCAGAAATACCGGCTCCAGAAGCCCCATGGCTTCGGAATATTCACCCAGTCGATACCGGCAAAACCCCTCCTGGGCCATAAAGTAGAAATTATCCGGTTCCAGTTTTCTTGCCCTTTGAAACTCAGCAGCAGCTTCTCTCAGCTTTCCGAGCTTTTTGAGCTCTTGCCCCAAGAATTCGTGTAGCTGGGCGTCATCTTTTCGCGACTCGAGGCTGACGACCTTTTTCAACTCCTCAACCACCTTTTCAGCAGGCCTTTCCCTGCCCTTCAAGCGATATAACTGTCTTCGAACAAATCTGTCTTCGGGATCAAGCTTGCTTATCCTTTCGTAGAGCTCGAGCGCTTCTTCCCTCCTCCCCATCCTATTATTGAGTATCACCGCCCTGTCCTTTTGAAGAGCCAGGTTGTCACGGTCCTGAACAAGCGCATTATCCAGTGCTTCGAGGGCTTCCCCATAGCGTTTCATGTCCCTCAAGGTCTTTACAATGCCTCGTGCTATGTAGGCTCCAGGAGCGATTTCATATGCCTGCTTGAAGCATTGAAGCGCCTTTTGCAGTTCTTTCTCCCTATAATATATCTCTCCCAGCACGTGGAGGGCTTGTGGGTGTTGGGGGTTATTGGACAGGACACTATCCGTCAAGATCATGGCCTCCTTGGACCTGTCCTGCACCAGGTAGAGCTGAGCGAGGCTTGTCAATAGCAGGGGATGTTCCGGCTGTTCCTCAAGGGCCTCTCTCAGTTCCTTCTCCGCTTCCTGCAAGGACCCTTCTCTTTTTAGTCTCACAGAACGTTCCCATTTTATCCTGGAGTATTGGCTGAGCCCCTCCATAGATCGAGCCTTCTGCCCCCTTAAGGCTGAATTTCAGATAAATCGCAAGGGCATTACCTCTTTCCCCAGCAGGATAACTATACGAAATTCTTTTCAAAGTATCCAGAAATGCTTTCTTGGATCATGCAAAAAATATCCTCCCCGAGGGGAAAGACAGCCAACCCTCCAGGGACGGAGACATAATGTCGACCTGTGCAGGCTATTGGGGGGCAAATCAAGTGGAATGATTTGGAAAGCATCCTGGCCGGATTTGACTCCTTCCCATGTTCCGTCTCAACCCACATGCTCCAGGACCTCATCCACGGAATGTATGATGGGAATCTCGTCTTTGGCAGGAACATGGCCGTTTCGGTCCAAGAGCAGGGCATGGAGACCGCAGGCCCGTGCCCCCTTGAAATCCAGCTCTATGTTGTCGCCCGCGTGAAGGGCCTCTTCGGGTTTCACCCCTAACTTGTCAAGTGCGTACTGGAATATTTCACGATCCGGTTTGGCACTCCCCACCAGCGCTGATACCGCGATCACGGAAAAAACCCGGGCAAGCCCCAGGTTATGGAGGAGTGGCAATAACCTGGAATCCCAGTTGGAGATCACGCCGAGCTCCACACCCCTTGCCCTGAGCTCCTCCAGGGTTGGAACAACTTCAGGGTATATCTTCCATGCCTCCGCCTTGGTGAAGAATTCAAAAAGTTCCTCGAAGTAGGCATCAAAGTCCCTGGGTTTGCACAAGGAGGTTACGGCGTCCCACACTATGCCCCTCCACCACTCAATCTCCTTTTCCCTGCTGTCAAGGGGTATCCCCCTGCGGGCCAAGAAGGCTTCCTTGAATGCTGAATAGGCTTCATCCTTGTCAAAGGACATGCCGTGCTTTGCCGCGATTCTGCTGTAGATCTCGCCTATCGACGGGTATGGGTGAATAAGCGTGTTCCCCGCGTCGAAAAAAACAGCTCTGATTCCCACGATATCAAACTCCTTCTCTTATTATGAATCCGGCGATTAAACACACTAACTCCGTCATGCCGGACTTGATAAGCCTGCCCCGGACTGCGATCCGGGGGCATCCAGTGCATGGCCGGATTCCTCGGTCAAGCCGGGGAATGACATCTTTAATGTAATCACCGTCCACCAGGAGAACTGGTGGTATGAGGAAGGCCCCAAGATGGGGCCAAAGCGTTGCACCCTATTTTCGAGAGATGGAAATTCGAATATCGAAGCACGAAATTCGAAATGCTTCGACCAACTCA
>JAFDHB010000083.1 GCA_019308985.1 Deltaproteobacteria bacterium | reverse complement strand
AACGGGGTAAATGATTGCGGCGTACGCTAAGTACGCCTCATCACACGAGATTCGCGCGCCTTGCATCAGTGGCTTTTCCAGAAGCATCAGGGCCTTAATGTTGTTAATGGAGCATCATTCCCGGATTGTTCGATTCCAGAAAGGGATGGGTAATACTTTACAGAAAGGCCGCGCCAGGAGGGTTCAATCCTTGAGGTCATGGGCGAGGTTCAGGTAAAAGCCCAGTATGTAGTCCTCGAAGGCTTTTCTGTCGATGCCGGCGGCCGCCTCCCCCCTATCCCACCAGCCTATCTGGTTGAGGTGGTCTGCGTCTATTTTCTCCCGAAAGTACTCCTTTTTCCATGTCGCTGATGTCAATGAGACCAGGCCGTCGTTTTCCCCTTCCTCCCTGTAGACGACGCGGTAGGAGAATCGCAGGGGAAGGAATATCCTCTCCAGGGGTTGAACCCCTGCCACAGTCTGATAGGAGACCCCATTGGTCGTCTCAAAGGCGTGAAGGAGGCGATTCAGGTCACGGCAGCTCCTTCTTGTCAAGTCCTTGAACCCATTCAGGTCCATGCCGAGGGGGCGAAACAGGTTCAACAGGAATCCGAACCGCTTGATTCCCCAGTCCGCATAGGAGCTTCCCAGGTGTGGCGTCCCAATGGTAACGAGGGAAGAGACCCTTTTCTCCAGGCGGTACCTGTATATCATCAGCCGGGCGTCCAGTCCGCCCATACTGTGGGCTATGATGTGCACCCCAGGCCATCTGGAGAAGTTCTCCGTGACCCGGAGGATTACCCTGTAAAGGTCAAATGCCCGGCTTTCCAGGGAAGCGGCCCAGCTTACCCTGCCATGGAAGGCGTTGAAACCCTTTTCCAAGAGAGTGCTCCGAATTTTCCTGAAATAATGCAGCCGGTCATCAGTCCCGTTATCGGGCGATGAGATGGGTCGCAACAGCCTATCAAAAGGTGCGATACCGTGGGCAAGAATGATGGGAGTCGAAGTGCTCATATCGTGTGTCTGGTCGCTCGTAACTTACTTTTTGGCACGGATTTCACGGATTATACGGATGTTCTTATGCAGCGGGATTCGGGTTCTCGGAATAGCCGCTGCATGCCATCCCGCCAAGGGCGGGAAAAATGTCTGCTTAGTGCTCACTCCTCTGCTCCTTGCAAACTCTAACTCCTGCAATGCGATAGGTTGAATCTCAGGACAAAACTTGCGTTGTATCTAGAAATACGCATTGATATCAGCCATTTCACCGCCGGAGGCGGATGGAGATTTTTGCAATCAAGGCTCCTTGATTGCAAAAATATTTACCTTATCCGTGTAATCCGCGAAATCCGTGCCAAAAAAATTCCTGCTTCTTTTTCTTCTAAACTCCTCAATTCACAATCCCCGAATTCCTCTGCTTACTGCTCACTCCACGCTCCGCGTGGCTTGCTCACTGCTTACTTTCCCTTTCTGCTCACTATTTCTTCTATTCTACATCGGGTTTTCGGCGGGCAAAAGGAGAAAAGGAACAAGGGAGCAGGAAATCCGGTAAATTTCCCTGGAGAATCATATTGACAAGGAAACAGCCCTCGAATAATATACGAGCTTGTGCAAAATTTCTCTAATTGGCCTTGACCCGGATGTCTCAAGAAGGGGAGGGATCTGGGAATATCTTATTTTCAAGAGAGGGGTTAGTCCGCTTTTCTTTTGCAAGAGCCTGAGTAGAGGGGAATAGCTTCATGTTCTACAATGTTTCGCTTTATGCTTCGCTCCTGATCTTCCTGATCGGTATTCTTTACAAGGTTTCCACCTGGTTTTGGCGGGATATTGGTGTTTACGGGGATAAATACGGGGCGCTGAAGAGGATCAAGGCGGCAGCCTGTGGTATGTTCAGGGTCCTATTGAGTAGAAAGATCCTGACCCTGATACGGGTCTTTGTCCTTGACGGGATAGTACAGAGGCGGGTGCTCAGGGAGAATTTTCTCAGGTGGCTGATGCACGTTCTGATATTTGCAGGCTTCATGCTCCTCCTGCTCTTCCACGCCCTGGACAATTTCGTAAGCGAAAGGCTCTTCCCTGAATATATGCCCACACTGAATCCTGCTATGTTCCTGAGAGACCTGTTCGGGATGCTTGCTTTGATCGGCATCGGCATAGCCGTGTACCGGCGCTTGACCATGAGGGTCCCCAGGCTGAAGACAAACCCCATGGATTTTTACGCCGTTGCCATACTCGCGGTGATCATGCTCTCGGGAGTGTTCCTGGAAGGGGTGAAGATCACCTCCTACGGGAGATACCTGGAGATGGTGGAAGAATACTCCGATACGGACGAAGAGGAGGAGCTCAGGGCCCTGGAGGCACTCTGGGTCAAGGAGTACGGCGTCGTCTCCCCCAAGGTCAAGTCGCCCTTTGAAGAGGATATCATTGAGCAGGGGCGCGAGATCAACGAACTGAGTTGCTCTGCTTGCCATTCCAAGCCCTCTTCAGCCTTTGCAGGGTACGCGATTGCCCAGTTCGTGAAACCGGTCGCCCTGGGGCTCGACAGGGTCGATATGCGTTTGATCCTCTGGTATATCCACTTTCTTTCCTGTTTTATAGGCCTGGCCTATCTACCCTTCAGCAAGATGTTTCACATCTTCTCCAGCCCCATCAGCCTGATGGCCAATGCGGTGATGGACAGGGATCGCTCAGACCCTGCCAATATGGCTACCCGCCAGGTCATGGAACTGGACGCCTGTACCCATTGCGGTACGTGCAGCAGGCACTGCTCTGTAGCGGCGGCGTTTTACAGTACCGGAAATATTAAGGTTCTTCCATCGGAGAAGATGGTCTACCTAAAGAGGTACGTGGCAGGAAAGGACTTGAAAGACCGGGAATTGCGTTCAATACAGGAAGGAGCCTACCTGTGTACGAATTGTGACCGTTGTACCGTCGTATGCCCGGTGGGGATCAACCTGAGAGAACTCTGGTACGGTGTGAAGGAGGAGATGATTCAAAGAGACCTTCCCACCCCCCTGGTTCTGTCCCAGTTCTCCTTTTACAGGGGAGTGGAGCGAAAGACTCTGGAGATTGCAGACTATGAAAGGCCCCTCAATAGGGCCAGGGGTCAGATCCTCTCCAAATGCGAACTGATGAAAGATTCGGGGAAGGTCATTGATCTCAACCGGAGGGACAGGGGCCTGAGGGAAAGGGCGATCAGATCATTGCAGGGGAATACCTTTGCCTACTGTTATGCCTGCGAGAATTGTACCAGCGTGTGCCCCGTAGTGGAGAATTACGAAAATCCCCAAGAGAAACTGGGCCTGCTGCCGCACCAGATAATGAGATCTCTTGGCATGGGCCTCAAGGATCTGGCGCTTGGGTCCGGTATGCTATGGGACTGCGTGACCTGCTATCAGTGCCAGGAACACTGCCCGCAGGGTGTTAAGGTGACAGACATATTATATGAATTGAAGAATATGGCTGTGAGGGAGTCCTTTTCGGGGAACGGCCCATAGACGGACCGGGAAATCGGCCGGGGGTAGTGATCGAGGCGACAGGGAGATTGAGGTATTCAGGGGCCTTCTAGAAGAGATAGGGACTGAGACATGGATTTTGCATTGTTTATCGGCTGTAAGATTCCTCACCATTTGGAGCACTACGAGAGCTCTGCAAGGGCGGTGCTGGAAGTGCTGGGTGTCGGGGTCACGGAGATACCCGCTTTCAATTGCTGCGGGTATCCAGTGCGAAACGCGGACTTCCATACCTTTGTTCTGCTCTCGGGCAGGAACTTGGCGCTTGCCGAAGAAAGGGGCCTGAATATCATGGCCCTGTGCAAGTGTTGTTTCGGGAGCCTCAAGAAGGTGGATCACCTCTTGAAGAACGATACAACCTTGAGGGAAGAGATCAACAATATTCTGAAGAGGGAGGATCTTGCCTACCAGGGGAAAGTAGAGGTCACCCATTTCCTGTCCGTTCTCCACAGGGACATAGGAGTAAAGGCCATAGGAGAAAAAATATCCAGACCTTACAAGGGGCTGAAGGTAGCGACCCATTACGGGTGCCATGCGCTGCGCCCAAGCGATGTCATGAATTTTGATGACCCGGTCTCACCTTCCCTCTTCGAAGACCTGGTCGCAGTGACCGGGGCCAAGAGCGTGGAGTGGCCGTTGAGACTGGAGTGCTGCGGGGCGCCTCTCATGGGGATAAACGACGAACTCTCGGTGGATCTCATGACGAGAAAGCTCCGGACGGCCAGGGAGTGGGGTGCGGACTACGTTTGTGTGAGTTGCCCCTGGTGCCAGGTCCAGTTTGACGAGGTTCAGGAATCAAGAAACGGAAAGGGCCCGGGGGTCCCCAGCATCCTCTATTCCCAGCTCCTCGGCAAGGTGATGGGGATAGAAGACGGGATACTGGGTATTGAGAAAAACAGACTGGATATATCCGGTATACAAGGATATCTGTCACAGGAGAAGATATGACCAAGGAAAAGATAGGCTCTGTCATGGTTATCGGCGGGGGCATCGCGGGGATGCAGGCCGCCCTTGATGCAGCCGATACGGGGTTTTACGTCTATCTGGTAGAGAGGAGCACGTCCATAGGCGGAGTGATGGCGCAGCTGGACAAGACGTTCCCCACCAATGACTGTGCCATGTGAATCATTTCGCCGAAACTGGTCGAGGTCGGCCGGCACCTGAACATAGAGCTGTTGACCCTGTCAGAAGTGAAGGGGATAAAGGGCGAAGAGGGGAATTTCGAGGTCAGCATCACCCAGTACCCGCGCTATGTGGACATGGAAAAATGTATCGCCTGCGGATTGTGCGCAGAGAAGTGCCCGAAGAAGGTGGTCAGCGAATATGATGAGGGTCTCACAAAACGCAAAGCCGCCTATGTGCAATACGCACAGGCCGTGCCCTTGAAATACGCACTTGACCCCGAGAACTGCATCTATCTTCAAAAGGGCAAATGCAGGGCCTGCGAGAAATTCTGCCCTGCAGACGCAATAAAGTTCGATGATGTTCGGAAGGACTTGACGGTTCAGGTCGGGGCCATAATCTTCGCAGGGGGTTGTGAGGTATATGATCCCAAGACCCATGACGTATACGGGTACGGGAAGTCTCCCAACATAGTCACCAGCCTTGAATTTGAAAGGATCCTTTCATCCTCCGGACCCTACGGGGGTCATTTAGTTCGACCATCAGATAAAAAGGAGCCGGAAAAAATCGCCTGGCTTCAATGCATAGGGTCCAGGGACACACACATAGGGTCCAGGAACTATTGCTCCTCCGTGTGCTGCACATATGCCATCAAGGAGGCCATGCTGGCCAAGGAACACAGCAAGGGCTCCCTGGACACGGCCATTTTCTACATGGATATCCGAACCCACGGAAAGGACTTTGAACGTTATTACAACAGGGGCAGGGATGAAGCGGGCATAAGGTTCGTAAAGTCCCGGATCACAAACATAGACAGGGTTCCGGGCACGGAGAAGCTTCTCATCCGCTACATCAACGAGGTGGGCGAGAGGGTCCAGGAGGAGTTCGACATGGTGGTCCTCTCGGTGGGCCTCGGGGTGAAGGCACAGACAAGAGACTTGGCAAAGAGCCTGGGGATAGGTCTCAACCAGTATGACTTTGCGTCAACCAACACCTTCGAGCCGGTGAAGACCTCGGTTCCAGGGATAATGATTTGCGGAGCGTTCGAGGCCCCAAAAGATATCCCTTCCTCTGTTATGGAGTCCAGCGCCGCGGCGGGGCTGGCGGCGTCAAGACTTTATTCGGCCAGGTTCACTAGGACCAGGGAAAAGGAAGTCCCCCAAGAGGTCAATGTCAGGGGCGAGCCACCGAGGGTAGGGGTCTTTGTATGCAGGTGCGGGACCAACATAGCGTCCGTGGTGGACGTACCGTCCGTGGTGGAGTTCGCCAAGGGGCTCCCTGGAGTAGTCTACACCGAGGAAAACATGTTCAGTTGTTCCCAGGACACCCAGGAGAAGATGGCCCAGATAATCAAGGAACACCGTCTCAACAGGATTGTTGTAGCCGCATGCACTCCAAAGACCCATGAACCCCTCTTCCAGGAGACGGTCACGAACGCGGGGATCAACAAGTACCTCTTCGAGATGGCCAACATACGCAACCAGTGTTCCTGGGTGCACAGCTCAGACAAGGATGAGGCCACGGAGAAGGCAAAGGACCTCGTCAGAATGGCCGTGGCAAAGGTCGTGCTGCTTGAGCCCCTGGTGGAACCCAGCGTCGAGATGAACAGGTCCACTCTCGTTGTGGGAGGGGGCATATCCGGCATGGCTGCTGCGAGGCTCCTGTCCTCGCAAGGCTATCATGTTTACCTGGTTGAAAAGGAGGCTCGGCTCGGGGGCCAGGCCCTCGACTTGCTGGAAACCTGGAGGGGGGAAGACATCCAGGAAAAGCTTAAAGGCATGATCAGGGAAGTTGAGTCGGACGAGAATATCGAGATCCGCCTTGGGGCCGGCATCAAGCAGGTTGACGGTTTTGTAGGCAATTTCAAGACAACTATCACCAGGGGGAACAAGGGAGAGGAAGAGGTCCTGGAACACGGGGTCGCGATCATTGCATCAGGCGCGTCGGAGCTGAAACCCCATGAGCTTCCTTACCTGTATGGGAAGGACTCCAGGGTGGTCACCTCCCTTGAACTGGATAGAAGACTCATTGAGAACACCATCGACATCAACGGCAATCAATGTGTTGCCTTTCTCCAGTGTGTCGGATCCCGCATAGAAGAGCGCCCCTATTGTTCCAAGGTGTGCTGCACCCATTCCGTGAAGAGTGCCTTGAAACTGAAAGAGCTCAATCCTGACATGGACGTTTTCATAATTTACAGGGATATGCGGACCTACGGCCTCAGGGAAGATCTCTACCGGGAAGCCAGGGAGCGGGGGGTTGTGTTCCTGAGATATGACTTTGACAGGGGGTTGAATGTGGACCAGGAGAATGGTGCCTTGAGGGTCCGCTTTACGGATACAACCATCCGCCGGGAAATGGAACTGAAGCCGGACCTGTTCGTCCTGGCCACGGCAATAGTGCCCCTCCGGGAGAATCCCCTGGCAAAGATGTTCAAGATTCCGGTGAACGAGGACGGGTTTTTCATGGAGGCCCACGTGAAGTTGCGGCCGGTCGACTGTGCCACGGACGGGGTGTTCATCTGCGGCCTGGCCCATGCACCCAAGCCCATCGACGAGGCCATTGCCCAGGCCCAGGCAGCGGCAACTCGGGCAGTGTCAGTGCTTGCAAAGGAAAGGATTCAGGTCAGCGGAAACGTGGCCCAGGTGGATCCCACCGGGTGCAGCAGTTGCGGGGTATGTATCGATGTCTGCCCCTATTCGGCACCTTCCTTCATAAAGGAAGGTCACTTTGCGGGGAAGTCGGAAATAAATCCTGTACTGTGCAAAGGCTGCGGGCTTTGCGTGGCTTCGTGCAGGTCCGGGGCCATAAAACTGGCCGGGTTCGACACGGACCAGATCATGGCCATGATAGAGGAGATTTAAAGGCTCCGCGGTGCGATTCGGAAACCGGTCCTTTGTTATTGCTGGTGCGAGGAGATGAATTTGCCTTTAATCTTTAAGGCAGCAGCGGGCCCCTATTGCGTGTGGGCCGACAAAGGCAAGAGGGATAGATTTCTTCCACGAGGAGACGAGGATGAATGATTGGCAACCAAAGATAACCGCCTTTCTTTGTAACTGGTGCAGCTATGGGGCTGCAGACCTGGCAGGAGTGAGCCGACTCCAGTACCCGACAAATATCAGGGTGATCAGGGTCCCCTGCTCTGCGAGGGTTAGCCCCAAGTTCATTCTTGCTGCATTGCGCCACGGTTCTGACGGGGTGTGGGTCTCGGGGTGACACCCGGGGGACTGCCATTACCTGGAAGGTAATTACTATGCCAGAAGAAAATTCGCACTCCTGAAAAACTTCCTCGAATACATAGGCATAGAGCCCGGGAGATTGCACTTCTCCTGGATCTCTTCTGCGGAGGCGAACAAGTTCGTTGAAGTGGCGAGGGAGGTGACTGAGGCGGTCAAGGAGATCGGGCCTGCGAAATACCTTATCAAGAAGAGGGCTGAGGTGGCATAATGCTGGAGTATACGAACAGGATAAGGGAGATTGCAAGGAGACTCCTCGAGGAGGGCACGGTCGATGTTTTCATTGGATACCGGAAGGGGAGCGTCCCATTAATGAACGAGCCCGTGCTGGTAAGTGATCCTGGAAAGGTAGACACCCTTTACTGGGATTGCAATTGCGGGCTCAACCTGTGCACCTACCTGACTGGCCGGACCGACAAGGTGGGAATCCTGGCCAACGGTTGCAACTCCCGAAACATCGTTACGCACATAATAGAGAACCAGATAAAGAGAGAACAGCTCTACATCGTCGGAATCCCGTGCACGGGCATGATCGATCACAGGGCCGTCAAGAGGGCGGTCGGGGATAGGGAGCTCCTTGACTTTGATCAGCGGGGGGAGGAGTTCACGGTAAAGGGCAATGGGTTTGAAGAGACCTTCAAGGTGAGGGACTACTTGAGGAACAACTGTCGCCTCTGTCTCCACCGCAACCCGGTCCTAAAGGATGAAATGGTCGCCGGTGAAGTAGACGAGCAGCAGGACGTTGATCCCTACGAAGATATCAAGGAGATCGAAGAAATGGGGAGCCAAGAAAAATGGGCCTATTTCAGGAAGCTCATCGAGCCCTGCACTCGTTGCTATGCGTGCAGAAACGCGTGCCCCCTGTGTTATTGTCCGACGTGTTTCGTGGATGAATCAAGACCCCAGTGGGTAGGGAAGAGTATTGATCCGATCGACACCATGACCTTTCATCTTCTGAGGGCCTTTCATTGTGCGGGCCGTTGTACGGACTGTGGTGCGTGCGAGAGGGCCTGCCCCGTGGACATCCCGGTAAGGAAATTCACCAGCAAACTTAACAAAGACGCCCTGGATCTCTTCAACTGGGAAGCGGGCCTCAGCCTGGGACAGAGGCCGGCCCTGGAAGTTTACAAGGTGGATGATTACAATGATTTTATCCGGTGACGGTCGGGGCCTGATGGAAGTCACTGGGGATCGATGGTTGGATAACTACTAGGTGAAGGAAAGGAATATGGAAAGGGTTTTTTCAAAGGATGAATGGGGGTCCGCCTTGCTGGCATTGAGAGATTTCTACAGGGTTTACGTGCCCATCAGGGAAGGAGATTTTTTCGTATACGGCCCCCTGGAAGAAGGAGTCGAACCTGATTTCACCTTTCAGAATACGAGGCTTTCCCCGAAGTCCTTGGTCCTTCCCCAGTCGGAAGGTATGTTTGAGTTTACCGTGGAAGAAAGCGACGAAAAGGCTCATATACTCAGAGAGAGGCCAAGGGAGTTCCCGCCCCAGGCCCTGATCGGGGTAAGACCCTGTGATGCCTACGCCTTTCAACTCGTGAGGGTGAATTTCGACACACCCCAATACAAGGACCCCTGGTGGTTGAGGAGATTGGAGTCCGCCACCCTTGTGGGACTCGGGTGCAATGAACCCTGTAGCACGTGTTTCTGCACTTCCACCGGGAGCGGTCCTTTCAGCGAGAAGGGGTTGGATGTCCTCCTCTATGACATGGGAGAGGTGTTCCTGGCGAGGTGCCTGAGTGAGAAGGGCCGAGAGCTTGTCGAAAAGATAGCAGGTGGACGCGACACGGACGAGGCAGTGATTCGAGGAGCGGAGGAATTGGCGGCTTCGGCAACAGCGAAGATTTCTTCTGAAATCCGTACTGACAAGTTGGGAGAAAAGCAGGTCAACGAACTCTTTGACGCTCCCTTCTGGGAAGAAGTCGCTTTCGCGTGTATAAATTGCGGGACTTGCACCTACCTGTGCCCCACGTGCTGGTGCTTCGACATCCAGGACGAGTTATACAGGAAAGTAGGGGACAGGATCAGGAACTGGGACAGCTGTATGTTCCCCCTGTTCACCTTTCATGCCTCCGGCCACAACCCGCGAAGCAAAAAGGTCCAAAGGGTGCGCCAGAGATTCATGCACAAGTTGAAATACTACGTGGACAAGTATCAGGACGGGGTGGCGTGCGTGGGGTGCGGGAGATGCGTACAGTTTTGCCCTGTAAACATAGATATCAGGTATGTGTGTGAATTGATGAACAACCATGGTTGATGCATCCGGAAAAACCCCATCTGCTGTGTTGCGCTGCATCTTTAGTCATTGCGGCGTACTTCTATGTACGCCTCATTCCTAAAGATCTGCGCGCCTTGCATCTGGGGCCTTTCCGAACGCATCAAAACCTAAAGGCTTTTCGATCTGATTGTTACTGGTTTAGGACGAATAAGTACGGAGGATAGCCAATTGGAGAATCCTTATCTGCCATATCCGGTCCGCATAGAGGAGATAATCACCGAGACGGAGGACCGCAACCTAAAGACTTTCAAGCTGGTCTTCTTGAACCCCGAGGACGGCAAGAAGTTCGCCTATACTCCGGGGCAATTTGCAGAGCTTTCCATTGCGGGCAAGGGTGAGATCCCCATCGGCATAGCTTCTTCCCCGACCGAAGAGGGGTTTGTCAAGTTCACGGTAAACAAGGTAGGGGTGGTTACCACCCACCTGCACAACATGAAGGTGGGTGAGATAATGGGAGTTCGCGGACCCCTTGGGAACTGGTACCCCTGGGAGGAGATGGAAGGGAGGAACGTGGTGATCATAGGCGGCGGTTTCGCCTTCACCACCTTGAGATCGAGCATTGTGTACATGCTGCACCCGGAAAACCGGTCAAAGTTCAAGGAGATCACCGTGGTTTATGGGGCGAGGACACCTGGGATGTTACTCTACAAGGATGAGCTCGCAGAGTGGGAAAGGAGAGATGACATCAACATGCACATCACGGTGGATGCCACGGACGATCCGGACTGGAAATACAACATAGGGTTTGTCCCAACGATCACGGAGCAAAAGATAACCAGCTCCGATGATGCAATCGCTATTGTCTGCGGGCCTCCCATAATGATCAAGTTTACCCAACCCGTCCTGGAAAAGCTGGGCTTTCCACCGGAGAGGATAATACTGTCCCTTGAAATGAGGATGAAGTGCGGTATCGGGATGTGCGGCAGATGTAACATCGGGGACCAGTACGTATGTAAGGACGGCCCTGTGTTTTCCCTTGCAAGGTTGAAGGAGCTGCCTCCGGAATACTAGGAAGATAGTGAACAGTGGGCAGAATGGGGAAGTGAGCAGAAAGACGGGAATTCAGGAATTGAGGGATCTAGAACACAGTACCGATGACGGAGGACCGGAGACCGAAGACAAAAAGGACGTGGGAGCGGCATCTCGCCGCGACCCAAGTAACCCTGAACCTTGAACCCTGAACCTTGAACCTCCCCCCCCTGTAGGAGCAACATGTTGTTGCGATCCAGGGAATGTTTGAGGTTGGAGGCCTGAGGTTAGAGGGAAGAGGAAAGTGACTAAGCAGAAACCAGAGCAACAAAGGGCAGAGGACGGAAAAGATGTGGGAGCGGCATCTCGCCGCGACCCAAGTAACCCTGAACCCTGAACCCTGAACCCTGAACCTTGAACCTTGAACCCTGAACCTTGAACTTTGAACCCTGAACCTTGAACCCTGAACCCTGAACCTTGAACCCTGAACCCCGCCCTTGGCGGCCGACCAAATAGACGAAAGGACCTGGACATGTGCGTGTTTACCAGTAAGAAAATGTGGTTCCCGATCTTTCTGTCGCTCTTCATGTGCCTGGCGACCGGGGCGGGATTCGGTGGGGGAGGGGCGTGGGCCTCTGAAGAAAAGAAGACACTGAAGGTGGCCCTGCTCCCGATTCTTGATTCCCTGCCCTTTTACGTGGCTGAGGCCAAGGGCTACCTCTCCAGGGGAGGATACACCATCAAAGCAGTCCCGGTAGCGAGCGGCCTTGAAAGGGACCAGTTGATGCAGGCCCGGGAAATCGATGCCATGTTGAACGAGATGACCTCCACGGCCATGTTCAATCGCAAGAGAGTCCAGGTCAGGATACTGGGGGTAGCAAGGAAGGCCTATGACCGTTTTCCCATGTTCAGGGTGGTGGCCGCCCCGGGAAGCGGCATCCGTTCTCCAGGGGATTTGGCGGGAGTCCCGATCGCCGTGTCCATGAATATGATTATTGAATATGTCACGGACCGCCTCCTGGCAAGAAAAGGCCTCAGCGTGGAGGAAATCTTGAAGAGGTCCGTGCCCGTAATTCCGGAAAGATACCAACTGCTCATGCAGGGGAGGCTCAAGGCCGCGACACTTCCAGACCCCTTGGGGATAAGCGCATTGAGGGCAGGTGCCCTGCCTGTTATCGACGATTCCTCCTATCCAGGCTACAGTGTCAGCGTCTTGACCTTCAGCGTGCGGGCGATAAGGGAAAAACCGGAAGCCATCAGACATTTCCTTGCCGCATGGGATCTTGCTGCGGGCGAAATCAACAGTAACCCCGAGGCCTACCGTTCGCTTCTTCTCAAGAGAATCAGAGTGCCCAAGAACGTCCAAGAGGACTATCCAGTGCCCCCCTTTCCTCGAAGTTCGGTCCCCACCAGGGAACAGTGGTTGGATGTGATGGAATGGATGATTGAAAAGGGGTTGATAAAGCAAGCACCGCCCTATGAAGAGTCAGTCTCGAGAAGATTCCTGTCCAGGTGAAGGCCCGCATAGCAAGAAAGACAAGGCAGACGGGGCGTAATCGTCGCAAGTGATTGAATTGAGGGACATGTCCTTCTCCTACGGAGAGAACCCTCCTCTTTTTGAAGGATTCAGCCTTCGGATCGAGCGGGGAGAGGCCTGCGCCGTGATCGGTCCCTCCGGGTGCGGCAAGACCACGCTTCTTTACCTGTTGGCGGGTCTGCTGCGCCCCACCGGGGGGGAAATCATCATAGCGGGGTCCCCCATCTCCAGGCCGAGGCCGAAGACCGGCCTGGTTCTCCAGGATCACGGCCTGTTGCCGTGGGCAACGGTGAGGGAGAACGCGGAGCTTGGCCTCAAGATAAGGAGGTTCTATGGTCCCGACGGTCTGCACGCACCAAGGGGCAGGCGGGTGGAGAAGCAAGAAATAAGGGCACGAGTTGATTACTGGCTGAAGAAGCTGGAGATAGACGGGATCCAGGACAAGTATCCCTCCCAGATCTCCAGGGGGCAGAGGCAGCGAACAGCCATTGCCAGGACCCTCGCCCTGGACCCCGACGTGCTCCTGCTGGATGAACCTTTCTCCGCCCTGGACGTCAGGATAAGGGAAGACCTCCAGAGGGCGGTCATGGCCCTCCGCAGGGAATCGGACCTCACAGTAATAATAGTTACGCACGACATAGAGGAGGCGGTCCTGGTGGGCGAAAAAATCATAGTGCTTGAACAGGATTCCAACAGGACACCCCGGGTGGTAGAGAATGAAAGCGCAGGGAAGGAGGATTTCAGGTACGACATGCGGTTCCGGCGGCAGTGTGAGACCATACGGGGCATGCTGGGGAGGGACCCGTGAAAGGGCGTCAGAGTATACCTTTGGCCCTGTTGGGTTTTATCATGTTCTTGGCCCTGTGGCAGGGGCTTGCCTGGTCCATCAATCGACCCATCATGCCTTCCCCCCTGGAGGTGATCCCTATTTTCCTGGCCTCCCTGCCGGGCGAACTGGGGCTCCACTTTTTGGCAAGCGCCGGCAGGGTCTTGGGAGCGATCGGGCTGGGGGTGGTTACGGCCGTACCCATAGGCCTGGGTCTGGGCCAGATCCGTCCGCTGGATCGGATCTTTGCACCGTTGATAGCCATCTCCTATCCCATCCCCAAGATTGTTTTTCTCCCGGTCATATATGTGC
The DNA here is from genome assembly GCA_019308985.1 of Deltaproteobacteria bacterium. The sequence goes on along the minus strand of JAFDHB010000083.1, from coordinate 1,749 downwards.
TCCTGGGGATTACGGACCTGTCCAAGATCCTGCTCATCGCCCTGATTATCTTTTTTCAGATAATGGTGGTGGTCAGGGACGAGGCGGCAAACCTCCGTCCCGAATTGTTGCTCTCGGTGAGGTCCCTGGGTGCGGGGCGACGGGCGTTGTTTTACTACGTCTACCTGCCGGCCTCAATCCCGGCCGTCTTGACCGCGCTGCGGGTCTCGGTGGGTACTGCAATAGCGGTCCTGTTCATCGTGGAACAATCCTTGACCACCCATGGCCTGGGGTATTACATCGTCGTGGAGACCTACCAGGTGCTCCGTTACCCGGAGATGTATGCGGGCATCCTTGCTATGGGCCTTTTGGGGGTGATACTCTATTTCCTGATCTATACTCTTGAAATGCGGGTCAACAAACACATGTACACAGAAGAAGGATAAGACCTGGAAGATGATCAACAGGGAATCGATTCGTAGAGGGGTGCAAGAAGATAAGGTCTCCCCGTGGGTGCTTGCCATCAGGCCCAAGACCTTGCCCGCTTCCATATCGCCCGTCCTTGTCGGTACTTCCCTCGCGTTTGCTGACGGAGTATTCAGGTTGCTCCCTGCCTTGGCCTGCCTGGCAGGCGCCCTGCTTCTCCAGATAGGGGTTAACCTCTCAAACGACTACTTCGACTTCGTGAAGGAGGTGGATACGCCGGAGAGGCTGGGCCCCGTGCGAGTGACACAGAGCGGGCTTGTCCCTCCGGGCCGGGTCAAGGCGGCAATTGGTATCACTTTTCTCCTGGTAGTGTTGATAGGGCTCTATCTGGTCCTGAAAGGGGGGTGGCCTATTCTGGCTGCGGGCATAGCCTCGATACTCGCTGCACTGGGGTACAGTGGAGGGCCCTATCCCCTTGGCTCCCATGGTCTCGGTGATCTTTTGGTCTTCATTTTCTTCGGGATCGTGGCGGTTTGCGGGACCTACTACGTCCAGGCCCTCGGCCTGTCAAGTTTGGTCCTAAAGGCATCTTTTCCGGTGGGCCTCCTGATCACCGCCATCCTGGTAGTGAATAATCTCAGGGATATTGAAACGGATAGGAAGGCGGGCAAGAAGACGCTCGCAGTGATTCTCGGCAAGAGGTGGACTCGCATCGAATATGTCCTGCTCCTAGTGGTTTCCTACGCGATTCCGATTCCTCTGGTATGGAAGGGAAAGGTGTCCGGGTGGGTGCTTCTGGTCCTGATCACACTTCCAATGGGGATTTCCATGGTTCGCAGGGTATGGAAGGAAGAAGGGCAGGCACTCAACAGCGCCCTTTCAGGGACCGCAAGACTGACCCTTGTCTTCAGCCTTCTTTTCTCCATCGGAATAGGGATGAAATAGGGGTTCAACAACCTGTCGTCCAAGTCTTTGCGTTGCATTCGCTTGTGGGTAAAGAAGATGGAGCATCAGTGAATGGGGCCTAGAAATTCTGGCCCTCTGGGCCAGGTCAGAGGCATTAGGCTCTGCCTGAAAAGTGCTTTTGAAATCGCGGTGCCGAAGCCATGAATCAGGCGTAAAGCCGGGTCCTCTGGGCCCGGATAGTCCGATTCAAGCGATTTCTCTACTTTGCAGCAGTGGACCCCGGGGATCTTTTCTCAAGGCTCAATATCGCTCCTGAGCTGTTTGCACGCCCCCATTGTCCTCATAGGGGTTCCTCAATAGGGGCGAGAGGTGGAGGCTCCGGTGAAGATGATCTCTTGGGGCTACTGTGGCCTTCTATTAACTGTTTGTGCCTTGTAA
>JAFDHB010000277.1 GCA_019308985.1 Deltaproteobacteria bacterium | reverse complement strand
ATCGTAATATCCCAGGTCACCGGTATGGAGCCATCCGTCAACCACGGCTTCACTGGTTTCCTTTGGCCTGCGCCAATACTCGATCATTATGGAGTCGCTCCTCGCTATTATCTCCCCCACTTCCCCGGGCCCTAGGTCATTTTTTTTGTCATCCACTATCCTGACATGAACCCCGAGGCTGGGTTGTCCACAGGAACTCAACACCTTTTGTTCTTCCTCGGTTCCGTCCAAGACCTCATGTGCTTCCTTGGAAAGGGACGTGAGTTGAGGGCCAGACTCAGTTTGCCCGTATCCCTGTGAAAAAATGGGGCCGAATACCTCTATCCCTTTCTTTAACAGCTCCAGGGGCATGGGGGATGCGGCATAGTAAATCCTGTTGAGAGTGCTGAGGTCATAATTCTTAAGATCCCGGCAAGAAAGGATGGCCTTTAACTGTGTGGGCACGATCTGTATATCCGTGATCCTTTCGTCCTGGATCGTCTTGAGTACCAAAACAGGGTCGAATGATTTTTCCGGAACGATCACGTTACAAGCCCCGACAAAGAAGAAAGGCCATATATGGCTGTCTCCGCCGATATGGAAGAACGGCAGTACCATAATGTGCCTGTCTCCAGGCTTCACCCCCATTTCCATGACCTTTATCTTGATGTTATCCAGTTTGCGGTACTGGGTATACAGGGCACCCCGTGGAAGCCCTGTAGTACCACTGGTGTAAAAGATCAGATAGGGGTCATCCCTTTTAACATGGATCCCGGGTTCATCCGGTGGATGGTCGTCCAGCAACTTTTCATAGGAAAACATCCCTGGTGAATCATCGCCCATGCATATGTAATTCTTGACCTTAGGGAGGCGAGACCGCAGGTTTCCAGCCGTTGATAGGAGATCAGGGCCGACAAAGAGGGTGTTTGCCTCTGAATAATTAATCAGATATTCCAGTTCCTTTTCATGCAACCTGGGATTGAAAGGAGATGCAATAAATCCACCTTTCATTGCCGCGCCGTAAAAATCAGAATACTCCAAGCAATTCCATGAGAGGATCCCTATACCATCTCCTTTCTTGAGGCCTAATGAATAAAGGGCATTGACCAGTCTGTTCACCCTCTCATTGTACTGGGCGAAGGTTACACGCTGTGCCCCGCAGATAAAGGCCTCATCACCCCCATGCAATAGTGCGTTTCTATAGATAACGTCTGCAAAGGTCCCTATTTCGTATCTGCATAGCTCTTTTAGTAATCTGGTGCTCATTTTACTCTCCGCAGAATAAGATGGTTAATAATGCAAATCTTGTTGCCTTTGGTCCAGGGTATCAGATATTGTGGGATTTTGAATCGTATGAGATCCATTGTCAAGGGCCTTGCGAAGTTGGGTTTGGAAAAACACATCCGACTGCAAGGTCGGCTTCCGCCCTATTTGAACCGAGGAAATTATGTTACAGGTCTCCTCTCCATGTTTTTTGATGCAGCAAAATAACGTACTCGATTCCTACGGATAATAATATTGATGGCTTCGTAAAAAGTCAAAAATTTGCCTTTTCCGTCATTCCGGCGAAAGCCGGAATCCGGTTATTTCATACGGTTATGGACTCCGGCTTTCGCCGGAGTGACAAGCTCCGGGACTTTTTGCGAAGTGATCAATGTTGATAGAGGTTAGTCTGGGACAATCAATAACTATCAATAATTAGAGAAAAACTCAGTACTCTGTCAATGTGCAATACGATGGGTTCGGGATTTTCACTTACTTGACATCTTCTCTGGGTTGGGCGTATAAGGCTTGAAATAATATTACAAATAAACATGGGCCGTTCTGCGTCCCTACCAAGCTATCGTGAAATCAAGAGATCTATATGTCGTCCAAAGAGGGATCGGTCAAAATTTCCACAGATCTCCTTAAGTTCAAGAACGGCAAGGTATTAATGGGGCTTCTGGGGATCGGGGCCTTTGCGGGGCTTTACTTGACAAGCCTTTACAGCTACCTGCTTTTCCATACCTTGGCGGAAGTCTTTTCAGTCGTTATCGCCTGTGCCATCTTCATGGTGGCATGGAACACAAAGAATTTCCTCAACAATTCCTACCTGCTTTTCCTCGGGATCGGATATCCTTTCATAGGAGGCTTGGACCTGGTTCATGCCATGGCCTACAAGGGTATGGGCGTATTTCAAGGTTACGGCGCAGACCTGCCCACCCAGTTGTGGATTATTGCAAGGTCAATGGAGAGCCTCACCTTTTTCCTTGCCCCTTTTTTCTTGGAAAGAAAGGTCAATACGATCTGTGTTTTCCTGGGTTATGGCATGGCCTGCGTGGTTTTGCTGGGACTTGTCTTTTACCTGGATTTCTTTCCGGCATGCTACGTAGAAGGGCAGGGACTGACGCTGTTCAAAAAGACGAGTGAATACCTTATCTCCACCGTGCTCCTCCTTTCCGCCCATTTCCTTTGGAAGAGGCGTATGTACTTCCACCAGGATGTCTTGCTGCTCCTGATCGCCTCGATCATATTGACCATCATGTCGGAGTTGACTTTCACCCTTTACGTGGATGTGTACGGGTTGTTCAATATGGCCGGACACTATCTCAAGGTAATCAGTTTCTATTTGATTTACAGGGCGGTTGTCGTCACAGGCCTTACAAAACCCTTCCGATTGATGTTCAGGGAACTACAGCATAAGAAAGAGGGGCTCAAAGAAAGCGAAGAAAAGTACCGCACAATGATGGAATCAACAAGGGACCCGATCTACATTTGCACCCAGGACTACCGTGTAGCTTACATGAATCCAGCCATGATCAGGAGAATCGGAAAAGACTTCACCGGTGAATCATGTTACAGGGTCATACACGGAATGGAGGAGCAATGCCCCTGGTGCGTGCATGACAGGGTCCAGAGAGGAGAACACGTGGAGACTACGCTTCTCAGCCCAAAGGACGGCAGGTATTACCTGGTATCCCACTTTCCCTTGCTCAACCGAGATGGATCTATTTCAAAGATGACGGTCTTGAGGGACATCACTGAACGAAAGCTTGCAGAGGAGGCGCTGAAAAGGGAGAGGGAGGAACTTGAGATGCGGGTCCAGGAAA
>JAFDHB010000276.1 GCA_019308985.1 Deltaproteobacteria bacterium | reverse complement strand
TATTAAGGCAGATTGGCATTACCAGGCTCATTATCCGTAACACCGATCAAAGCGAGTCTATTACCGTGACCTCGGTCAATTTCTACAGCCCTGATGGCACGCTTGCCTACGTCTATGTAGATGAGCCGCTGGTTTTACAACCTCTTGAATCCATTACTTTTATTGCGAAACCGAGTGTAACAAAGGAGCCCCTTTGGGACAGCGACGACGGTCGGCCCAGTTTTATTGTCAAATGGGAATCCGAGAGGAAGGTGTCGACTCCAGTTATTGAATCAGGAAGGTTCTTGATGATACTTGTTTCAGGGGGCCAAGCCTGGCGTTCTCAGGCCATAGATGTTACTCCTGGTAAGGTCCTCAGGGAAGAAGGGAAATCGGAAGGTAAGGGCAACGACTAGTTGCCCCTTGGATCTACGTACGGATCTTACGGGTTCTTTGATCTCATGGCGCCCTACTTCATCCCATTTGTTCCCCTATTCAGCGCCTTTTAGAAAATCCGCCGACTTATAGCTCGTTTGACAATACAGATCCTTTTAAATTCCACCCCTTGAGCGCCCGGTCGCCCTTCAAGCCACTTTCCTGAAAAACCCCTGAACCCCAATCCTGCCTCATGCCCAGATATTGTGGCTATTTTGCCTTTGACATCCAATGGCAATTTCTCTATGATCCTTCCCCGAAAAAGCAAGTTCTTATCATCTCATCTCATCCATCATCATCCGTTCCCTTCTTTTTCAATGCGAGACCGAGTTCGAGAAAGAAAAACTCATCGAAGATGATCCGCCGGTGCCCGTCTGATCGATGGAGGTTGAGCGCCTCGATCGATTCTCCGTCCGGAGGGAAATGGACTCTCCGGAAGGCCTCACTGAAATTGATCAGATCCTGCCGTTCCAATATCTAACATTACCGTGGACACCATACTTAATTAAAAGGCGGGCACTTACTTATCTTTCGGTTTAGGCCCTGGCTTACCCTGCCTTAAAGCTCGACCCAGCTTCTTTTCCGGTCGCTCTAGAAATTTAAGGCTTCCCAACGGCCGCCCTGTCCGCTCATGCCTCTGCAAGGCGTGCCGTTCTTCGCCCGTCACTTCCAACGACAAAAATTTTGCCCACGGTTTTTGAACAATAGCATTCAATTGCTCAACCTTCACCAGCTTATCATCTTTGTTCTTGATGTGGGATGCAGCACTGCTCCACTTCCACTTTTGCGGCGCCTCGACCAGAGCCTCGCCCGCATCGGGTTCATCTCGATGTAGCGAGCGCACGCCAGTTGATACGCCTCATCTAGAACATAAGAGGCAAACCGCCCCTGCCACAAATGCCCTTTCCAGCCCTTCTGAAAATTGATGCGGCAGTTATACCGGCGATGAGCTTCCAAGTGATAAAAAAGTGATAAGAAGTCTCTTTCTTGGAACGGAAGTATGGGTAATTTGGCCTTGTGGGTCAAGAAAAAGCTGACCACAGGATCTTGTGGTGGAAACAATCAGATTAATTATGAAGGCCTCAGTTCGGGGAAGGCGTGAATGGGAAATGCGTGCTGCGCGGCCTGATGACGTCGGAAGGGCGGAAAATAGGGAGAACTTGAGTAAAGGAACCCATTGCACCTGTTCCTTTTTTCAAAAATCAGGAAGGGTAGATCTCCGGATAGACCGGATCCATATAGAGCCACGTATCAGACGCCGGAAGTTGAGAATCCGTATAGTCGATATGATATTCTGAAGTCATTGGTGGCGAATTCGCTTTGGGTGGCGGTCTGGCTTTTTTGTCCCAAAGGTCCAGGTGTTTGAGAATCTTTTTGATCACCTCTTCATCTTCTATAAAACTGATAATTCGCATCCTACCATGACATTTGGGACACGTTAGGGGGTCGACTTCGTAGATTTTCTGTATCAAGCGTGCCCAGTTTTTCCTATATTCCTTAGCTGATCCATCCGGCTCCAAAATAGTGGGTATCAGTGCGTCCTGTTCGCTCTTTTTTCGCTTGCCTCGAGACACATTGCTGTAATAGCTCCGCCAGAGGCGGACAGGCTCCATAGCGTACCATTTGTTCACCCTTGTTGGGAACATGGGAGCACATAGAGGCCAACCATTCCAGGGCCTCAAAGACTTTTTCCTCTTTCCCATCTTTCGACTAGTAAATGACCTTTGACTCTTCCTGAATGTATGTGATTCTCTGCTGGGAGAAAGAGGCGCGGATAATATAGCGTGCGAAGTTTTCCATGGCCTTTTCATCCCCAGGCTGAATTCTGGGCCCGCAGAAGACATTGAAACCCGAGTGCCGCCAGTTCATGAGCATATCAACCAGGTCCTTGGTGATTTCACCCTTTGATAGCATCATCTTGAAGACCTTGTGCCCGTCGAAGATCCCGTCTTTAGCGGGGAAGAACCCATATTTCTTTGCAAAACGCTTGTCGTAGACCTGTTTCAGCGTTTCAAAATTGTCCTCGACGCACTGGTAATAGTGGACTCTGAATCAAGAAGAGGCAGGGCCAAGTGACTCTGCCTCACGCTTCTTGCTCAGTTTATTATTTTGTTCCTTACTTTTTTCCCAATATCCCAAGGGATTGCGGCACACCCATCAAAGGCTCAAGCTTCCAAGAAGTACCCTCAATCTGACGGAACGGGAGCATCACTTTGTTTATCTCAATGAACGCTTCATCCCCCTTTCCCTTCTCCGTGAATATGAGGTTGTAGCCTTTATAGCCGTCGCCATCGGCACAAGTGAAGGTCTGCCATTTCTTTATGGAAGAGGGAAGTGGTTTTCCAGCCATATCAGAAATGCACTTCATCCATTGGTCTGATCATATGAAAAAGCTACCCCCTTAGTAAGAGCCCTGTATTAAGCTTGGGCCATGGGAAAAAGAAGAAAGGAGGTAGCCACTGTGTATTATACCGGAATCGACCTGCACAAGAAAACATCCTATTTCACCACCATCAATGAAGAGGGCCGGGTGGTGAAACGGGCCAACCTGGTCAATGATGAAGCTCTTATCTTGGACTACTTCGCTGCTTTGGATGAACCCACCAAAGTGGTTATGGAATCCACCGGATCGTGGTACTGGCTTTACGATTTGCTTGATGGCAACG
>JAFDHB010000082.1 GCA_019308985.1 Deltaproteobacteria bacterium | reverse complement strand
CCGGGATTATGACCCAAAATTGATTTTCAAGTCGATAACAACTTTTTGTCATGATATTCGCAGTTAACTCAAGTGGTTATCTCACTTGATGCTAAATTCTTCCGGACAGCAGTGGGTTGAGAGCGTCTTTGAATTTTTCGGGGTGGCCATCATCTCCCTGCTTCTCGTCGCAATGGGGCTTGCAACTGCCAGGGCAGCCCTGACAGTCGCCTATTTTACGGCAGCCATCACCTTCCTGAGCGGGATCATAGGTACTGCGCATCACTATTTCTGGTACGGCGGTCCATCCTTTTGGGTAGGGTGGGGAGCCATATTCTCCTCAATGGAACCTGTTCCCTTGCTGGGCCTCGTGGTCAGGGGCTTGATGGAGTACAAATCGATCCGTAAGGAAGGTGCGGAGTTTCCCTACAAGTGGCCCCTCTATTTCCTGGTTGCCGCATCATTCTGGAATTTCCTTGGGGCAGGGGTATTCGGCTTCCTCATAAACCTCCCCATTGTGAATTACTATGAGCACGGGACGTATCTGACCATGAATCACGGCCATACCGCCCTATTCGGGACCTATGGAATGCTCTCGATCGCACTACTTCTATTCTCCTGGCGGGGACTGGTGGACAGGGCCCACTGGAGAGACGGGATCCTGAAGCTGAGTTTCTTTGGCCTCAATTTAGGACTGATCCTCATGGCCCTTGGCACACTTCTTCCGGTCGGGGCAATGCAGGCCTGGACATCCTTCACCGAAGGTCTTTGGGTGGCACGCAGTGCTTCTTTCTTTGAGCGGGGGGCAGTAGTGGCCCTAGGTAATCTCAGGGTCATACCGGATCTTATAATCATTGTGCTGGGGGTCATCCCACTGGCCTATTTTCTCTTCACCACGTACCCCAGGCTGAAGGCCGTCGAGATCAAAGAAGGGGAGTCCGTGTGGGAAAGGCTGGGTGTTGAGCTATAGGGGTTTTAGGACCCGACCATCAGCGCGGGTCGGGTCCTTTCCCTAATTCCGTGCTTGACCAACAAGGAGGGATAGATCAGATGAAAAAGCTCAATCTTTATGAAGAGAACTCCTTTAGCGACAAGGCCTTTACAAGGCTCTTGGTCCATGATTCACCCTACTTCAAGATTCTTAATTTCAATTTCAAAGAGGGCCAGGAGCTACCTGTTCACTCCCATGATATAGAAGGTCAGGTGAGCATAGTAGTCCTTGAAGGAGTTGGGGAATTCCTGGGCGAGGATGAGAGCAAGATCCCCGCAAAGGCAGGCGATGTCCTGATAACGGATATCAAGGAGCCCCACGGAATAAGGGCCAAGAGCGAGATGAGGGTCCTGGTTACCATTGCCCCGCCAATTTAAGATGCTTTTTTGCTCATGTGACCAGGATGACCGTAAGGCCCTTGGAGGCGTGGAGCACCTTTTGGGAAACGCTGCCGAGGAACATCTCTTCTATGCTGGAAAGACCTCTCCTGCCCATCACGACGGTATCGTAGCCTGATTTTGCCTCTTCAATGATGTCCCGGGCAACGCTCTTTTTTCGGTTTTCAATCTTGACTGTGAGTTTGTTTGCATCAAAACCCGCGGCGGTGAGGATCTGTCTGGCTTTCTCTGCTGCCTTCTTGACCAACTCTCTCTTCTTGTCCTCCATGGTGCAGAAGATGCCCTGTTGAGAGAGAAAAAAGGGTGTCAACTCGGGACTGTTCATATCACATACCGCAGCAGTGTCGGGGATTACGCTGAAGAGAGTCACTTCATGCTCTGGTTTGAAGGACGCCGCAACGTATTGCACCGCCCTCATGGCATTTTCAGAATCGTCCATTGCAACAAGTATTTTCTTGGACATGTGACCTTCCCTCCTTTGTTCTGTCGCTCTGAGTAGCGCTCAAAGACCCTTGCCGGTGCCTGCCCACATTCCAATGAACTCTAGAAGCAGGGTCTTTGTCAAGCGAAATCAGGGGCCGCAGCAAGGCCATTCAATGTCCCTGGACTTGAACCGGCATAGGTTCGTACATATAGTGCAAGACACAAGGAGGAAGATGGGAATGGAAAGGAAGACGGAAAAAAATCTTGCCTATGCCTTTGCAGCCGAATCAAAGGCATCCGTCAGGAATGAAACGTTCGCAAGCAAGGCAGGCACGGGGTTGTGCCTGATGCTTGGCTAGACAGACAGCCTTTCTAGTGCCTCTTTGGCGAGATCCATTACTCCACGCTTGAGAAGTTTGTGATTGATATATACCTTGATCATGCGATCATCATCTAATAGGCCTTCGAGGTCTCTCTTGGCCTCCTGAACCCGGAGAAGGCCTGTTACCCATGCAGAATAACCCCGGACAAATGGATCCGGAGAGCGGAGATAGGGGAGGAGTAACCCTTTTGCACCTTCCATGAGGGCGGGTCGGTTCTGTGCCAGCCTGCCAATGGCCCACAAGAGACCGCGTTGCAGCCTTTCGTCTTCCAGGTAGTTGCCGTCTTCCCTTGCATAGGAAATCAATATGTGTGCATATTCCTTTGCGAGACCTTGGTGGTTTGCCAAAATTTCTCCCATGGCTTCGGGAGAGCCCCAACCGATACCGCCTGATTCATCATTGAGGTTCCACATGAGCCTGCGGAGGATGTTTCTCGCCCTTTCCATATCAGCATCGGCCAGTGATAAGACAGTCATACCTATGACGGAAACCGCAGTCCATTTCACGGTTTCGTCACCGTGGTAAAGAAAGGAGAGAAGGCTGTTGATGGCCTGGGAGTGGGGTAAATCCCTTAGTTTTGTGACAGCTTTATGGTAGTCACCGGATCGGAGCAGTTTCAGGATTATTCCTTTTCTTGTGACGCGCCTCGCTCGTAGATTGCTGTTCACGGTTGCACCGGATATGATTTGCCCCCTTACAATGTGCATATCTCTTCACGGGCGAGGCAAGTGTCAACCAGCTATTGTATTTTCAACTTGACCCTCCAGTCCTTTGGCTCGGGGTTCCTTTCTCCTTTAGCGCGGCCAGTTTCGAAGCCAGGAGGGTAAGGTGTTTCATCTCTTCTCTGATAATAGCGTCCACCCTATCCCTTCCATGGGCCTTAGGGACAATATCCCTCATACCGGTATAAAATACAATAGATTCTTTTTCTCGCCCACTTGCAGCCAACAAGATCCTCCTGATCTTTTCTTCTTCTTCCGTCCCCGGGGAGAGTTCAAAATCTTCCCTCGCCTTTTCCCCGAACACTCGGAGATCAGCTAAGGCACGAAGATAAAGGGCCGACTCCCCCTCGGGGTCAAACACGCTGGCTTCCCTTTCCCCCTCGGAGAGTTCAGCCCTCATGCGGGCGAATATCTTCCTGTGTTCATTCTCCATGGCAGCCAGATCGAGCAAGGTTCTCTTAATCGCAGAGTCAGGGATTTTCTCGGACATTTCCCTATAAAAAGATTCCCCGTTTATCTCGATCTGTTCCGCCATCTGAAAGACCTCGTCTGCGCTGAATTCATAACCCATCAGGAGCTGTCTCCTTTCGTCAAAGAAGTCTCAATTTCGGTTTTTGGAAGGGATTTACTCTTCCTTTTCGAATTCATCCTTGCTTGCGCCGCAAACAGGACAAGTCCAATCATCAGGAAGCTCTTCAAAAGGAGTCCCTGGGTCAATTCCATTATCAGGATCGCCTGCTTCCGGGTCATAGACGTAACCACACACGGTGCATACATATCTGTCCATCACTAGTCCTCCTCTGTTTATGATTAATCACCTGACATCAGATTCCAAGACATTCAAGGAGTCCCCAAAAGATTCCACTACAACTCTCATTTTTGACACGCCGTAAGAGTCACAGAGCACCCGGGAAAAGTAAGGAGCGATCGCCGAGGAGCTTTGATTAAACATCGAGGGCATGCTATTCCCTGGAGTCAAAGGAACATGCATGACTCGGAGCATCATAATGTTCAAAAAGACTCATGTCAAGGCCGTTGGGTTATGTCCCTATCTGGATCGAACAAGCCAAGCCCGTCTCATATAATACAAAGGAATCACAAGGAAAATTCCTTGCTTCCAGGAGCTGATGGGGATTATAATATCTTTTTACAGTAGTTACTTATTTTCTCGGGGTAGATGGTGCCTTGGGAAGTCCCTTTTCAAGAGGAGACGGTATAGATGGAAAAGCAGTTGATTGAATTTATTAAGGAAATACAAAATGAGGAGAGATTTGACTCCTTTGATGAGCCGCAAATAAAGCAAGGGATAGTTCTAAGAGCCCTTTCCCTTCTGGGGTGGGACCCCTTTAACGTGGAAGAGATACAGCCTGAATATGAAAGCGATGGAGAAAGAATTGATTTCGTCTTGAAGCACAAGAATTCAGCGAAGGCATTCATAGTGGTGCGAAAGGGGGTTAAAGCACTCAAGAACTACCAAAAACCCTTCTTGAAACAGGCTGAAAAGGAGGGAATAAGAATGGCCGTCCTCACTGACGGGATTACGTGGTGGTTTCACCTGCCCCATTTTGACGCAAGCCCGGAGGAGAGAAGATTCGAAACTATTGACATGAATGAGCTGAAGCCGGCGGATGTTGCAAGGAAACTCCGGGATTTTCTTTCAAAGGAGACCCTTGTTTCCGGCAAAGCGGTCGAGGCGGCTGAAAGTATATACCAGGCAAAGCTCAGAGAGACGTTGATAAGGGAAAGCCTTCCCAAGGCCTGGAAGAAACTTATGCAAGAGCCGGAGAAATGGCTTTTTGACATACTGGCAAAGGTGACGAAGGAGCTGTGCGGCCACGTACCTGATAGAGAGGCCGTGGAAAGGTTTTTGACCCTGGAGACCAATGCGAAGGTGGATATTACTGCAATTATCCAGCCTAAGAGGGATGTCGGAGTCAAAGAAGAGCCGGAGCGGGCAAGGCCGGGGGCAAAAAAGGAACCTGCAAAGACATCCAGGATTCCTGACTACAACAACAAGTCTATAACGTCTTTCACATTTCTGGGAAGCAAATACGATACGAAGTCATGGAAGGATCTACTTATCAAGCTAAGCGAAATCTTGGCAAGAAAACACAAAGAGGATTTTGAAATGGTTCTCACCCTGTCCGGCAGAAACCGTGACTATTTCAGCGTGAACCCCTACGAACTACTGAACTCTGAAAAGATCAAGGGAACGGATATCTATGTGGATGTTGACTTGAATGCCGTGGGAGTCGTTGCTCTTTGTCACAGGATGCTTGAACTATTCGGGTACAAGGAGAACGATCTTTCTATGGCGATGAAATGATATGCATGAGCTCACCCGGAAGCAAGGATGTGGTATTCCATATCAACCTCTCGGTTCTTGTGGCGTCATCTCTCCAGAACTCGTGAATATTTTGAGAAAAAATGATAAAAGGCAACAAGAACAAGGGCATGAGTGATCTTTTCCTCTTTGATGAGGCGAGGGATTTCCTTCAAGGGGAACAGGACCACCTCGATATCTTCCTTTTCGTCCTGAGCTTGTTCACCCGCAAGGTAGACCTTTTCTGCCAGGAAGGTATGGCACCAATTGTTTAGAAAGGCGGGATTTGGGTGTACGCGGCCCAAGAAAGTCATGCTTGAGCCCCTGTACCCTGTCTCTTCATAGAGTTCCCTCCAGGCTGCCTTTTCGGGAGAATCTCCTTGATCCACGATGCCTCCGGGTATCTCCAGTGTCACTTGGCGGATACCGTGACGATATTGGCGGATGAGTATCACTTCATTCTCTGGAGTCAGGGGGACGACATTTACCCAGTCAAGGGACTCCAAGACATAGAAGTCGTGTTCCTTGTTTGTGCGAGGCGACCTCGCCCTGTCCGTACGAATGTTGAAGATCTTGAATGATTCTCCGGGCCTGCTCGATATGATCTCCCATGGTCTTGGTGGCATAATCCGTCCTCTTCTGGGAATTTGGTTCCATATCATCCTGGATGAAGGACCATAGGACTAGTTAGAATATCTCACGCAAGAATTCAAGGAGATCCTTGAAAGAACCTACGGATTGCTCCCAGATCGTGGCTCAAGCGCATGTCCGGGAGGCTGTCAAGAAATGTGGATCCATAGCTGCTGGTGAGAAGTCTGTTGTCCAGGATACAGATAATACCCCGATCCGAGCTGTTCCTTATGAGTCTTCCCAATCCTTGTTTGAGGGCTATGATGGCGGAGGGAAGCTGATACTCGATGAACGGATTCCTTCCCTTTTCCCGAATTGATTCAATACGTGCGGATACCAGAGGGTCGGCGGGAGAGTCAAAGGGGAGCTTATCAATGATGAGGCAGCTCAGGGCATCGCCCGGTACGTCCACCCCTTGCCAGAATGATCCGGTCGCCATCAACACGGAGTTCGTGTCACGGCGGAACCTCTCGAGGAGGAGGGTCTTGGGGGCATCACCCTGCTTGAAAACCGTGTAGGGGATGTCCCTGGAGATGAGCTGCCAAACGAGGTCGAGGTTGCGGTGACTAGTGAAGAGAATCAAGGCACGACCGGATGTTAGTCCTAGAATATCCTTGATGACAATGGCTATGGCCTCGCAGAACAGGGGACTGTTGGGTGGGGGAATGTCTCTTGGTACGAACATCAGGGTTTGCCTCTTGAAGTCGAAATGGGAGGGATATATTTCCTCCAGGATATCCCCCTGGAGACCAAGCCGCGAACGGAAGTAATCAAAGTTTCTGTTCGTGGAAAGGGTTGCTGATGTAAAGAGGATTCGGGATACTTTTCCGTAAAGCAGCTCATTCATGGAATCGGAGATATCCAGGGGGGAAACATGAATTGCCAAGGTCTTCTTTCTCTTCTCATACCACCTGAGCCAATTGGCGTCACGGGAAGAAAGGATCTCTAGAAGTCGCTGGTTTAAGGCATCTGCCCTCGAACCGAGAACCACTAAATTCTTTGAATCAAGGTCCCGGTCCGCCAATTCTTCCACGATATGTTTCAGCCCTTCCATGATCACTTTTAGCGGGCCTTCCTCTATCCTATGCCATATTTCTTGACTTATCCGGCCCTTCTGTTCCCCCCCTTGGAAAAAAGACCTGAGATTTTCAGCCCCTACCATTATTGATGCGCTTTGGTACAGGAGACGTTCCCTGCGTTTCTTGTGCAGGTTCCGTACCTCCTTATCCAAGTCCCTGGTAAATTCTATCAGCTGATTGGTGCTGAGACTCTCTCCAAAATAGGATGTCGCAATATCTTCAATGCCATGGGCTTCGTCGAATATAAGGAGCTGAAAACGGGGGATTATTTCGCCAAATCCCCCCTTTTTTACCATGAGGTCTGCAAAAAAGAGGTGATGATTGACGATGATTATGTCTGCGTGAACGGCACTTCTGCGAAGTACGTTCAAGAAACACTCATCCACATGGGGGCAGGTAGTTCCCAAGCACTGTTCATGAGACGAGGAGATGGCATCCCACAGGGGATCATCGTCCTTGAGCCATGATAGCTCCTCCCTGTCTGCGAACAGGGTCTCTGAGATCCATTGATCGAGCCTTTTCCTGATCACCTTCTGGCCGGGAATAGAACTGGAAGAGGCGGAGAAGAACTGGTGGTACCGGTAAAGGCAGAGGTAGTTCTTTCTCCCCTTCATCATCATAGTCTTGGCACTTATCCCCGTTGTTTTCAAGATGACGGGGAGGTCCTTGAAATAGATCTGCCCCTGGAGATTCTTGGTCCCTGTAGATATGACCGTTTTTTTCCTACTGAGTAGAGCAGGGACAAGGTAGCCGTAAGTCTTGCCCGTCCCGGTCCCCGCCTCGATAATCACGGGCTTCTTCCCTTCAATTGCATCCATGATCGCCAGGGCCATCTGGAGTTGGGAGGGGCGGTATTCAAAGTTGTTGAGGGAGCTTGAGAGCACCCCCTCTTCGCCAAGGATTCTTTCAATGGCGGCATAAACTCCTGTCATACCGGGTTTATTGCTCATATCTGATTCCACAACCCAGAATAGGGCTTCAGGTCAATTAGTAGGCAGCGAATTGACACCCCTATAGAAGTAGATTTCAGTATATATCGGCGGGCTGAAACCAGTCAATCAGCAAAGAAGGGCGGGTGGTACCACAAAAAGGCATTGATAGAGAGTAGATAATACATTAGTATGCAAGGGCTGGTAGGCTTCTCTGCGGCAGACGGTGGAATCTTTCGATTGCAACTTCTTTGCGCATCTTAGGGTGCCGCAGCATGTCGAAAGCCTCCTGCGGAGTTTTGCGGGGCCGGACAAGGAGGAGAGGCTTTTTCCGTACTTCTTGGACCAAAGTATATACCGAGGGAGATAATTGATATGCAGGTGCAAAACTGGATGACTTCCGACGTGATTACAGTGAATGAGGACACCCCGGTGATAAAGATATCCAAAATCCTAGAGGAGAATGATATTTCACACCTCCCTGTGATAGCTGAAGGAAAGCTGGTAGGCATTATCACCGACCACGAGGTCCAGGAGGCGGTCCCACCCAAATCAACGACCTTGAGCGCCCACGAATTACACCATCTGTTGGCCGAGACAAAGGCAAGGGATATCATGAAGCAGGACCCCATTACCATAGAGCCTGAGGAAACAATGGAAATCGCGGCAGTAAAAATGCTGGAACACAAGGTAGGGAGTTTGCCTGTTGTCGGGAGAAAGGGGGAACTCCTAGGAATAATAACAAAAATGGATGTTTTCAGGGTGCTCATATCCATTACGGGAATCTACCAGGGGGGGATCCAGTTCGCATTCAAACTGGAAGACAAGCCGGGATCCATAAAGGAGGCTTGTGACGTCATAAGAAAGTGGGGAGGGCGCATCATAAGCATACTGAGCACCAGGGACAAGGCAGAAGAAGGATACCGCCACACTTTCATAAGGACAAGGGGAGTGCCTGAGGAAAACTTGCCGGGGCTGAAAAGGGAGCTGGAAAAGAGGTTTAAACTCCAGTATATGAAAAAGGACCCGGTAAGAGAGAATTGATATTTGGGGCAAAAATCATAGAAAATGGTGTCAATATTGATTTAGTACATATCGAGGTGCTGGAGAAAGGGAAGGTCTACATACGAGGTCTGGCGAGGACAGAAGACGAAAGGGTCAGGCTGAAGGAACTCCTTGAAGGCATGAAAGAAATCCTTGAACTGGAGTTTGAGGTTTCTGTTGTTCCTGTGGGGGCGAAGTAGGAAGAACCCCTTTGGCCTTGAAAGAATCCTTGCTTCATCCAGGGAAATATCTTCGTTTGTGGGCATGCAGGAAAGAGAAAGGGTGGAGGACCTGAAGAAGAGTTCTACCGGGGCTTGTGTGTTGAAGTGGCCGAAACTGGTACCAGGGACACTGTTAAGAAGGTATCAACGCTTCAAGGCAGACGTGAGATTAAGGAACGGCCACGTGGTTACTGCCCTCTGTCCCAATACGGGCAGCATGTTGGGCTGCTCTGAGCCGGGGACGGTGGTTTATCTGTCCCGGCATGACAGGGCGGAGCGAAAGCTCAAATATACCTGGGAGATGATCCACATGCCAGGGTCATTGGTCGGAGTGAACACTACGGTACCGAATGAGCTGGTGAAACAGACAATAAAGCAAGGCGGAATAGAGGAACTCCAAGGGTTTGAGAGTATTCGCACCGAGGTCGGGTATGGAAGAACCTCGAGGATAGATATTCTCCTGGAAAAAGGAGAAGAGAAATGCTTTGTAGAGATCAAGAACTGTACCCTGGCGGAGAGAGGAATCGCATATTTTCCGGATGCCGTCACGACCAGGGGACTCAAGCACCTGGTGGAGCTCCAAAAACAGGTCGCTGAAGGTCATCGTTCCGTCATGTTCTACCTGGTCCAGCGCATGGACGCAAAAAAGTTTCGCCCTGCCGACCATATTGATGAGGCATACGGTCAGGAGTTGAGGAAGGCCTTTTTCAGGGGTGTCGAAATCCTGGTCTATGATGTGAACCTCGACCTAGAGGGAATTTCCTTAAGGAGTCGGCTTCCCCATGAACTTTGAAAAGGGATCATGTGGGGAGATCTAAAGAGACGTTGAAATGGAAAGGAGAGGGCATGGAGGAGAGTGTAAAGATATATAGCCTGAGCACGTGCAGTCATTGCAAGGCCACAAAGAGGTTGCTGGGAGAATGTGGGGTGAGATACGAGTTCACGGACGTTGATCTCCTTGAGGGTGATGAAAGGAGGGCCATCCTGGAAGATGTGAAGAGGTTCAATCCCCGGTGCTCCTTCCCCACTATTATTATTGGAGACAAGGTGATCGTGGGTTATAGGGAACAAGAAATCAAGGAAGCACTGGGGCTCTTATAGGAGTAACCATCACGTCCTTGGTGGGACGGAAATGACCAAAGGAAGGGTTTGGATCGGCAGGACGGGAGGTGAGGGGTTGACGCCTTTTCCCGGACTTTGGAAGTGGGAATGTGACCACAAAGGGAAAAAGGCGGGGTAACCCCTGGGAAGTACTATGAGAAGGAGAGGTGTAAGTAAGAGATGGCGGAGAAAGCCAAGCTGATCGTTGACGGTAAGACCTATGAGTTTCCCATCATAGTTGGCACAGAGGGGGAGAGGGCCATTGATATCTCAACTCTCAGGGGCCGGACGGGATTGATAACCCTGGATGTTGGATTTTCCAATACCGGTAGCTGTAAGAGCAGCATTACTTATATGGATGGTGAAAAGGGTGTCCTCAGGTATAGGGGTATACCCATTGAGCAGCTCGCGGAGCACTCCACCTTTGTGGAGACGGCGTATCTCCTGATCAACGGCGAGCTCCCTACGCGCAAGGAGCTGAACAGTTTCTCTGTACTCTTGAATGACCACTCCCTTGTCCACGAAGATATGCGGCAGTTCTTTGAGAGTTTCCCGAGAGGGAGTCATCCAATGGGGATCCTTTCTTCTATGGTAAACGCCCTTCGCGCCTTTTACCCGGAAATCCCGGAGAGGAGCGAGGAAGAGGAGATAAACGTTACCGTCACCAGGCTCCTTTCCAAGGTGAGGACCATGGCAGCCATGTCCTACAAGATCTCCAGGGGGCACAAGGTCGTTTACCCCAGACATGATCTTACTTACGCGGCAAACTTCTTGAACATGATGTTCGATTCGCCCGTGAGGCCTTACAAGATCGAGGAAGAGTTCGTGGATGCGCTGAACGTCTTCTGGATACTGCACGCAGACCATGAACAGAACTGTTCAACAGCCGCGGTCCGCCTGGTAGGCAGCGCCAGGGTGAACCTTTATGCAGCAATCTCGGCGGGCATATGCGCCCTGTGGGGGCCATTGCATGGGGGGGCAAACCAGGCGGTGATAGAGATGCTCATGGCCATTCAAGAGAATGGCGGCGACGTGGCGCCTTTCATTGCCAGGGCAAAGGACAAGAACGATCCCTTCCGCCTCATGGGTTTTGGACACAGGGTCTACAAGACCTACGACCCCAGGGCCAAGATTATGAAGAAGGTGTGTGACAGGCTCCTCAAGAGGTTGAAGGCGACTGACCCCCTTCTTGATATAGCAATGAAACTGGAAGAAGTCGCACTGAAGGATCCCTACTTCATAGATCAGCACCTGTATCCGAACGTCGATTTCTATTCGGGGATCGTGCTCAGGGCACTGGGAATCCCCTTGAACATGTTCACTGTCATGTTTGCAA
This sequence comes from Deltaproteobacteria bacterium, assembly GCA_019308985.1. Next base: position 4,959 of record JAFDHB010000082.1, on the reverse strand, counting down.
TCGGACGTCTCCCTGGCTGGATAAGCCAATGGAAGGAAAGCATGGATGATCTGGAATGGAAACTCCAGAGGCCCAGACAGGTCTACGTGGGACGAACTAAGCGGGACTATGTCCCCATAGAAAAAAGGGGATAGTACCTAAAGGTCTGCTTGAGGATCTAAGAGTTCTGATGGCAGTACGGAATCCTATGAAAGTCAGGAGGATGCAGCTTGAATCTCAAGATCTTTGAAACCATGAGCGAAGGAGAGCTGAGGAAGTATATCGAGTTCCTGTTGTGGCACTACAGGGTGGTGGATGCTTTTTGGTTCATCTACGTGAGCGAAAAGTTTGACCAGCCTACTGCGGAAAGGATCAATGAGAAAGTCTGGGGCCGGGTAAGCAGTATGGCAGCCAAGGACCTTGTCTCTCGATTTCATATCCGGGAAAAAGGGCTCGAGGGCTTCCTGAAGTGCCTCAACTATTTCCCCTGGTGCATTATCGTCGGCTACGAGATCGAGCAGGACGATAGTCAGGTGATGATCAGTGTCCCCTCTTGCCCCACGCAAGTGGCCAGAAAGAGGAGAGGGCTGGATGAGTTTGTGTGCAAGGACATGCACAGAGGTGAATTCGAAGATTTAGCCCGTGTGATCGATCCGAGGATCCGTGTCGAGTGTCTCTTCGCCCCTCCTGATCCTCATCCTGAAGACGTATTCTGCAAGTGGCGTTTCTACCTGGAAGATGACAGTGCAGCCAAACATGGAGACGGACCGAGCCCTGAGAATAAATAGAGACCGGCTCGAACGTATTCGATCGATTTACCATCACCGGTCCTTTGTGGATCCGGATCCGCTCCTCTTTCTCTACGATTATAGGGATGTTGGGGATCGCGAGATAGCGGGTTTGGTGGCATCATCCCTGGCCTACGGCAGGGTAGTCCAGATAATGAGGAGCGTCTCAAACGTCCTGAGGCCTATGGGAAAAAACCCTTCTCAGTTCCTGGCCGACACCTCACTCAAGGGGCTTAATGAAATTTACAAAGACTTCAGACACAGGTTCACGACAGGAGAAGAAATCGCCCTGATGCTTTATGGCATCAAGCTGGTGCTCCAGCGATACGGCTCCTTGCAAGCTTGTTTCTTGGAGGACATAGGCCGGGAAGATGACACGATCCTTCCCGCCCTGTCGCGGTTTGTGGAGAAGATAAAGGAAGGGGCATCTATTTCCAGGAGCAGCCTCTTGCCGTCCCCTGAGATGGGTAGCGCCTGCAAGAGGTTGAACTTGTTTATGAGGTGGATGGTGAGAAAGGATCAGGTGGATCCTGGAGGCTGGGACGTGATATCCGCATCATTGCTGGTCATACCGCTGGACACCCATATGCACAGGATAGGCCTGCGCCTTGACTTCACGGGAAGAAAACAGGCCGATATGCTTGCTGCACTAGAGATAACCAATGCCTTCCGGAAGATTTCACCGGAAGACCCTGTCTGTTACGACTTTGCCCTTACCCGGTTGGGGATAAGGGGCGAGATGGACGAGGAAAGGATTCTGGGGGACTTGGGTGAGACTTGTGTTAGGCTCCCTCGCGACCGGAAGCTCGTCTCTTCCGGAAAATGATGCATTCAACCGCTGTAGGAGCAGGCTCCAGCCTGCGACTATCTTGGTATTTTGGCATTGATGGAGGCAGGCATGAAAGTATTCATCACGGGAGGCACCGGGTTTGTGGGGCAGACCTTGACGAGGCGTTTTAGTGACAAGGGGATGGAGGTCACCGTGTTGACCCGTCGCGTCGAAGGAAAACCTCCCCTGCCCCAGGGGGCGTCCTACCTGGAGGGCGACCCGAGGGTGCAAGGGGCCTGGCAGCAAAGGGTCCCGGAACATGAGGTCGTCATCAACCTGGCCGGCGCTTCCATATTCAGGAGGTGGACGGAATCCGCCAAGGAAGAAATCCGGGAGAGCAGGATAGCCGGAACGAAAAACCTGGTGGAAGCCTTGAAGGAGAGGAAAGGGCGGGATGCCACCCTTCTCAGTGCGTCTGCGGTTGGATACTACGGTTTTCACGGGGATGAAGAGCTGGATGAGGATAGCCCCCCAGGAGATGACTTCCTGGCCTCAGTGGCAAGGGAGTGGGAGGTTGCTGCCTTGGAAGCAAGGAAATTTTATGTAAGGGTGGCAGTGCTCCGTTTTGGAATTGTGCTTGGGAGGCAGGGAGGAGCGCTCAAACAGATGTTGCCCCTTTTCAAGTGGTGCCTGGGAGCACCCCTTGGTTCTGGTAGACAGTGGTTCTCCTGGATTCACGAGCAGGATCTTGCAGAAATATTCCTGTATCTGGCGCAGAGGAGAGACATAGAAGGCCCCGTAAACTGCACTTCGCCCAACCCTGTCCGGAATAGGGACTTTACAAAGGCCTTGGGCAGGGCACTGAACAGACCCACCTTCATGCCCGCGGTTCCATCATTGTTCATGAGGCTCATCTATGGGGAATTCGGCTCTATATTGGTAAAGGGGCAAAGGGTCAATCCCGAGAGGTTGACGGGGGCGGGGTTCGCCTTCAGATACCCCGAGGTGGAGGATGCACTAAGAAACCTCCTTGAATAGGGAGATCAACACCGTAAGTCCCCTGGATTCCTGCTGAACTGTTCATCCGGAATATCCCCTGCCGTTCAATAACATTGACTTACTTTTGGGGTTGTGTTAAGGACCTTTACCTTTGTTTGCGCAAAGGCGGAGGTTCTTTGCCGGGATAGACACGTCAAGGTCCAATTTATCACAGAAGGCACGGAATATCTGATTGCTTGGAGCAGGGCTAAAAATGCAGGCGCCAAAGACGAGGGCCCTTATTCCGAAATTCATGTTTTCCCATTTCAGCCACCACGTGGCCACTGGTGTGCTGATTCCTCTTCTTCCGTTGCTCAGGGAAAACTTTGGGCTCAACTATTTCCAATCAGGAATCCTTGTTTCATCATTCAGCCTGGCCTACGGCATGGGACAGGTCCCCATGGCCATTCTGGCAGACCGTTTCAGCAAGCGTCTCATAATCATAATAGGATTGATAGGCGTCTCTCTTGCCAGCATCTGCGTCAGTTTCACCCAGGGTTTCTGGCAAATGCCTCCCTTCTTGATTCTCATGGGGTTGCTGGGGGGCACCTATCATGCCCCGGCATCATCATTTATCTCTCAAAATATTCCCATTGACCAGAGGGGCCGGGCCCTTGGCATGCACGTCACAGGAGGCAGTGCCAGCTTCTTGATGACCCCGGCAATGGCCCTTGGCATAGCCTCCCTATTTGACTCATGGCGTCCGGCTTTCTTCCTCCTGGCCCTGCCTGCCCTTGTGGCAGGAGCCGTGATCTGGCTTACCACTGCGGAGCGGGCGGAAGACCCTCCGAGGCCCGCCGAAGGATCAGGGGAAAGGTCTGGAGGTGAAGAGGCCGAAAAAGCGGAGCTCACGTGGATCGGGATTGCTCGTGCCATCGGCATACTGGTGTGCCTGACAATCACCATGAATGTGGTTTTTGCCAGCATAAACTCCTATCTTCCCCTTTTTATGGTGGACCACCATGACATCTCTCCGCAATGGGCGGGGATAGTGGTAAGCCTTGTTGCAGGCGCTGGAATAATTGGTTCTCCCGTGGGTGGGGCACTCTCGGATCGTCTTGGGCGGAAGGAGTTGATCCTGTTTTCCCTTACCCTTTCGGGCCCCCTCTTTTTTGCAGTAACAAGATCTCCCTTGTGGGTTCCCCTTATCCTGTCATTGTTTTTCTACGGCCTGACCATGAGTGCCAGGATGCCGACTACGGAATCTCTCATCGCCGATGTAGTGCCTGTAAGGAGACGTACCACGGTCCTGGGTATATACTTTTTCATGTCTATGGAAACGTCGGGAGTGGTTACTCCCATTGTCGGAAGGCTTATAGACAGCTATGGTCTTGATCCCGTGTTCACCGGGATTGCAATCGGCCTGTGCGTGGTGGCAGGATTGGCCTTGCTTTTCAGAAAGCACATCTAGAGGAGACTGTTTGACGGGTGTTATCTACTCCTCTTGCTCATTTTTTCGAAGAGAGTGAGTTGGGGACGTTGTTGACAATTTGCACAAAAGCTAATATGGGATTGACGTCAAAAGAACGGCAAGAGAAGACGGTGGCGGCAACCGAGGCGGCCCGCAACGCATCGGGCATATCCATGGAAGCCAGAGGAGATAGGTCTCACAAGTCTGCGAAGAACTGGCTATCCTATTGACAGTTGAACAGGGTTTGTCGTATGCGGAAGCCGCTCGGCAACTCGGTGTCACCACCTCATCTGTCGTAAGGACTACCGATCGAAGAAGCTAAGGCTTGCAGCACTCATTGGTGCCGAAAGCCTTTATTCTTGGTATCCGAAATTCCCTATGATCCGGAGATGCTTGCTATTTAGTGGTGCCGAAGGCGGGACTTGAACCCGCTGTATGGGCTGCAAAATCAATAAGTTATAGCGGTATTGGCAAAAAACTGGCAAAAATTTGAGAAATACGGTAAAAAATGAGAGCTGAGGACAAAAAGTAGTACTCGTATCACCTAGAGTGAGAGGACGAGATGACCAAATCTGAGCGAACAGCCAAATCACCCGTCACGATCTGGCAGATCGTGATGTTGTTTCTTTGCGTCTACGTTCTCGCCGCTCTCTTCGCAGACACGGCCTTCCGGCTTCCACCAGAAACGTCTGCCCTTCTAACCCGGATAGACAATTTGGTTTGCCTCGTGTTCATCGGTGATTTCGTTTTCAACGTCATTACCGCCAAGTCAAAACTGGGCTATCTAAAGTGGGGATGGATTGACCTCCTATCCAGCATCCCTAACATTGAGATCCTCCGGTGGGGGCGATTTGCGCGGATCATCCGCATTTTGCGGATTCTGCGTGGCATCAGGTCAACCAAGCTGATTCTCAAATTCATTTTTGAGAACCGGGCAAAGGGGACATTTGCTTCGGTCGCGATGATCTCATTCG
>JAFDHB010000275.1 GCA_019308985.1 Deltaproteobacteria bacterium | reverse complement strand
TGATCCTCAGGGCCAGGTCAGAGATCATTGGCTCTGCCTTAATAAATGAAAAGGCTCTAAATCCGAAGCACGAAATCCGAAATCCGAAACAATACTTAATGACCAAAATTCAAACGATCCAAACAATAACCGTAGCGATTATGATTTTGTTTTTGTCATTAGGACATTAGATATTTGATTTTGTTTCGAATTTCGAGATTCGGATTTCGGATTTTGCCAACGCGAGAACAACAAATCATACCCTCTGGGCTTAGACCAAAACCGGGCCCTTTGGACCCGGATTTTTACTTTGTCAGGGATCCGGGTTATTTCCGGGAGAATTCATCCAACGATAAGGCCACTGAGGGGAAATTTCTTAGTAGTTCCTTATCTACGGTTATCAGAGAGGTCTTAAGGTCATTTGCCAGCGCGATGAACTCGCAATCATAGGCAGAAGAGTTGCTCTGAGATGCAAGCCGGAGGACTTCATATGAGGAGACCTCGTACTCACGGCCCGCCAGCAACCCCAAGGCACAATCCATGATACGATGAGCGTGCGCCAGGTTTATGATTTTCTGCCGCATATAGAGTGCCAAAACATTGCGCATTTCACTGCGCCAGATGAGGGGAGCAGCCCACTCACTGTCCTTTTTCAAAGCGCGTTCGGCCAGAAGGGATCGCTCGCTTGATAGAAAAAGATAACCAATGATGTTAGTGTCAACTACGATCATAACCGGCCTTCAGCCTTGGCGCGGATGAACTCCTCGTCACTTATGGGATGCCCAGTAGTCAATTCACGAAGCTCGCGGGCAATCTCAAGGACCTTTTCAGGGTTGACTTTATGACTTGTTACCGCCTTCTCAATACAGGCAATAATCTCGCTGTTTATGGACCGGCGGTTGATCTCTGCGGTTGCCTTTAGACGCTCATAGAGATCGTCAGGGATATTTTTTACTGTAATCGTCGCCATAACTATGATACCTCTGTTGGTTCCAATATGGAACCATTTTAGTTGTTATCTCTCCAATAGTCAAGGCATAATTCACCCATCGCTGACAAGGCACCGTGGTCTCAACAACATATACATGAGCTTAGTCCAATCGGATTCAAAGACCATTGAGGAGGGTCAACTACCGGTCAAGATTATGAAAGGCGGCAAGGCTAAAACCATATTCCTCGAAATGCTCATCGAAGGAGAAGGCACAGGTTATTGCACGGGATTCCATGATTTCAAAACTGAGACAATCAACAAGGCTGATATTACTGTTATTAAGGGCGAAGAGGCGCTGTATTCCTCGGGTGTACCAGTCTTTGTCAATCCATAGGACTTCCAGGAGGGGGGTGATTTTTAGCTGGAAATCATACACCGCTTCCAGTCCCACTCGCCGTTGGAGGAGGGCAAGGGTCTCAACCACCACAAAGGAGCTGGTGAGTAAGTGTGCATCGTGTTCAGCAAAATATTGGAAATTCAGTTTTGCACGAACATGCATGAGATCGTTTCTGACCAAAAGGGCAAAGAGCCCCGAAGTATCGGCAAAGACCCTCATGATTCAAATGCCTCTTCCAGGTAACAGTCATGGTTTATAGAGATGTCTCCCTTGTCCGCTTCGTATTTGCCGACAATCGATTCTGCCTGACGGTACAGCAAAGACCTGTCCGGGTCTCCCGAGATAATGAATTGATCAATGGCCTTGCGAATGAGAGAGGCAACGGATTCGCGCCTTGAAGCCGAGATCTCTCTGAGTTTCCTGGCCTGCTCTTCTGTAAGCTGAATTTGTGTTCGTACCATAGCTCGATGGACCTCTTTTCATTAATCATGATTACAAATACGATGATATGATTACATCAATGTCGTGGAGCTGTCAAGCAATTTTATGAGATAAAATTGAGGTTGGATGGGTGTTAGTGGATTCCGGCAGGGTTCTTAGCGGGCTAGGGAAGCTGAGCGTCTTTGAGCAGGGGGGCATTTGCATCCTTTTCAGAGAGCATCGGGTCTTGGATGGGCCATTCGATGGCAAGGTCAGGGTCATTCCACCGAATGCATCGTTCATGAGAAGGGGAATAGAAGTCAGAACACTTATAGTAAAAATATGCCTCATCGCTCAGTACGCAGAATCCATGGGCGAATTTGGGTGGGATATAAAGCCCTTTTCGGTTCTTGTCTGAAAGGACAGTTCCGGTCCATTTGCCGAAGGTGGGAGAGCTTCTCCTCAGGTCTACGGCCACGTCAAAGACCTCGCCCGAGAGTACCCAGACTATCTTGGCCTGGGGTCTTATTACCTGGTAGTGGAGGCCCCTTATGGTCCCCTTCCTGGACCTTGAGAGGTTGTCCTGGACGAAACTTTCCCTGATCCCGGCTTGGAAGAATTTTTCCCGGTGGTACATCTCCGTAAAGAAGCCACGCTGGTCTTCGAATATGACAGGCTCAATAATGAGCACATCAGGTAGTTCGGGGACGGGTGTAAAATTCATGGGGCAATTTCCCCCCATTCACCGAGGATCTTGCGAAGATATCCACCGTAACTGCTCTGGCTCATGTCAAGGGCGAGGGATTCCAGTTTCTCGCGGGGGATATAACCCATGCGGTATGCGATTTCCTCCAGGCAGGCTATCTTTAGCCCCTGACGTTGCTCGATCGTCTGGATGAAAATTGTTGCCTGGGCTAGGGATTCAGGTGTGCCCGTGTCAAGCCACGCAATACCCCTGCCGAATTTCTCCACCTGAAGCAATCCCCTTTGGAGATACTCTCGATTTACGTCTGTTATTTCGTATTCCCCTCTCCGAGAGGGTTTCAGGGAGGAAGCGATTTCATAGACCTGATGATCATAGAAATAGAGACCCGTAACAGCCCAGTTTGAAACAGGAGTCTTGGGTTTTTCAATGATATCCTTTGGCTCACCGTCCTGATCAAACACTACGACACCGTATCTCTCCGGGTCATTGACCCAGTACGCAAATATTTTTGCGCCATGGTCATGGGGTATGGAGCTTTGGAGCATCTCTCCCAGGCTGTCACCATAGAGCAAATTATCACCCAGAATGAGGCAGCAAGAATACCCCTCTATGAACTCCTTCGCAATAACAAAGGCCTGCGCAATACCTTCGGGCCTTGACTGAACCGCATAGTGGAG
>JAFDHB010000006.1 GCA_019308985.1 Deltaproteobacteria bacterium | reverse complement strand
GGACCTCTATCCTCTCCATGTCTGGGGCTCTGAGCTCTGCTCTTGATATGCAAGCGAGGATCTGTGCCTCAATGGTTTTATACATCAATATAATCCGGTCGTAGCTGTCAAATGGGGGCCTTAGAAACCCTATCCCCGGTCAAGATGATATGCGGGAACACCAAGAATCAACGACAAAAGTGGAGAGCAAAGGCTAGCCATAGGTCCGATAGTAGGGATGAATGAATCTTTTCAGTCTCCTAAGGATAATTCCTGGGGTGCAATTTATCCTGGAAAAAAGGGCTATCCATCCCTGGAACCATGCAGGCAGCCCCCTGGTGAGGGAGACTATGCGTCCCTTTCTGATTATGAATATCACCTGACCTATTAGGTCATCCAACTGGCATAACCCGAGGTCGGCCCTGACAAGGTTATCTCCCTTGGTGACAAAATGCTTGTCGGAAACCCTTCTCACGATCCGATGTGCCATCAGAGAGGGGCTGGTCAGGGAATGGTGGTCCCGGTAAACGACGATGTTGCCTACCTTAAACCTCATGTGGGATCCCCCCCTTACAACCAGTTTATCGCCAGGCCTCAAGAAAGGAAACATGCTGAATCCCTTAAAGGAAAACATGACGAATTCGCTTGAGGAAGGGCTGTCAGAGCTCCTTTCCCCTCGAGGAGGAGAGCTTGAATAGGATCGAGGCACGTTCTTCATAGATCCCGGTTCCAATAGTTTGGACAATGATTCGATGGCCATGGTTACGAGAGCATTTGTGATAGGGGCCCCTATTCACATTGCCGGAGATCCACCAGCACCACAAGACGTGCCCGGAGTTTGACCTGTTGCGCACTGGCTGCTGGCCGACCGACCGCTGGCACAATTTGGAGAGGCGGGACCCCGCCCGGGGCTACAGCTTCCGGAAGCGCTCGCCCCTCGCGCACACTGGGTCTGTCCCATTGCCTGTGATAGGTCCACATTCAGTTCATAGACCCTGGGAGGTTCGTAGGGTTGTTTTTTCTTCTTCGAAGCCATAGTATTGCTCCTTTATCTTGGGTTTAAGCATAAAGAGCCTATCCTCCAACAATTTCCAAAAGGAGGGAGTCTTGTTGAAATGGAGGACATAAAACGGGGTCTGGTTGCACATGGACGTAACCAGTTCAAATGATTTCTCTGCGGTGTCGGAAGGGTAGTGTCGAAAGAAGTGTATATAATTCATGAGGATCCGTGCACATGCCTCTGAAGGAGAGATTTCCTGTAAATACACGCTTCTGTCCTTCTCCAAAAAGAGCCCAATGGCCAGCCTCCTTCTTAGTCCAACATTGGAGCCCAAATATTGGTTAAAAGGAGAAGGGTGAAGAAAATATTCTTCTCCCTTTCTCTTTACTATAATGCAATCGTCAGAAATGACATTCCCCGGGGGCGAGAGTTCTGCCACGGTCGTCTTCCCTCCGCCCGAGGCACCTAGAAACAATACGCCCGAGCCGAACCTCGAGACACCCACGCCATGGAGCATGAGCCCGTCCTGGATGGGCATAGCATTAGAGGCGATAAAGTAGGCCGCGCCGTACAGGGAGGCTGCCTTGAATCTCCGACGGGCGTTGACCTTTAGGAAGAGGACAGACTCCCTGCCATGGAGCCTTCTGATCAGCAGGCCTCCTGGCAGATGATAGACCTGGATATCACGGCGGTGTTTTACCCTGGAAAGGTAGCCCTTCGTTTCCGGGCTTGCGAGAAAGGGCCTGACCCTTTTAAGGAGGCAGCCAATCATCTTTTCTGTGTCCTCTACAAAGGGAAATTTGTTTAGGGGTTCCTCCAACACTTCCTTAATGAGAGACATCCGCTCCTGATTCACACCTCTCCATCTTCTGGTTTTGACGGGTACGACGCACAAAATCTCATGGTGTTCACTCCCATCCCCAGTCACGAAGGGGTCAAATATGTCTACCAGATCATCCTTCAACTTGGTCTCTACCTCCAAAAGGGAGATGCGAAGTATAAGGCCTGAAATGTCCAAATCCATGTTATCCGCCATATCAATGAATATACCTCGTTTCAGGAAAACGCCCTTTCCTGTATGCCTCCTGGCAAAACCAGTAAGGTTCAGTTAGGCTCTTGCTGAGGTGGTAAGTGCAGGCGATGCAATTTCCCATGCACGTTTTCTTGAAGAAGCACTTCTTGCAAATTCCTCTCAACTGGCCAGGGATTGCTTCCCTCATGAAGGTAAGGAGAGGGTGATGTATCCAAATTTCCGGCAGCCAGTCCCTGTGAATGTTTCCCATTACCAGGTCTTTTTCTACCTTCTGTATTCCGCAAAAGGAGATATCACCGTTCTCCACAATGCCCAAGATATTGAGGATAGCGCACTCGGAGTGATTGCCTTCCATTATGTCTTTCAAGGGAAGAAAGGCGATTGGTATGCAGAAATTGATGGGGATGCTCACTTTTGTTTGTAGTTCGTCACGGACGCGGTCCGCCGCGTAAAGGATCTCTTCCACGGTCAGGGTCTCCATCTTTCTGTGCATTGCCAATCCCCGGCCGATAGGGAGTATCGGATTAATCTTCAATGATTGAAGACCCAACTCAGACGCGAGCTCAGCCATGTCAGTTATCTCTCTGCAGTTTGCCCTTGAAAGGGACATAATGATCTGGGTATTAAGCCCGCATTCTCTGAGATGCCCGATTCCCCGTATTGCGTTGCGAAATGCCCCTTGAACGCCTCTGAGGTCGTCATGTGTTTTTTCTGATGCACCGTCAAGGCTTACGCTGATGTATCTGACCCGGGCCTGCTCCAACCTTCTTGCGACCGATCTGTCTATCAGGGTCCCGTTGGTTTCAATATCCACATAGAGTCCTTCATCGTGAAAGAGGTCTATCAAATCCAAGATGTCTTTTCTCAAGAAGGGCTCTCCCCCGGTAAGCTTTATGGAATCCAGGCCCAAGGGCTTTGCCTCGGTTATCACCCTTTTCATAGCATCCAGGGAGGGTCCTGATTCAACACCTGAGTTCCGGCCTGTCAAGGTGCTCCCGGCAATCAGGGCATCAGGAGACAACCAGCAGTGCCTACATTTCAAGTTGCAGCTGTCGATCGGGTTAAGATAAATGGCCTTCAAGGGGTAATAGTTAGGTCCAGATCCCACTGAAATCCTCCATCCCGCTGTACACACGGAAGCACCCTAAAGGATCCCTCGCAGCGAAGCTACCGAAGAGGGCATTGGGCACCGCAGGGCAACCTCCTGTGCACCTTGACTTATACAGGCAATCTTGACACTCAGGTAAATCGCTCAGGGATATTTCCCTTCTTTTTCGGAATCGGGTAAACACCTCTGATGATCGCCATATCTGGGCAAATCGCCTTTCAACTATGTGGCCGGCCTTCAGGTTGGGTAGTCGATCGCATGGGACGATCCAGCCATCGGGCCGCACGGCACACTCCTGAATGAGGGCACCGCACCCGCAAAGGTTATTGGGTGGTGCCGCCACCTTATTTTCCGAGGTCAGTTGGCTCAAGGTCTGGTATATCTCTCCCTGGTCAAGTATTGTTCCTGAAATCATGGGACCGTAGGTTTCGCGGAGCTCTCTCAGTTGCTCCAGTGCCCCTCCCCATTCTTCCCTGCTCAGCCCCAGTTCCCTATAGTTTCCCAAACCCCTGCCTTCGGGCAACAGGTCGTTGAACTTGATGGCTAGGGGGTTGAATTCCTTTGCCAGCTTGGTTATGCCTTCCAGGTCATTTAGGTTATAATGGTTGACGGTGCAGTAAAAGGAAAGGGGGACAGGGGTCTGTGCCAGTTGTTCGATCCCGAGGAGTACCGTCTCAAAAGTGCCTTGCCCTCTTAAGGGGTCATGTGTTTCCGGGCAGGAACCGTCCAGGCTCACCATTATTTCATCTATCTTGTCATACTGGTTCAACCTTTGGGCACATGGCCGATCTACCAGGATGGCATTGGTATTAAGGGCGAACCTCATGGGTAGTTCATGGATCGAGTCCATCAACTGCCATATATCGTCCCGCATCAGCGGTTCACCGCCGGTTATTCTCACTCTGAAAACCTTCAAATCCGAAAGCTCCTGGAAAAAACGAAGCCATGTAGAAGTGTCAACGTCCCCGTTGGTATTCTCGCCCCAGTAAACCGCGCAGTGTCTGCAGCGCAGGTTGCACTTGTATGTCACGGAGATGAAGACAGATATGGGAGCTGAAAGGACCTCCATCCTTACCCCCGCGCCAACAAAAGGTTGAGGTTAATCATCTTGTTAACAAAGTCCTCTATGTCCTTTATTACCCCATCACGGTTTCCTCCAATATCGAACTCCTCGAAGAGCCCGCGGGTGATTTGGTCAATGCTCTTCTTGCCGTCACACAACCTGCATATAAAGGCACCGACAGGGTTTACACAGTGGAGTGCGTTGGTTTTGGGATTGAAAAGGAGTGCCCCATTCTCTTCTTCCCTGAATACGAAATCAGGATTGAGGAGAAGGATCTTGCCATCGAAATCCATGATGATATCACCTCACTTGCTTGATAATTCCCCTCTGGATCAGGGCTTCAGACAGCTTGAGGAGGTCCTTCATCGCCTGGTCGAAACCCACGTCATATTCTCGGCTTATTCTTTCCGCGATCTCCTCAAGAGTCCTTTCCCCATCAATCATCCGAAAGATAAGGGAGCCAACAGGGTTCAAGGCATAAGGGAGATTGGTTTCCAGGTCGAAGAGGACCAGGTCCCGGCCCAACTCTTGGAAAAGAATGCCGTCTTTGATTCGGAAAGTTGTCACTCCCCCAAGCTCCTCTTCTTTATCGCGAACAGTGCATTGTGGAGCCTATTTCTTCTGTCGCCAATTATCAAGCCCACTTCCCTCTCAAGCTTCTGCTTCAGTGCAGAGAGCTTCTGGTCCGGGCAGCCAGAGATATTCAGCGGGATATCGAAGTAGGCGTCGCAACCCCTGTGAAGAAATGCATCAATATCAGGAATGAGCCCCTTTTGGCATGCCAGATCAAAAAGCTCCGTGCCGGGAAAAGGGGTGAGCATGAACAAATGGATCTTGTTGAACTGGTAAACATTAAAGGGCGTTATCAACCGGTCGAGAAATGCGATTGTCTCGTTGACGGTCCGGTCGGTCTCACCTTCCATGCCCACCATGAAGTAAAGGGTGAGGGAAAGGCCCGCCTCCAGACAAGTCTTCAGGGCATCCAAGGCCCTATCAACATTGACCCCCTTGTTAAGGGCGTCCAGAATTCCCTGACTGCCCGACTCGATTCCGAAACGCACATTGGTACAACCCGCCTCCTTCATCAATGAAATGAGAGGATATTCGACAAGGTTTACATGGGCATTGCATGACCATTTCATGTCTAACTTTTCTTGCAAGAGGCACTCACAGAACTTCCTTGTCCACTCCTTGTCCCAAATCAGTATATCGTCCCAAAAATGGAAGGTTTTTATACGATCCCCGTACTCCATCAATGAGGCCTTTATTTCCTGGATTACCCTTTCAACGGAACGATACCTGGGCCTGTAGCCCTTGATCGTATGGTCACAGTATAGACAATGGAAGGGGCATCCCCGACTGGCCATTATGCTCATGAGGCCATGATCTTCACGACTGCCCTGCTGGTTGAAACCTCGGTGTGGTTCGGATAGATAAGTGGTCATGGGGAATAAATGCCACGGAGGGAGCGGCAGTCGATCGAGGTCCTCCACGGGCGGCCTGGTATTCGTGGCCCTTATTCCTCCATGGCCGCTCCTGTAATAGATCCCTCTAACCCGACCAAGGTCTGAGCCCTTCTCTAGGGCATCGAGCAAATCCGTGATAGCTTCTTCCCCTTCACCCCTTACCACAATGTCTACAGGCAGTTTTTCCATGAGAAATTCGGGAAGGGCCGAGGCCAGGTGTCCGCCCACCACTATCCTTGAATCCGGACTGATATTCTTGATACTTCGCGTTAGCCATTTTACGTACGGGTAGTCGCCCGCAAGGGCAGTAATGCCCACTAAGAAAAAGGAGTCTATCTCATTGTCAATATTTTCAAGGACCTCTTCCTTGCTCGACTTAAGGGCATTTATGTCCCACACCTTGACTTCATGTCCAGCCCCTAGGAGGGCCCCTGCGATGGATGCGAGGCCGAGGGGGAAAAAGATCTGGTGCAGTTCTTTGGAAGGCGGATTAATCAACAGAATCTTCATAACTCTACCATCAAATGAAATTCGCAGGCAATATCCTGCTCTTTCTCCATGAATCGAAACGTGATATAATCATTTTAAATTATTTTAGTATTGCTTTCAATAGGAGAGTGTTTCGTTGGATAGCCGTCATGGTTAAGTTAGCAGGGGCAGGACAACTCAAAAAAAATTCCATGTTTGTGGCTCGAATGGTCAACGGGGAAGGGTATCTTGTGCCCGTTTCCCATGACAGGGAAGAGATACGGAAGATATACAGGCTCAATGGTATGGGATGGGCTATCTGGAAGTCCATTGACAGTGCGAAGGATCTTGTGGACCTGTGCTCCAGGATCTCGGAAGGCTACGAGGTGGACCTTGACACGGCCCTTTCTGACACCAGGAAATTCCTGGAGGAACTCCTGAAACTAGGCGCACTTGTCCTTGAAGAGGAATGAGATGGATCAGAGAATGGTAATTTCGGACGGTGTGATCTGGTATGCCCTGAATGAGGGTGCCTGGATATTGGTGTCGCCCAATCGTTCCTTAAAGGAAAAATGTCTATTGATAGGAAAGGAGGAAAAGGCCGTCCTTGACAAGCTCCTGAGACCCCAGGGGGGAGGCAAGGGCTGCCTGGGCCGGGACCAAATGGAGATAGCACGGAGGTGGCTGAAGCCCGAGTTTCAAATAATCGAAGAGGTCAAAGATCATCCACCTGATAACCTGCCGAATCAATTGGCTCTAAGCTCTTTTCAAGAATACGTGTCAGCGAGGTCCATGGAAGATCAGCATGACCTCTGCCACTATTACGGGTCAGAGATAGTTGACCCAGGGAACCAATTCGAGGAAGTGGAAATGACCGTAAGTCATCTCTACCGAGATCCCCATCCCGCGCTTGACAACATGAGCTATGGCGCAAGATTTGCCAGGATTATCATGGATGAAGACAGGTTGGGGGAGGGGATGAAGGTTCTGGAGGTGGGCGGAGGCACGGGTATATTCGGCAGGGAGTTTCTAAGGGAAGTGAAAAGGAGTGCCCCGGAGGTCTATGGGACCATGCAGTATACTTTCTTTGACATTTCCCCGGTCCTGCTGAAATCCCAGGGGGAGAATAACAGAGAACATGGAGGGAGGGTCTTGTTTCGGATGGGCAATATCCGCAAAAGGCAGGGCTTGGATACCAGCTATGATCTTGTCATTGCAAATGAGATGATAGCGGACCTGCCCGTGGTCAAAATGGCAAGAGACGAATTGGACCAGGACGGAACAGCATCAGAGGGTTGGACTATCGGAAAGAGGCTTGGTCTGGATTTCTCCGATGCACCCCCATTGTTCATAGTGAACCTAGGTGCCCTGGAGTTTATCGCCCATCTTGCCGGCCTGCTTAATCCTGGAGGTCGTGGCTATATCGTGGAATATGGCAGCACCTGGGCCTATCCCAAGGCCTACCAGGTGGTGAATCACAGGGAGCACTCAATCCATTTCGGCCACCTGTTGAAGGCCGCCCGAGAATTGGGGCTTGGAGCCAGGCTAGTGGATTTGCCCTCTTTTCTTAAACTTAGAGGGGACCTGGTAGTACTGGAGGGCCGGTGTCATAGGTCTCTGTTGGATCACCTGCTCCCATTTCTTGGTATCGAGATGCCATCCTCCAGGGTGTATACCCGGGAGATGTTGATGGAGAAGATACCCCATATCCTGCCGAAGATAGAGAACCTAGATTTCGTTAGACTGGAGACCCAGGACGGCATTGTCTATCCCAAAGGGTTCTATGTCTTGATCCTTGAAAAGAGGTGATGGTGGCAGGGCGGTTTCGGAAATTAGCGCATGACAACGTTACTGGAGAAGCCCATTCTTGCCAGCAACGCACTTGTCTTGTTGGCCCGCTCCTTCCGGTAAAAGGCCCCCAGGAAAAGCCCATACCGCCCCTTTGAGTCCTTGAGTACATAAGGGCTGTAACGCGCCTTGAGGAGGGAGCGTCTTTTTG
Organism: Deltaproteobacteria bacterium; assembly: GCA_019308985.1. The sequence goes on along the minus strand of JAFDHB010000006.1, from coordinate 42,452 downwards.
CCTCCAGCCCGCTGGCTGACTTATCAAGGCCCAGGAGGAGGGCATATCTGGTTCTCCGGCCGGCCCCTTCTTTTAGGCGGTGCTTTGTGATGAATGCTTCGGCCTCTTTACGGGTTCGGAATGATCCGGTAAAGAGCCTGTACCAGGTCCCCTTTTCTCCCAGGTCCACCTTGGTCCAATAGGTTCCAATTCCTCGATTCTTGTATTCCGAAGCGGCCTTTTCAACCCTGGGAATATTCTTATAGGATCCCAAGTACACGGAAAAGGGATAGGAAGGGGTCCAGGCGGCGGCCAAAGGAGTCGCCCGGTGTCTTGCTTGAGCGCCTCCTGGCTTGATGTGTTCTCTTGGTCTGGCCGGGATTGATGCTACGGATTTCCCGGGTTGGGGTTCTGTCTTTTTTTCCTGGGGTCCAGGTTGGGCTCCCGTTTTCTCGACAGGACCCGCGCCTTGGGTGGCGGTCGCCGTGGCCGGCTGCGGGGTCTTCTGTCCAGCCGCGGTAGCCGCCTTCGTTTCCCCGTGGGAAAGGATGGGAGAAGGAGCACCGGTCTTAGCGGCCTGGGAAATAGCAACAGGCTCTTTCCCAGTACCTGTTGGACCCATTTTTGACCCTTCGGCTGACGTGGTCTTTGGACCGGTTGGTTTTGTCCTAGGCAGCGGTGTTGCCACGATCTTTTTCCTGACGGTTACTGCCGTATCCTCAAATTGCTCTCTGCCAAAGAAATCGTATTGACGTAACAACCACCCGGCCAGGAGGAAAAGGACCAACAAGGGCAAGGCTATTTTGAGGAGGCCCAGGTTTTTGCCCCTGGAGGTAGTATTGGGAAAGTATGCTTCCCCTCGGGTCACCTTGCGGAGTGGAGCCTCACCTTTTCCACCGATCTTTGTTCTCATCTCTCCGGTCAGGCCCGCTTGCGGATGTGGCGCCTTTTTCCCCTGAGTTGGCTTGGGGCGCCTCATAGCCCCGGTGGAAGAACGGACCTCCCCGCTTGCTGTGGCAACCTTTCTTGGGGCTGCCCGGGGTGAGCTTTTCTCGCTCACAGGAGCCGGCCTTTTGGGCAGGGACTGGGCCGGTGGTTTGACGGGAGCTACCTGGGCCCGGTCGGGCTTTCCCTTTGGTGCGGGGGCTGTCTTGGTTTGAGTCGCGCCTTTGGGAGGAGTTTCTTGAGGCTTTTTCTCGGTTTTCTTGATAGGCTGTGGAGGTTGCTTGGGTACAACTAGTGATCCTTGGGTGGCGGAAGCCTTGTCTCCGGGCGCAGGAGGCTTTACCTTTCCACCTTTTGCGTCGATCTTTTCAAGCTCTTGCTTGAAGAGCCTATCAAACATTTCCAAGGTGTCAGGCTCAGCTTTTTTGGAAGAGCCAGGACTTGTTTTTTTGGTAGCCATGGGCAAAATTCCCTATCCATCCATCCCAACGTTTGGGACCCTATCAACAGGGACCACTGGAACTGCCGGTTTCCGGACTTTGACGGCAAATCCCGAAACTACCTCCAGCCCCGGTTCCCGTTGTCTCCCTAACGTCATATGATATAACAAAAAGGCAAATATTGTCAATTTATTAGAAATTATCCCATTTGCGCCAAGAATTAGGCCAATTAGCAAAAACATAGTTTCCGTGTGAGGTACAGAGTCTGGGGCAAAGGGTCTTATCCCCTGAAACCGAAGGGGTGTGGATTTCTAAGGAGGCGTTTAGTCCTGGATGCGATTTTGTGGAGTGCCAATCTCACCTTTGCCCTCGCGGAATAGGGGTCCAACCTCATGCCATCCCTTTCAATATGGAGGACTCTTCCCAGGACGTTTTCAACCCCTATTACCTCCCTCGGCTTACCCCAAGTGTCGGGGCCCATGGTGAACTGATTTTTGGTGCCTTGGAACGTTGTCACCCTCAGGACCCGATGGGCCACAATGCCGCTGTCGGACCGATACAGGATTATGTCCCCCCTCTTAACTTCAGAGGGTGCGATCGGCGCGATGGTGATGATATCTTTTTCCCTTATAGTGGGATACATACTTCGGCCCAGGGCCATGAACCTGATGCCAAGGCCTTCTACCAGGAGTTGAGTGCAGAGATCTTGGAATTTGTTGCCGACCACCATGATCCATCAAGGTCCACCGGGAATGCTCGTTGTATTGATAATAGCGTTAACTCTCTGTAATGTCAATTAAATTAGAGGTAGGACCCATTTGTTAAAAAGCGCCAAGTATTATGTTATAATTTGTCGTTGTTTTTTGCTCAATAAGGCGGAGGAAGAGTCGGACAAGGCGCAGGTGAATAGTTGGTTAACATATCTTAAACAGGGACTTTCCCGGAAACTCCCCCGGGACAGGTTCGGGGGTAAGGAAGAGTACCCCGGCCTCGGGGAGACGTTCAGGACCCTGCGTCCCTATGTCCGCCCCTACCGCCCGATGATCACTACAGGCCTCCTCCTGGTTGTCCTGACTTCCCTCTTGGCCCTGCCTCAGCCCCTAGTGATACGCTACATCGTGGATGAAGTCATGCTTCAGCGTCAAAGAGAACTTCTCCTAGGGGCCCTGGCCTTGTTGGTCTGCATCACGCTAGGGTCAAAGGCGGCGAGAATGCTGGGAGAATTCAGCTTTGCGAATCTTGAAAAGAGAATTACCCTGGACATACAAACAGATCTTGTAGAACACACCTTGAGGCTGCCCAAGGCATTTTTTGACGAGAATCAGACAGGTTATTTGATGTCCCGGCTCTCCTCCGACGTGGAAGAACTGCGCTGGTTTTTTTCCAGCACCATCGTCCACATAATCGGCAACGTCTTTCGCTTTTTCGGTGGTACTGTGCTGCTGTTCTACCTGGAATGGCGACTGGCGTCGGCCGTTATCCTGCTCGTGCCGGCAATCCTCTTGTGCCTCAAATACTTTTCCGCCAAGGTCCTCTCTCTCAGTCACCATGGCATGGAAAGGGAGGCCAAAGTCACCATGAATCTCAAGGAGGCCCTATCCTCAACCGCCCTGATCAAGTCCTCCGCCTCGGAGGAAAAGACCGTCGCCGGCCTGGTTTCAGGCCTCAAAGAGGCCCTTCACTTGGCCATGGAACGCGTCGCCGTCGGCTCTGTCGCAAATCTGGCGGTTAATTCAATCCCTGGCCTGATGGGCCTGGTGGTGCTGGGAATAGGGGCCGCATGGGTCATAAGAGGGGAGTGGAGCCTAGGCTCCCTTCTTGCATTTCAGGCGTACACGGGATACGTCTTCGGGCCGGCACAGGCCCTGGCAACGGCAAACCTCCAGATGCAGGAGGCCGTTGCTGGTCTCCAGCGGATATCAAACCTCTTCGCTCTCGTGCCGGAAGAGGGTCTCGGAAAGGGCAAGGTTGCCCACAGACTGGAAGGGGAAGTAGAGTTTAGGGATGTCTCCTTTTCCTATGACGGGCGCGAGCCCTTGCTGAAAGATTGCTCTTTCCACGTCAGAGCCGGGGAGCATGTCGGTGTCGTGGGCCCGAGCGGAGCCGGGAAGACGACGCTGCTGAGCTTAATCATGGGCCTTTACAGGCCTGCACAGGGAGAAATCTTCTTTGACGGTATACCTGTTTCAGAGTATGAAATCGGGTCCCTGCGTGAGAGGATCGGCTATGTATCCCAAAATGTTCGCTTGCTTTCAGGAACGATCAAGGAGAACCTCTTGCTTGGAAGAGCCGATGCCACCGAAGAGGACCTGGCCCGGGCCTGCCAGGCGGCGGGAATCCATGAGTTCATCGTCAACCTGCCCGGTGGTTACGAAACTCAGGTGGGAGAAGAGGGGGTATTACTCTCGGAGGGGCAGAAGCAGAGGCTCGCCCTCGCTAGAACCCTGGTACGTGATCCGGATATCCTTGTCCTGGATGAGCCCACCTCCTCCCAGGACGGAAAGACGGAGAGGGCCATCATGGAAAGTCTCCCGGAGTTTTCAAGGGGTAAGACCATGTTCCTTGTGACAAACCGCCTGGAGGCTCTGGAGGGCATGTCTATGGTTCTGTTCTTGAGGGAAGATGGGGCGCTGGTAAGAGGAACGCACGGCATGTTGTGGGAATCCAGCGAACTTTACAGGGCTTTGGTCAAGTAAGGTTGATGGCTTCGCAAAAAGTCCAATTCTCCGCTGGGGGGGAAGGGAGAAGGAGTCCCCTTGGTTCTTAATGTAAATTATATGAATTGTATAATAGATATTGACAAATATATGATTTTATGTGTTATTATAATTAAATAAGCAATTGCAATGTGTATTTTGTTAGAAGAATGATGTTGACGAGTGATGCTGGAAAAGTGTCCCTGCCTGTAGATACTGGCGCCTCTATGAGCGAGAGGGGAGGGAGATAGGAGAAATCGAGCGATGCGTATTGCAGATATTCTTGGTGTCAAGGTAGGAACTGGGAGGGCGCTGCGGGAAGCCTCTCCAGTGGAGGTGAATCTCCGGCAGTGTAGCGGTCTGGTTGAAGGGGGACTGAGAGACTACGGAAAGGACGAGGATACCTTGTGTCTTGGCCCGGGGACTCCCAGGCGCTGGGGACCGGAGGTGGAAAGGTATTACGATCTCTTCTATCAGAGAGGAGAAGAGATAAGGGAACGTGTCCGGGGGAACAGGAGTATCAGCCCTTCTCCGATCCTGTCGGACCTCTACTCCATAATCAATAATGGGCTAACAGAGGAGCTGTATGGCTATTGCATGTTTGCGCACCAGGACAGGGATGACCTGCTGACCCACGGGATCGACGTTATGTGTACCTCGTTGATGGTCGGATTGGGATTGAAGTTCGACATCAAAGCACTGCTCAAGGCGGGTCTTGCAGGATACCTTGAGAATGTGGGGATGTACAGGATTCCGAAAGGTATACTGGAAAAGAGGGAGAAACTTACAAAGGAAGATATTTCCGCCATCCAGGCACACCCAATGGAGGGTTATGAAATCCTGAGGGCTCTGGGTGACAAATACCATTGGTTGGCGGAAGCCGCCCTGTGCGTGCACGAGCGAATGGACGGATCAGGATATCCCAAGGGCCGCTCCGGAGAGGAGGTTCCTACACTCTCATATCTTATCGGGCTGGTTGACATGTACACTGCGATGATTCGAGAAAGACCCTATAGAAGAAGAATCCCCAAGACAGAGGCGATCAAGTATATTGTCGGAGAGACAAAGACCCTATTCCCCTCAAGGGTCCGCAAGGCTTTCCTGGAGAGGATATCCCTCTTTCCCGTGGGCACCTGTGTCAAGCTGAACAACGGTACCGTCGGATGTGTGGTTTTGACCAACCGGAACCAGGCGGTTAGACCCACGATCCAAGTCCTGCGTAACGGAGCAGGGCGGCCGTCAGAAGGAGAAGAAATCCTCAACTTGGCTGAAAATCCCCTCTTGTATATCGCCGAAGAGGTCGGCGGCAGCGGGCCTGACTCTGTGAGCCCGCAATAAAGCAGTCATGGACGCGCTCTGGTGGGAGAGAAGCCTTGCCGCAGTATGACATCAACCTGAGGGAGTATTGGTGGATTTTCAAAAAGAGGAAATTCATCGTAATCACCATTGCCATAGCACTCGGCATATTCAGTACCACCTTTGCCACACTCAGGGCTCCTGAACCCCTTTACTCCACCACATGTGTGATAGAGTTCGAAAAGCCCCAAACCGCGGAGGGAATTTACAGTGAAGCGTGGACGTGGTCCGGATCCGATCTGATGGAGACACACATCTCAGTGATCAAGGGATATCCGGTGTTCCTGCGGGTCGCAGAGAAGATGGGCCTTATTCCGCCGAGGGATGCCCCGCTACAAGAAATACCAAATAGCTCCGCGTTTCCCGTCATAAAGGGCCTGCAGTCAAAGGTAGAGGTGACCAGGGAGAGATTCAGCAGCATCCTGAATATCAAGGTCACGGACAGCAGTCCCGTTTTCGCCCAGAAACTGGCCAACACCATTGCGGTTACGTACAAAGAGGTACTTGCAGAACAGCAGATGAGGCGCACTAGGGAGACCATAAGGTACATCAGGGATCAACTCAAGGAAGTACGAAGAAAACTCAAGGAGGCCGAGGACGAATTCAATCGTTTCAGCCGGGAAAATGAACTCATATCCATTGATCTCCAAAGTGAAGACCTCCTGGTGAGGGCCAAGACAATCAGGAAAGAGATAAGGGGTCTGGAGGAGGACAGAAAGGAGCTGGAATCAATCCGGGCACGGCTGGAAATATTCGTCAGAGATCCCTCTATTTCCGATCATGACTACTATTCTGAAAGAGGAGGGAGCAGATACAAATCAGTCAACGAGAGGCTGGTGGAACTATTGATCAAGAGGGACACACTCCTTGAAGATTATACGGAGCGACATCCCCAGGTAGTGGGAATAAACAGGGATATTGTCGAGACCGCAAGAAAAATGTTGTTTATCCTCAAGCTGGAAATAAACAGGATAAGCGGCAGGGTGGATGGTCTAAAAGAGGAACTCCGTGAAGTAAACAGGAAGACAAAGGTCTTGATGGACAAGAAGCTGGAATTCGAGCGATTGAAAAGGAAGGTAGATCTGTACCATAACATGACCGTCCTGCTGGAAAAGAAAAACCAGGAGGCCATGATAAGGAGGGCGGACAGGCCTGAAGTCGTCAACATAATCAAGCCGGCCCTATTGCCCGCGAAGCCCATCAACCCGCCCAAGAGGGGGATGGTGGGTGCCACAGGCACCCTGATAGGCATGATAGTGGGCTTGGTGGCCGCCTTTATGGTAGAAACCTTCGACACCTCCCTGGGAGCAATAGAGGATGTGGAGGAGACCCTGGGTGTCCAGGTGCTGGGAGTGATTCCCCAGGTCAACGCAAAGGACATAAGGGGTGGACTGAAGGAAAAGTACGGGGGAAAGCTCAAGGAGCATGCTCTGAAGGAATCCGTGAATCTTATCGCCCACTTGTTACCTAAGTCCATGATGGCAGAAGGCTTCAGGGGTCTTAGGACCAATATCCAGTTCAAGGATGCGGACCAAAAGCTAAAGTCCATCGCTGTGACGAGTTCTACCAACGAGGAGGGCAAGACCCTGGTCGCGATCAACTTGGCGATCACCATGGCCCAGGCCGGAGTAAAGGCCCTCTTGGTAGACTGCGACCTGAGGAAGCCGAGCGTAGCCAAGGTCCTGGGGATAGAGACGGCTGTGGGTGTTCTGAGTTGTTGCCCGTAAGGGTATCGCCACAGGGGCCCGGTAGCCCTGGAGGGGAGAGAAGAGTTCAGCAAGGAGAGGAGGGCACCCGGACAACCACCGAGGTCCCCAAGGAGGCGGTCCAAATCTCAACGCCGAGAGAACCACCGAATCAATCCAAAGCTGTTCCTGATGAGCGAATCAAGGACGTACCCAAGGAGATGCGTCGAGAGGCCGCTATGGCAGTGCAAAAGAGAGAAGCTCTAAGAACAGCATACAAGACCAGGTATCCCTATTCGTTGAAAGTGGGCTCCTTTAGAAGCCTGGAGCAGGCGGGGAAAGCGGTCTCCCGTTATGCAAAGAACGGCTTGGCAGCGTATTACGTCAGGGTTGCCCTTAGCACAGGACTGTGGTACAGGGTCTATATGGGGTGCTTCCAAGACCAAGAGGAGGCTGAGAGATTCAAGCGGGACATGGGGCTCCCGGAGACGGTTGTCGTAAGGGTGCCGTACACCGTTTTGTTAGGCAGCTACCGGACAAAGAGAGACGGTCAGGAAAAGTGGGAGTCCTTGAAAACGCTGGGGTGTCACCCCTACTGGATGGAAGATGAGAGGGAAGGCTTTAGGCTTTGCGTAGGAACCTTTAATACAAGGGACGGTGCCGAGAGAAAGCTGAAAGAGCTCATGTCACAAGGTATACAAGGGAGGGTTGCTGAACGGTAGCTATGGCAAAGGACGTAATAGAGGCATTGACAGGGGCGTCGGCGATGGAACCCTATGCGCGAAAGCTCGGTATGAGACTGATAAGCGTGGAGCCGGGTCGCGCGGTGGTGGAAATGGGGATGGAAGAGGATATGACAAATATTTTCGGAATGATCCATGGTGGTGCCATATTTTCCCTTGTGGATGAAGCGTTTCAGGCCTCCTGCAATTCCCATGGCCAGGTAGCCGTGGCCCTTAACGTAACCCTGACTTACCACCGCGCCCCCCAAGTAGGGTGTAAGTTGGTGGCGGAATCAAGAGAAGTGCATTGCAGCAAGAAGACCGGCACCTATCAAATACGTGTCACTGACGAGAATGGAAATCTCATCGCTTCATGCCTTGCCCTTGCTTACAGGAAGGGTGACAGGCTGCCCTTTCTTGATCAAGGGGAAAAACAATAGGAAATTGGTTCCCCTGGGGCGGAAAGCCATGTTGGGGAAGTTTTCTCGAGGTGGGTAAGGTAAACTTAGGTTGACTTAATTTGCTTTATTTAGTAAATTAACGTCACATTAGTAATACAATACCTAATCGATCCAAAACTCGATGAGGTGTTATTTGTTAATCGTTATTGGTTGTAAGTCTAGGAAGCGCGATATCTGAGATGATACCCGCCTTTGGTAGAGATGTAGGGAAGGGCGATCAGGAAATAACGGATAACAGGTAACTGGTACCGCCTAATTGAGGGTCTTTCGCTCAATTAGGGCAATAGTCGTATTTATCATTAGTTAGTATATAGAATCGGGGGCCATCGCTCGCGCCCATGAAGAAGGTCCTTTTGTTGAAAGAAGAAACCATCCGCTCCAGGGTCAAGGAATTGGCCAAGGAGATATCTGCGGATTATGGGGGGAAGAAACCCGTAATGATCGGTATCTTGAACGGAGTAGTCTTTTTCTATGTTGACCTCTTGAAGGAACTTACCATCCCTGCGAAGATAGATTTTGTCAGGGCGGCGAGTTACGGGCCTGGTACGGTATCGAGCGGCGAGGTCGTACTGACCAAGGACGTTGAGATACCCATCAAGGGCGAGGATGTGATCCTTGTCGAAGATATCGTGGATACAGGATTGACCCTGAACTATATCGCTGCTAAGCTGAGGGGAAGGGGCCCGAGATCCTTGAGGATTTGCGCCCTTATCGACAAACCCGAACGGAGGAAGGAAGAGGTCAGGATCGATTACTGCGGTTTTCAAATCAAGGAGGGATTCCTGGTCGGTTACGGCTTGGACTATAACGAGGAGTATAGGTGCCTCAGGGATATTTACGAGTTAAGACAGGGATAGGGGTAACCCTTTCCAATGAGGGAGGCGCGCATGATAGTTGAATGCGAGAAGTGCGAATCGACTTTTCGACTCGATGAATCTCTCATAAAAAAAGGTGGATCCAGGGTAAGATGTTCCGTGTGCAAGAACGTCTTTGTAGTATACCCCCCAAAGAAGGATGCGGGCCTTGGACAAGGTACCGGTCTGTCCCCTGAGGACGAAGAGGATTACACCGAGACCGCCGCCTTGTCATCATTGAAGACAGAGGAAGACAGGGTGGCAAAAGGCAAGCAGGAAGCCGATTTCCACGAGTTCGACTCAGCATTCAAGGAGCTCTTGGAAGAGGATATCACGGAAAAGACAGCAGCAGGCTTGTCCCCTGGAGAGGACGTGCCAGAAGAGGAATCAACGGAGGTTCCACCTACCGAAAAGAAGGGCTTAGAGGAGAAAGGGAGGAGGGGAATTCGTCCTCTCCCCGTTGTCTTGGCCATTGTATTGTTGTTGGTAGTTGCCGCTGGTGGGGTATACTACTTCCTCCCGGAATTGATCCCCGAGCCCCTTTCCTTTCTCAGGCCGGCCAGCAAGCAGCAGATCAGCGACCCAGGAACCAGGCGGCTTACGTTCAGCGGCGTGAGCGGCTCCTTTGTCCAGTCCGACAAGGCCGGGCAACTCTTTGTCATCAGGGGTATGGTCAAGAATGAATACCCCAAGGCCCGGAGCTTTGTCCTGGTGAAGGGTACCCTCCTGGACGACAGAGGCCAGGCCGTAAGAACAGAAATGGCCTATGGAGGCAATGTCTTGACAGAGAAGCAGATAAGGGAAATGACACTCGAGGAGATACAAAAGGTGCTCAAGAACCGACTGGGCAGGGGGAACATGAATGTCAACATCCCGCCGGGGTCATCCATCCCTTTTATGATTATTCTCGGCAATCTGCCACCTAACTTGAGCGAGTTTCAAGTTGAGGCGGTGCGCTCGTCACCGGGCGGATAGACTATTCCTTCCTGGCCCTCGTCTTTTGCCAACCGGATTGTTTCTTCAGACGGAACCACAGGAGATCAGCAAGAGTGCCATCAACAATGGATGAGAGAAATTCCCTCCAGCCTAGGAAACTGGTCAAGGGTTTCAGCGTCCTCATTGTAATCCTGCTATCCGGCACCCTGAGTTACATGATCATGGAGGGCTGGGGTTTCCTGGATTCCCTATACATGACTGTTATCACCATCACTACGGTAGGGTTCAGGGAGGTGGGACCACTCTCACCAGGTGGAGAAATCTTTACGATAATCATCATTTTTTCCGGGATGGGGATCATAGCATACATCCTGGGGGTGTTCGCCCAGGCCATGATTGACCTTCAGTTGAGGACCATAATAGGGAGGAGAAAATTGGGATTAATACTAAAGGCCATGAAGGACCATTACATTATCTGTGGATTCGGAAGGATCGGCAGGATCATATGCCGTGAACTGAGGGCGCACAATGTCCCTTTTGTTGTCATAGAAAACGACCCCGATGCGATACAGAGCTTGGAAAACGAAGGCTTCACATACATCCATGGTGATGCGACCAGTGAAGACGTCCTCATGAGGGCAGGAATAGAGCGGGCAAAAGGGCTCGTGTCAGTGGTGGCCTCTGACGCTGACAACCTTTTTATAACCATGAGCGCTCGCGGCCTGAACCCGAAACTATTCATTCTTGCCCGAGCAGACGAAGAGCAGACCGAAAAAAAACTCCTCAGGGCAGGTGCCAACCGGGTTGTCATGCCCTATCTCTTGGGCGGACAGAAGATGGCCCACACTATATTGAAACCGGCAGTCTCGGACTTTCTTGAGTTTACCGTGCACAACAAGGATATCAGTCTTGAGCTGGGAGAGATAGTAGTGAGTGAGAAGTCCCGACTCAAGGGCCTTACGCTGATCGAGTCAGGTATCAGGCAGGAAATGGACATCATTATTGTGGCCGTGATGAAAAAAGACGGAGAAATGAAGTTCAACCCTTCATCCAAGACCCGGATAGAGGCAGGGGATACCTTGATCTGTCTTGGAAACAGCGAGAACCTGGAGCGGCTCAAGGAGGTCCTTTCCGGCAGGTAATAGATGCGACATGATTGCATGACCCCCCGTATACTTGGTCATGAGGCAGGCGAACCGCCCCGCCCCTCTTCTTCTTTTAGGGCACGGCGGAGGACCTTCCCCACCATGGTGGTCGGAAGGGCGTCACGGAATTCAATGACCGACGGGATCTTGTAACGGGTGATCTTCTCTCTTGCCCACTCGATGATATCTTCTTGAGATATCCGACCTTTTTTCTCGGGGTCCAGCACAACAAATGCCTTGACCTTCTCACCAACTTCCTTGTCAGGGATACCTATTACGGCTGCCTCGCGGATATGGGGATGCCTGTGGAGCAAGTCTTCCACCTCTGCCGGGAAGACCGGGTAACCCTTGAACTTTATCATGTCCTTGGCCCTGTCACGGATAATGGTAAAACCCTCAGCGTCCATACAGGCCATATCACCCGTATATAGCCAGCCGTCCCTGAGGACGAGCGCCGTTTCCTCGGGCCTGTTCAGGTAGCCCTTCATCACCTGGGGACCCTTTACAACAAGTTCCCCTGTGTAATCATCCGCCTTGATGGATTGTTCAGGAGTCAAACCGCCGGTCTCGGCCACGGCAAAGGGCAGCGGTGGTATTTCCCGGGCGCCTCCTTCCCTGTCCACGATCCTGACATCCGTATCGGGATAGGGTAGACCGATAGTCCCCTGCTTGCGGAGTTCTTCGACCATCGGGTTTGCATGGGTCACCGGTGCAGCTTCGCTGAGACCATAACCTTCAACGATTATGGCTCCGGTGATTTCCTCGAAACGGTCTTGGACATCCAGGGGCAAAGGCCCTGCCCCTGATACCGCCATGATCAGGGAGCTCAGGTCGAAGTCTCCGGCCCTCGGGTGATTGTTGATCTTGTTGAAAAGGATACTTACTCCGGGCATTATGAAGCCATGGTCGGGACCGTATTTCCCGATCAATTTAAACAGATCTACCATGTCTGCCGGAGGTCTCGGCAGCAAGAGTTGGAAACCGGCCAAGCGTATAGCCGCATTCATCACCGTCGTCATGGCATAGGAGTGAAAGAGAGGGAGAACGCCTATGATTCCCATACCAGGTCTCCTTTTCCAGAGCCATGCCTCGCACTGGACTGCATTTGCTATGACGTTTCTGTGGGTGAGCATGGCGCCCTTGGGGAGACCTGTCGTACCCCCGGTATATTGAAGTACGGCTATGTCTTCGGAGGGATCTATCTTGGCCGGAGGCAAATGGGAGCCGGATGCCTGCGAGAGCCTCGTAAAACTGTGGACCTCGGATGGTGTCTTTCCGCTTGGGATCTTCTTGATGAGCTTCCCCACCCACCGCTTGAGGGGCGAAAAACCGCAAAGGTCCACGATATTCGTACTCACCACATGTTGGACCCCTGTTCCCTGCATGCCCCTTTCTGCTTCATCGTAAACAGCGTCCAACAGGATCAAGGCCTTTGCCCCAGAATCTTTGAGCTGGTGCTGAATTTCAAGCGCCTTGTAAGTAGGGTTTATGGCAGTTACGGTCACCCCCAGGAGGTGGCATGCATAGTAGCTTACGACATACTGGTGAGAGTTGGGCAAGAGCAAGGCACAGACGTCGCCCTTCTTGAGACCGAGCCTCGAAAGGCCGGCGGCAAGGCCTTTTACAAGGTCCCACAGTTCTCCATAGGTGATCTTGGAATCAAGGAAATTGACCGCTGTTTGGGCAGGGTATTTGGAGACGGATTCCTTGAGAAAATCCCCGAGGCTATAGTCCGGGTAATCCAGACATTTGGGCACCTGGGGCGGCCATTTCTTGTACCATATCCTCTCACCTAGGCTCCTTTCTGCTCCCATGTCATGTGTCTCCTCTGTTCTTTAAGGCCCGGAATATCTCCTGGGCCCTTCTCAGGCCGGTAAGGTCATCCACGCCGCTCACCTCTCGCTCGTCCCGAGCAAGTACATATCTGACGGAGAGACCATCTTGGGCCATCAGCTCCACGAGGTCTGTGATAAAGAATTCCTGGATCTCCAGCACCTTTCCGTTCCGCTCCTTGCGAACCTTATGGGGTCGTTTTTTCAGCAGGGGAAAATATTGCAGGAGATCGTCCCTCCCTGCTGCATAGATTCCAGAGTTGCAGATCTTGAGTGCATCTTGTCGCTCTTTGGGGTACTGACGCCAATATTCCCATTCTATGATTCGCCTCACCATTCCGCCCTGTGTCTCTAACACACCATACTTCTTTTTGTCCTTGGGCCGAAAACCAAGAATCACCAAACTTGCCTGCTCCAGGCCTTGGGCCAAGCTCAGGTAGGTGGTCGCCCTAACGTTCGGGACATCTCCCATGGTGATGATAACTTGGGGAGTCTTGATGGACTCCAGGAAGTCTCTCGCACAAAGAAGGGCCCCACCGGTGCCGTTCAGCAAGGGCTGAAAACAGTAAGTCAGGTCGAAATCCTTTGTAGCGGCTATGACCGATTCGCTCTCGTGATTGACTACCAGTGCCTTTGGCCCGGCAGGCAATTGCCTCAGGATATGAATCAGTATGGGATAGGAGCCCTGATAGGGCGAAGGCCCAGGGACAAGTGGAAGCAAGGTCTTGTTGCCGTGGAAGCCTTCCATTCTCGTGCCCTTGCCCGCCGCAAAGACTATGGATGCGATTTCCGTGCTCGTTTCCAAGAAAGGTTCACCCTTCAACAATCACCGCCGCGATATTCCCTGCCTTCAAGAGGTGTCCATAGAGAAGAAGTGCGCCGCAAGGATTCGGAGCCCCAGCGATTCCTTCCCATCCGCACAGCATCGCTCCCGCAAAATCCCAAGGGATCCCCGAGGCCCCGTAATAATACTGTTCTTCCCAGGGCTGAAATGTTACGACAAATAGGACCATGTCGGCAAGAAGTTTCTTCAGGGGGGAATCCAGCATCAGAGGATTTCTCCAGGCGGGCATTTTTTTGTTGACCCGGGGACACTCCAATTGATAAATTTGAATACGTTAGGGCCGGCTCAACGAAGATCCCAACAGTCCGCCATGCGGGGAAGTGGACTTTTTGCGAAGCCATTAGCCTTTGATTACCCCTATAGGCCTCAACCTGGCCACTCTTTTGGCCAGCCCTGCGTTGTGGACGACGTCTACCACCTGGGATACATCTTTGTAGGCCTCAGGGATTTCTTCCTTAAGCGTCTTTTTGCCCCTGGACTGTACGTATATACCCTTGTCTTCGAGCTCGCGGTTTATGGCCCGGCCCTTGGCCGCCTTGACCGCCTGGTTGCGACTCAGGACACGCCCAGCACCGTGACAGCTGGACCCAAAGCTGTCTTGCAGGGCGCCCTCGGAGCCGGCAAGCACATAGGAAAGGGTACCCATATCTCCGGGGATGAGGACCGGTTGTCCGGCATGACGATAAATTTCCGGGACCTTTTCATGGCCGGGCGGCAGGGAACGTGTCGCGCCCTTCCGATGGACACATAGCAACAGCTCTTGTCCATCCACTTCGTGGAGCTCTTTTTTGGCAATATTGTGGCACACATCATAAAGGAGCCGCATATCCAGTTCCCTGGGGCTGATGGAGAGCACTTTTTGAAAGATTTCCCTGGTAAAGTGCATCAAGACCTGACGGTTTGCCCAGGCGTAATTGGCTGCGCAAGCCATAGCGGAGAGATACCGGCGGCCCAGGTCCGACTTGAGAGGCGCACATGCCAACTGCCTGTCAGGTAATGGAATTCCAGTCGTGGAAACGTGCTGGGCCATCTCTTTTAGGAAATCGTCACATATCTGGTGACCGAAGCCCCTGGAGCCCGAGTGGATGAGAACCGTGATCTGCCCTTCAAAGAGGTCATAATCGCGGGCTATGTCCTCATCAAAGACCTTATCTACCACCTGGACTTCGAGGAAGTGGTTTCCAGACCCTAAGGTTCCCAGTTGGTCCAAACCTCTTTTGATGGCCCGTTCGCTGAGCACAGAGGAATCGGCGCCTTCCATGGCGCCGCCGTCTTCCGTCCTTTCCAAGTCTTGAGGTTCGCCGTACCCGTTTTTTACCGCCCATGCGGCGCCCTCAACGGCAACCTTTGCCTCATCTCTCTTGGAAAGGCGGATCGGGCTGGTAGAGCCGACGCCGGTCGGGATATCCTTGAAGAGGGCTGTGACGAGTTCTTTGATGACAGGTAAGACGTCCTGGGCCTTTAGATCAGTGGTCATGAGGCGACAGCCACAATTGATATCATAGCCCACGCCCCCGGGAGAGACAATGCCCTCTTCCATGGTAAAGGCAGCCACGCCACCGATGGGAAATCCGTAGCCCCAGTGTATGTCGGGCATGGCAATGGAATATTTGACGATGCCCGGAAGCGTGGCCACGTTGGCAACCTGAAGGAGACTCTGGTCCTTCTTGATTTCATCAATGAGGACCTGGTTTGAGAAAATAAGACCGGGTACGCGCATATCCCCTTTCTTGGGGATGAGCCAGCGGTTTTCATCGAGTTTTTCTAACTTTATTTCCATGGTGTATTACCTATAGGTCAAAGATTATTCTTGCCTCCCATCTATCACCGAGATTCCCTACCTGGATCTGGTGATAGGTGACGGCCTTTATTTCACAAAGTATTTCATGGGACTTGGGGTCGAATGGGGTAACGTAGACAAGGGCATCAATGGTGAATGAATCCATACCTGTAATGGTGATATCTTTTACGACAAGGCCATCTCCTTCAAAGAGGTAGAGAATCTCCCCGAGCCACCGAACCATGAGGTCAGAGAGATCCTGCGCCGGTACCGAGATGTCCTTTGACATGGCCCTGTCTTTACTTTCACCCTTGATCATGAGATCCATGAGGGCCAGCGCGGCATTCCTGAAGAGATCCTGGAGATCGGAACCATAGACCTCAATTCCTAGATCTGCAGTATGATCAAGAACAGTATATTTCTTCGCTCTCACATTCATGATCAGGGTACACAGTCAAAAGGGGCCGGGGCTTCGCCCAAGTCTGCATTTGGATCGTAACGGCTTGTATCTGTGGTGCTTTGAGCAATTTGGACATAATAAAATTAATTACTGTAAAGGGGTTTGTCAAAGGTGCTCCTACCCGTTTTCGGGTAAATACCTGAAGGGAAGGATAACATTTAGGCGATTCATGGGTTTTGTGCCCGGACCGAGAGGAAAACATGCCTCTCTGTAAGGGCCTCCTATGGAACCGGACAGAATACTTGAGATGAAGAGGTAAGTGTCATGCAGTGTGCTTTTTGTCATCAGATCATTGAGGTGGAAGGAAGGGTAAGCAGGCAGGATACATGTCCCCACTGCCACAGGGATCTTCGGTGTTGCAAACAGTGCAAATTCTATGATCCCAATGCTTACAATGAATGCAGGGAGGTCTCTGCCGAACGAATCCTGGACAAGGAGAGGGCAAATTTTTGCGACTACTTTGTAATCAGGGGCTCCAAACAGGGCGGCGGCAGCCATAACAGGACCAAGGAGGCAAAAAAGGCCCTCGAGGCCCTTTTCAAGAAAAAGTGAGCAGTGCCTACGGCACGCCTTCCTCCCAGAGCCATGCTCCTGGAATCCGGGACATCCCGGAAATTTCATTGAAAATAAAAGAAATTTTCGCTAATCTGAAAGCAATAGGTGTTGTGCCTTACACCAAACCGCGAAAAGGAGAGTTTCACACTGGCATGGCTCTGGAAAAACAGTTTGAATCCATAGACCAGATCGAGAAGGAGCTGGAAAAAGTACAATATATTGCCGACCGGTCTCTGGCAACAGCCCTTTTTTTGGCATCCAGGCTGGAGAAGCCGATTTTCCTGGAAGGAGAACCTGGTGTGGGCAAGACAGAAGTTGGCATTGTGCTGGCCTCCTTGTTCAACACCAAGCTCATCAGGCTTCAGTGTTACGAGGGGCTGGATGTCTCGACGGCACTTTACGAGTGGAATTACCCGAAACAGCTCCTCCACATCAGAATAGGGGAGCTGGAGAAGAAGGGGAAAGAAGAGATAGAAAAGGCAATATACGGCCCCGAATTCCTGATAAGGCGCCCGTTGCTGGAGGCTATTCTGAACTCCAATGAGCGTCCCCCTGTCCTCCTGATAGACGAGATAGACCGTTCAGATGAAGAGTTCGAGGCCTTCCTGTTAGAGATCCTGTCGGACTTTCAGATAACGATCCCTGAGGTAGGAACCATCAAGGCGGAAAAAAGGCCCGCTGTAGTCGTTACTTCCAACAGGACAAGGGATGTCCATGACGCCCTCAAGAGGAGATGCCTTTACCACTGGATCGACTACCCGAGTTTTGAGAAGGAGTGCAGGATCGTAAAGGCGAAGGTCCCCGGGATCGACGAGAACCTTGCAAGTCAAATTACCCATTTTATGCAGAAGCTGAGGACCGTGGACTTCCTGAAGAAACCTGGTATCTCGGAGACCCTTGATTGGGCAGCGGCCCTGATTGCCATGCAACGGAAATACCTGGACGAAGACATAGTCTTGGAGACCCTTGGGTGTATCCTGAAGTACCAGGAAGACATAAGCCGATTCAACGAGGAAATTTGGTCGGACCATGATCAAAGAAAAGAGTTTCTCAGGATACCACAGCAGGTCCAATGAACACCTCTCCCTGAGCGAAAGGGTCATTCTTTTTTCTCGCTTCTTGAAAGACAAGGGATTCAAGGTCTTCCCTTCCAGCGTAGTGGACGCCCTGAGATCCCTTGAGGGAGCGGGGATCTCCAGTAGGGAGGACTTTTTTTCTTCTCTGCGGGCCAATTTTGTGACAAATGACATGGAGTGGAAGCTCTTTGGAGAACTGTTTGAAGAATTCTGGCAGGATTTTGATATCCGGGAAAACGAATGTAAGGGAGACGACGAGATCTACGAACCAATCGATGGTGGAGAGAGTGACTCCTCCGGCGTGATTCGAGTGGAATCCGAAGTTCAGGCGGGTTCGACCTTAAGAGATCCTGCCGGAGATGATTCAGGGAGGCCTGCCACTTACAGCCCCGTTTCAAGGCTGGAGCGAAAGAACTTTTCCGAGATCTCCAGGAAAGATATCCTGACAGCACAGCTTATCCTGAGGAATATCATATCCCCTTTCAAGACCGTGGCGAGAAGGCGCTATAAGCGGTCCAAGAGAGTCGGGGACATAGATTTTCGCAGGGTCATACGGCATAGCCTGAAGGCAGGCGGTGTGCCGTTGGAGCTTTTTTACAGGAAAAAGAAGAAGAGACTCAAGAGACTCGTGGTCCTAGCGGATGTGAGCGGCTCCATGGACCGCTATGCAAGGTTCGTGATGCCCTTTATTATGGGTTTGGCCGATATGGGGTCTCCCGTGGAGGTCTTTGTCTTTTCAACCTCGCTCACCCCCATAACACCAATCTTGAGGCGGTATGATATCAACAGGGCCCTGGAAACAATCTCCCACAGGGTGCTTGACTGGTCCGGGGGCACGAGAATCGGATATTCACTCTACCAGTTCAACAGGGGATACGGGGACAGGTTTTTGAACAAACAGACAGTGATAGTGATCCTGAGTGACGGCTGGGACCTGGGCGGAAGAAATATTCTCAAGAGGGAAATGGAGAACCTCAGCCGCAAGGTCCATGCGGTTGTTTGGTTGAATCCCCTGGCGGGTGACTCGGATTACAGGCCCATCTGCATGGGCATGCAAACCGCGCTTCCTTATGTGGACTATTTCTTCCCCGCCAATACCATGGAAAGCCTGAAGAGGGTAGGGAAGACCCTCTCCAACCTGGTCATTCACTGATCCCCTTCCTCGATCACCTTCGTTCCGGGGGGCGTATCAAACTGGAAAAACCCCCTCTGAAACACATCCCTGGATACAGGTACTCCCAGGACAAAGCGGGTGACATCCCCAAGGTAATTGAATATCCCCACCATCCTGATGTGGTAGTCATCTCGAGCAATGGCGAGCTCGACATACTCGATCTGGGGCCAGGGGGGACGAGGTGTCAGCCGTATGTGGTAAAAGGCGCTGTCCGCTTTCGGGATCTCAGATACATCAAAGCGTTCTTCTACTTGCTTGAGCCCTTGGAAGATACTGCTCAGGAGCTCCATTTCTTCCCCCAGTTTGCGGGCCGGGTACCTGTAGACCATCTCTTTGTCAGGGATGTACCACCAGAGGGTCTTCCCGTCCGATACCACCAGTTCCCGGGTGGGGGTCTCTTGTTCAACCCTCAGATAATGGGGAGGCTTGAAATAGATGCGACCCTTTGCGGAGTCCTTTCTTGCAGCATTTCCCAAAAACGTCATGGACTTGGTTATGATTTCCCTTTCATATGTGAGAAAGAGCCCGGGCAACGCGCCGTACCTTTCAAGTATGCCGTCCAGGATGTGGTCTATCTCTCTCCCGGCCCATGATTTTTCCACCGCGCCAAGGAGGAAAAAAGAGAGGACAGCAAGGAGAATCCTGCCACGGCAGTTCGGTGCCCTGTTCATCATTCCCCCTTTCTCCCGAATACCTCTCTGGGCCTTACTCCGTCCGAGGGGCCTACGATACCCTCCCTTTCCATGGCTTCGATCATCCTTGCCGCCCTGTTGTATCCCACCCGGAGTTTTCTTTGGATCATGGAAATAGAGGCCTGCCTTGTCTTGATCACCAGGTCAACCGCCTGATCGTATTTATCGTCAAGCTCAATCTCTTGATCCTCGGACTCTTCGTCCCGGCTTACCAGGCTCAAGATGGTGGCATCGTAATCGGGTTTCATCTGGGCCCTCAAGAAGTTGGTCACCCTTTTCACCTCTTCTTCGGAGATGTAGGCCCCGTGTATTCTGATCATCTTGCCCACCCCGGGCGGCAAGAACAGCATGTCTCCTTCGCCCAGGAGGTGCTCTGCACCGATAGTGTCCAGTATGGTCCTGGAGTCGAACTTCGAAGAGACCTGGAAGGAGATGCGGGCGGGAAAGTTGGCCTTGATTATCCCCGTCAACACGTCCACTGAAGGTCGCTGGGTGGCGATGATCAGGTGTATGCCTGCGGCACGTGCCATTTGGGCCAGGCGCGTAATGGCCTCCTCCACTTGCCTGGAGGATGCCATCATCAGATCAGCCAGCTCATCTATTACCAGGATAATATAGGGAAGGGGCTTGTCCGTTCCTTCAGGATCGCTGGTAGAGATAGCTCTTTTCTCCCTAAGAATTTTTCGATTGTAGGTTTCTATGTTCCTTACCCCCCTGTCCGAGAGGAGCATGTAGCGGCGCTCCATTTCTTCAACGGCCCACCTGAGCGCCCTGGTGGCCTCCTTTGGTTGTGTCATGACCGGATAGAGAAGGTGCGGAATGTCCTTGTATACGGATAGCTCGATCCTCTTTGGGTCAATGATGAGGAACCGGACCATTTCAGGGGACGCTTTGAAGAGGAGACTGTTTATCATGGCATTCAGCAGGACGCTCTTTCCTGTTCCGGTGGCCCCGGCGACCAGTAGGTGCGGCATCCTTGCAAGGTCTGCTATGGCGGGGGCTCCGGTGATATCCTTTCCCAGGGCGATGGTAAGTTTATAGGTTGAATTCTTGAATTCCGGACTGGAAAAGATCTCGTACAGGTATACAGGCTCCCTCTTGTTATTGGGTATCTCGATACCAATGGCCGCCTTTCCGGGAATGGGGGCCACAATTCTTACGCTGGGCGCCCTCAGGGCCAATGCCAGGTCATCGGAGAGTCCGGCGACCTTGCTTATCTTTATCCCGGGTGCAGGTTTGAATTCGTACATGGTGATGACAGGGCCCGGCTGGATCTCAACCACTTCCCCTTCCACCCCAAAGTCCGCCAATTTCTTTTCCAGGCGCCTGGCATTCATTTCCAGGCTCTCTTTCTGGATTTCAACCCCCTCAGCCTTGGGGGGCTGGTCCAGAAGGTCCAGGGTTGGGAGCTTGAACTCTCCTGCCACGTTCATGAAGGGGAAGGACTCTTGATCGGCCTTCTTCAGGGGCTCTTTCTTGGGCTCGACTATGGTCATCTTCCGTTTGGGCCTGGACTTCTCTTCCCGGAATAGTTTCTGCCGTGCCTTCTTCTTGCGCCTCCTCTCCCTTTTCTTGACTAGGAATTCCCTCATGGATTTTGTTAGCAGGACCAGCCAGAGATAGAACCTTGAAAGCAGCCAGCCGAAGGAGATCCTGGTAATCGACATGAGCGATATGATGAACACCACGGCAAGCAACACATAGGCCCCGAAAGTATTGAGGAACCCTTTCAAAAAACCGGAGATGATATGGCCTGCCAGGCCGCCGGCTATTATGGCGGTCCCTTTGTAGGGGATCATTCCAGGCCAGTGAAGGGCGAGAAGCCCTGAAAAGGAGAGGAGGAGGAAAAGTCCGGCGAAGAAGGCCCTGAGCGGCGAAATCAGTGAGCGGCCCAGAAAGGACAAAACGGCCAGTGCAAGGAAGAGTAAGACCAGCCAGAAGGAGGAAAAACCCAGAAGCCGAAATATCCCTCCTGCGAGATGGGCGCCAACCGGGCCGAAGAGGTTTCTGGCCTTCAGGAGGTCATTGCCGGCCTTTTGCCATAAAAGGGGATCTGCCGGGTGATAGGAAAAGAGGCTGACCCCCAGGACAACGGCCACGAATAACAGGATGATGCCGCGCATTTCCTTCCTCATGGGTTCGTGATGCCCTTTTCCTCCCTTGCTGTTCTTGGATCTTGCCTTTTTACCCAATTATCTTTCACCCATTTCCGTCTCTTGTCGGCGTAACCCCGGGTATGTCCCTTAGACAGGAATCACGATCGGCAGAATAAGGGGCCTTCGCTCGACTATCTTATAGAACAGGCGCCTGAGTCTCTTCTTGATCCTGGACTCCATCTCCGCCCATTCTATGGGCTTGTCTGCCACGATTTCATCCAAGACATCGAGCACGGCGTTCTTTGCCTCCTCCAGGATGAATCCACCCTGGTCCTCAAATACGAATCCCCGTGAAATAATATCAGGTCCATAGATGATCCCGCCCGTCTGTTCGTCGAGGGCGAGTAATGCTATAACGACACCGTCACCGGACAGCCTGCGGCGGTCCCTCAGGACGATTTCATCTACATCTCCGATACCCTTGCCGTCAACGAAGACCCTTCCGGTCCGGACTTTTTCTCCAATGCTCAGAATCCCGTCGCGAATTATTATCGTGGTGCCGTTTTCAGCCAATATCAACCTCTCTGGAGGTATCCCCGCCTCCTGGGCCAGCTGGGTATGCTTTACCAGGTGCCTGTATTCACCGTGGATAGGCATGAAGTAGTTGGGCTTGACAAGGTCAAGCATCATCCGGAGCTCTTCCCTGTAGGCATGCCCCGAGGAATGGATATCAGAGACCTTCTCGTAAACGACCTCTGCCCCCATCCTGTATAGATTATTGATGATTTTTGTGATAGCCTTCTCATTGCCGGGGATGAACCGGGAAGAAAGGATGATGGTATCGCCTTTCTTCACCTTCAGGCCCTTGTGCTGATTGTGGGCCATCCTGGTAAGGGATGACATGGGCTCGCCTTGGCTTCCCGTTGTTATGACCACTATTTGGTCGTCAGGAAATCGGTCGACTTCCCTTTCAATGATCTCCAGGTCAGGCGGCATCTTGACCAATCCCTGGTCCTTGGCAATCCTGACATTGGTGCACATACTCTTCCCGCTGAACAAGACTTTCCTGTTGTAGGCAACGGCCAGGTTTATTACCTGCTGAATCCTTACAATATTGGAGGCAAATACGGCTATGATCAGCCTTCCGGGGCAGGTCCTGAACAGTTCTTCCAATGTATCCTTGACGTCCCTCTCGCTGAGCGTGAATCCCTCTTTCTCGGCATTGGTTGAATCAGAGAGGAGCAAGAGGACGTCCTGCTTCCCGTATTGGGCGAACCGGCGCAGATCAGTAAAGTGTCCGTCCACCGGGGTGCGGTCGATCTTGAAGTCTCCGGAATGGATGATAACGCCTTCGGGTGTTTGGATTGCGAGTCCCACCCCCTCTACCGTACTGTGGTTGACCTTTATGTACTCCACGGTGAATGGGCCGAATCGTGACACTTCGCCGGCCCGGACCTTGTGCAATGCCGCTTCACCCAGGAGATGATGTTCCTTGAGCTTCTCTTTGAGGAGTTCGATGGTAAAACTGGTGCCGTACACAGGGATATTGATTTCCTGCAAGAAAAAGGGTATGGCCCCAATATGGTCTTCGTGGGCATGGGTCAGGATGACGGATTTTACCTTGTCCCTGTTGTCCTTCAAAAACTGGAAGTCGGGTATGACTATGTCTACGCCCGGCATGTATTCCTCGGGAAACATGAGGCCCGCGTCAATGATGAGCATATATTGCTCACAGGAGAGGGCAAGCATATTGAGTCCTATTTCTCCGACCCCACCTAGGGGAATAAGTGTTACCATGACTTTTCCTTGTTGCGTTCCGGGCATCCCCTTGCCATCATAGTTCGTCCCGGTCTTGCGGCCCAAGGGAAGTCCCAAATCTGTTTACATTTATATTGAATTTACAATAGCTTATACCTTCTTATCCAATCAGTCAACAAAGAAAATCCGGCCGATAGCAGAGGATGCCGGAAAAGAGAAGAAGCGGACCCCTGATTTCCTTTGATACATCATTTATTGCCTTCATGTGTTGAAATTTGTTACGGTAGCCGTATAATGAACCACTACTTACAGGGAAACCTGGTCCGTCAGGCCCGGATCTTTCCCTTTGACAAGCCATTTTCTCGGAGGGGGAGGGATTCAAGAAGCAGAGCAACGCAGATCGCTAGATCCCGCCCAGCAGGGAATTGGACTTTTTACGAAGCCATTAACTTTGAGAGGGAGAAGGAGACTTTATCATGGCAAGTGTCAACAAGGTGATACTGGTCGGGAACCTGGGTGCAGACCCTGAACTGAGATACACTCCCAGCGGCAAGGCGGTGGCCAATTTTTCAGTGGCCACCCGTGAGCAATGGACCGGAAAGAACGGAGAAAAAGGGGAACGTACCGAATGGCACCGGATAGTGGCATGGGACCGCCTGGGCGAGATATGCGGTGAATACCTTCATAAGGGCAGCCAAGTGTACATAGAAGGCAGGCTCCAGACCAGGGCCTGGGAAGATCGGGAGGGCAACAAGAGGTATACCACCGAAATAGTGGCCCTGCAAATGCAAATGCTCGGTTCACCCGGAAAGCAAGGCAAGGCGGAGAGCCCGGATGAGCAGTTTCCCCAGGAGGAGCCCATTTCCGTTCCCGACGATGATATCCCTTTTTAGGTCTGGCCGGCCTTAGGAGAAGTCGAACCTCGCAGATTCCCAGAGGCAACGGAAGGGAAGAATCGATAAGCCTTGGGGAGTTCCGCAAAGGTGGTAGTTAGGCTTCCTTGTCTTTGTCCGTGTCATCTTCATGGGGAGAGGCTATCTTTTCGGGCTTCTCCTGGCCCTCCTGGGTGGCCTTACGAAAATTCTTGATCCCCTTTCCGATTCCGCTGCCGATCTCAGGGAGCTTACCCGCCCCAAAGATAATCAGGATAATGATAAGTATTATGATCAGCTCCGGCATGCCTATACCGAACATATATGACCTCCATTGAAGTTAAGTGTGGAAATCGAGTTCTTCCAGGAGCAACCTGAATTCCGGGGACTGCATGAAGGTGTTCAAGGCCTTCCTGTAGCTCAGCCAGGAGGCCCACATCTTTTTCCACTCCTTGTTGTGCCAGAAGATATCAGAATCTTTCTTCGCTCTGGAAAGGGCAATAAAATCCTCGAATTCACCCCTACAGCATTCACAAAAGGACAGGCCAAGGGAAGATTCGACGGGATGTGGCTCGTGCTGTTCCTCTCTTAAGTGCATGCCGCACATGGCACACTTCATATGACAGGATGAGCACTGGATGATCTTCTGGATCGTATCAATTTTTCCCCGGAATTTTCGGATTTGTTCTTTCTGCTTCTTGCCCTTGAGACGCTCCTTGAGGCTGATGACTTTTTGCATTCTCTCACAAGCCTTCCTGGGAAGCACATGTTCCCAGATAAAAAGTTCTCCTTCAGAGACCTACGATTGCTCTGTTGATTAGGAATCTTGGTGAGATATACGAACTTTTTTCGAGTCTAACACCGATAATCAAGCAAGTCAAGAAAACGGCATACCAGCTCATAAATGACCGGTCATCACCTCAGAGGCCGTTTCCCCGAGTTTGCCCAGGTTGCGGACGACGGTGATCCCGGCGGACTCGAGGGCCCTTATCTTGTCCTCGGCCTTGCCTTCACCCCCGGAAATGATGGCACCGGCATGGCCCATTCTCTTGCCCGGGGGCGCGGTTTGCCCGGCAACAAAGGCGATGACGGGTTTATCAAACTCGGCCTTCACATATTCCGCCGCTTCTTCTTCAGCAGATCCTCCGATTTCTCCGATCAGCACGACTCCCTTGGTTTCAGGGTCTTTCTTGAACCTCTTGAGGTGATCCACAAAGGTTGTCCCAACGATGGCATCACCACCAATCCCGATGCAGGTGGATTGTCCGAGTCCTACCTTTGTCAATTGGTCCACCACCTCGTAGGTAAGGGTACCGCTCCTGGAAATGACGCCCATGGAACCCTGCATGTGGATAGGACCCGGCATGATTCCTACCTTTGTCTTCCCGGGCGAGATAATGCCCGGGCAATTGGGGCCTATGAGGACGCTTTTCCCCCCTCTCAGGAAACGGGCCACTTTCACCATGTCGAGTGCAGGTATCCCCTCTGTGATGCAAACTATCACGTCGAGTCCCGCCGCTGCGGCCTCCATTATGGCGTCTGCTGCAAAGGGAGGAGGGACAAAAATGCAGGAAGCATTGACACCCTCATTCTCCACGGCTTCCAGGACGGTGTTGAAAACCGGCACCCCCTCCACGGATTGTCCGCCTTTCCCCGGCGTTACGCCCGCGGCAACAATGGTGCCATAGTCCAACATCTGTCTTGTATGGAAACTTCCCTCCCTGCCGGTGATCCCCTGGACCACCACCCTGGTATTCTTGTCAACAATGATGCTCATCATCCCTCTCCGTTCTTCCTCGAAGTCAGCTCTCCTCTACCTGCTTCGCGACAAGTTCTGCCGCCTCAGCCATATCCTTGGCCACAAGGAACTTCAGCCCCGATTCCTGCAATATTTTCCTCCCCTCCTCCACATTGGTCCCCTCGAGCCTGACGATCAGGGGGACTTTGATATCGGTCTCCTCCGCCGCCTTGAGCACGCCTCGTGCCAGGACGTCGCACCTAAGGATTCCACCAAAGATGTTTATGAGGATGGCCTTGACCTTTGGATCGGAGAGTATTATCTCGAACCCCTTTGTTATCATCTCTTCGCTGGCACCGCCACCAACGTCCAGGAAGTTTGCGGGTTCCGCCCCGGCGAGTTTGATCATGTCCATGGTAGCCATTGCGAGGCCTGCACCATTGACCATGGCGCCGATATTCCCGTCCAGTCGGATGTAGTTCAGGTTGTATTCATCTGCCTTGGCATCCAGGGGGTCCTTTTCCCTGGGGTCATCAAGGGCCTTCATCTCACCTTGCCTGTACAGGGCGTTATCGTCTATCGTGATCTTGGCATCCACGGCCTGACAAGTCCCCTGCCTGGTGATGACGAGGGGGTTTATCTCGGCCAGGGAGCAATCGAGGGTGACAAAGGCCCTGTAAAGGCCGGCCATTATGGACATCAAGGACTTGATGGTACCGGCTTCGGGCAACGGGCTCAATCTGTAAGCCAGTTTCCTTCCCTGGTAAGGCATCCAGCCGGTCAGAGGGTCAACGAGTTCCTTCAGGACAAGCTCCGGTGTCTCGGCGGCCACCTCTTCGATTTCCATGCCCCCTGCCTGGCTGAAGATCATGACGGGCATGGTCCTGGAACGATCCATGACCATGGCCATGTAAAGCTCGCGATCGATCTCGACACCCTCTTCCACCAGGACCTGGTAGACCCGCTTACCCTCAGGGCCTGTCTGTCTTGTGATCAATGGTTTGCCCAGGATTTCAGCGGCGGCATCCCTCACCTCCTCATGGGAGTCCACGACCCTAACGCCTCCTCCCTTTCCGCGTCCGCCGGCATGGACCTGCGCCTTGACCACCCAGGGAGGGCCCTTTATCCTTCCGGCTGCCTTCATGGCATCGTCAGGCGAGGTTGCCACGTATCCTTTCGGCACGGGTATTCCGAACTTCTTGAATTGTTCCTTTGCCTGGAATTCATGCAGTTTCATCTCAATTCTCCTGTCCCGGTTCAGTCCTGGTGCCCAATGGCCCAGTGACAACTACCTCGGGTTTGGCTTCTTTACTGTTTTTCCGGGTATTTTGTCAAGGCGGTTAAGGGTGATTCTTGGAATATCTTCGTGGTTCGCGGGAATTATATGGTAAATTTCAAGGAAAGGGAAAGGAGATATTAGGGATAATGATTTGACAAATTAATCTATTTTTTGTTATATTAATAACAATTTTAGACTGTTTGCGGACCTGGCGATCCATGAGGTGCTGGCACGGAAAAACGGGGATAGAGGAAAAGATGGGCGGGTAAAGCCATGAAAATGGATATTCTGGACAAGGTCTACAAGAAAAGGGGTTCCATGGCCTCCAGGAGGATAGGGGATAACATGGTTCTGGTCCCCATAGGAAAGGGCGTGGCTGACCTTGAAAACATCTATACGCTCAATGAAACCGGGGCTTTCATATGGGAAATGGTGGATGGAATGACGAAGGTTGGGGAAATAAGAGACGTGATCGTGAAGGAATACGATATTACACCCGCGGAGGCCGAACAGGACCTGCTAGAGCACCTCAACCAATTGGAGACCATAGGGGCAATCGAGGAGATATAGGGTCTTATGGGCCTGGGCGAGATACCTGAAATCAGTTATGGCGATTTCGGCGATCGCTTGTACGGGGAGATCATACAGAAGAGAATACCCGTGCACGGTTCCATGGAACTGACGTTTCGGTGTAACTTGAGGTGTGTGCACTGTTATTGTAACCTGCCCGCCCTGGACAGGGAGGCGATGAAAAGAGAGCTATCGCTTGGGGAAGTAGTGGATATCCTTGACCAATTGGCAGAAGAGGGTTGTCTCTGGCTGCTTTTTACCGGAGGGGAACCCCTGATCAGAAAAGATTTTACGGATATCCTGGCAAGTGCGAAGAAAAAGGGGTTCCTGATAACCCTCTTTACAAACGGCACCCTGGTGACGCAGGAAAAGGCCGACTGCCTTGCAGAATGGAGCCCCCTGGCCATAGAAATCTCCATCTACGGGGCCAGCAGTGAAACCCATGACAGAATCACGGGGATCCATGGATCATACAGGGATACTATTAGGGGCATAGAGTTCCTCCTTGAGAGAGGACTCCCTCTAGAGCTCAAGACCATGGTGATGACCCTGAACAAACACGAACTTTTGGAGATGAAGGCCTTGGCCGAAGGGCTGGGCCTGAAGTTCAGATTCGATCCCGTGATAAATCCCCGTCTCGACGGATCCAGGGTGCCCTGCAAGTTGAGACTGTCCCCCGAGGAGGTGCTGGACCTGGATCTTTCCGATGAGGAGAGGACAAGGGAGTGGCGACTGTTTTGTGAAGAGTTCATAGGCGAGCAGGAAGGGGGCAGGCTTTTTTCCTGTGGTGCAGGCGTATCCACTTTTCACATTGATCCCTATGGGGAGTTGGCTCCGTGCGAGGTGAGTCGCTTTCGCACCTATAGCTTGAGGCAGGGCTCCTTCAGGGAGGGATGGAGGGAGTTTATTCCCGGTTTGCTGGAACAAAGGGCAGGGAAGGACTACCCTTGTTCCGGGTGCGAACTCCTTGACCTTTGCGGGCAATGCCCGGGCATGGCCTGGTTGGAACATAGGGAGATCCAGACACCGGTGGAATACCTCTGTAGAATCGCACACCTCAGGGCAGAGGCGTTTCATGGTGGGTGATATTTCAAAGGAGCAAGAAATGGACGGGGAAGGAAAGACAAGGAAGCCTTACGCAAGACCCGTTATCGAGAGGGTGAGGCTTGAGATGGAAGAGGCGGTCCTTCAGGCCTGCAAGGTAAATGCAGCAGAGCCTTCCAGGGTGAAGCGGAATTGTACTCATCCTGCTTGCAAGAGGCCGGGATCCTAGGGTAGGACCTTGAAGGGCAATGGGAAAAGGGTGTTCAGGGTTGCCCTGGCGGGGATAGGCATATCCTTCTGCCTGGAGGGGAATATCCATGGATCCCTGTTCCAGGGACGCAGTGGGGCCTTTGGTGCTCCGGGGCAGGGGAGGGAGGATATCAGGCTGCACGTTGTCAAGGGGTCATTGCCCAGCATGAAGATTATGGAGAGGGTCTTTGATTCCGGGACCACCTGGGCACTTTACAGGAGTGAGAAGCGGTATGTCCTCCAGGATCATGCCCTTGAAGGCGATTCGCGACCGACCAGGCTGCTTGTCCTTGAGCCCGATCTCAGGTCCGGATATCTCTACCTGGAAAATGAATCTCCCGCCTACGGGCAGCCGACGGATCCCCTGGGATATCCCCTGAACCAGCTCTTGATCATCCTGCTCCTCAAGGAGGGCAGGGGAATACTGGTACATGCCTGCGGAATAGAAGACAGGGGAGAGGGCTACCTTTTCCTCGGGCGTTCTGGTGACGGCAAGTCCACCATGGGGGAGATCTGGCACAGAAAAGGTGCTCAGGTGCTCAATGACGACAGGATCATCATCAGGGAAGAAAAGGGGGCATTCAGGATGTATGGCACCCCCTGGCACGGGACCTTCAAGGAATGCTCACCTAAAGGGGTACCCGTATCCAGGATCTTTTCCCTTGGCAAAGGAAAACAGAACAGCATTATCCGAGCCGAAAGATCACAAGCCTTGTCAGGCATCTTGACCAGGGCCTTCCCCCCCTTGTGGGATAGGAAAGGCATGGATTTTACCTTGGAACTCTGCCACCGCATGGTAGATGCCGTCCCCTGCTATAATCTTGATTTCAGGCCTGACGAGGAAGTCGTTGAGTTTATCAGGGGCACTACATACCCGGATGCATAATCCGTGAACAGGGCTTGAGGGCAAGAAGCAGGATGCTGCTTGCCTAGTCTTCCTGGTCCGTAACCTTGTCCTGGATGACCTGTTTCAATTGGGAGGGTAATCTGACTGGTTTCATGTTCTCGTTTATGCATGCATGGACCGTATGGCCACTAACCAGCAATTTTCCTTGCTCGTCCAAGACCCTGTATTCAAACCGGACCCGAACCCCGTCTACATCAGCGATCCTTGTGCGGACGGTGACCACGGAATCATAGCCCACGTTTGCGTGGTACTTCGCCGCTGCCTCTATAACCACCAGGGAATACCCCTGGCTCTCCAGGTAAGAATAGGGGAGACCGAGTTGGCGCATATACTCGGTCCGTCCCACCTCGAAATAGGTGAGGTAGTTGCCGTAGTAGACCACGCCCATCCTGTCCGTGTCCTTGTATCTTACCCTGATCTTTGTCTCGTGCCACCGTTGATTTTCCATGGGTCTTGATGTATGGTACCTCTCAATAGAGTTTGCAGACCTGTGGCGGGCCGTAAATTGAATCGCCTTTCACAGGGCCGCTATTCTAGTCCTAAGGTTAGAGATGTCAAGAATTTAATAGGTGCTGCCCGGATGGAAAGAAACCATGACAAAGGAGGATTTGAATGGATTTCTACGAGGTGAATGAAAAGAGGAGGACTATAAGAAAGTTCAAGGCCCCTGCCACGGAGGAACAGCTTGGAAGGATCATAAAGGAGGGCACCAAGGCCCCTTCCCCAAGGAATACCCAGGGGTGGGAATTCGTCGTGGTTGATGATCCGAAGCTGATCGAAGAGATCAGTGAAATAAAGTATGTCCTCAACAGGGAAAACAAGCCCCGGGGAGAGGCTGTGCCGCCGGAACTGGAGGAAGCAGCCCAGAGACAGAAGGATACCTTTCAAAATGCAAGCATCGTCCTGGTCTATCACCCGGACGAGGCTGCACATGCTGCCGGTGCTTGGTGTTGCATACAGAACATGCTCCTTGCTGCCGTGACCGAAGGCCTGGGCTCAAAAATATCCTATTTTCGTGGTGAAGCGGTGGAGAAGATCAACAGTATGGTGAAGGCACCGGAAGGAATGACCCTTGCAGCCGCCATTCATTTTGGCGTCCCTGGAGAGGAACCAGGCCCCCGATCACTGAGACCCGAAGGGAGCTGGCTTCATAGAAATCAATTCCGGGCCTAATACCTTGGTACTTTGAATTGGGGTATCGCAAGTCAGGAGGGGATCAGGCAAGCCTCACAAACCTCCACCGCATGGGTTGAGGAGCGATTACATGGTCCACAAAAGGTCCAAGAGACGGCATCAATCTCTATTGATCTCGTCAATTAGGTCTCACTCCGTATTCAGGTACGAGCCGTTCTAATACCCGGTATTTTTCCCCTCATGATTTCTTTCGCACGAGGGGTAGTGTAAATGATACCAGGGCAACCAGGATAAAGGTCAGGCTGATGGGGTGGGTGAGGAAAATGGAGGGGTCGCCCTCGGAGATGATGAGGGACATGCGGAGGTGTTCTTCCAGGGCAGGTCCCAGGATGATGGCAAGGAGCATGGGCACGATGGGGAAGCCATACTTGTTCATCAGGTACCCCAGGATGCCGAAGAAGAGCATGACGCCGGTGTCGAAGAAGGTGTTCCTGAGGGCATAGGATCCAACGATACAAAGCACGGTGATGATGGGAAGGAGTATCCTCGACGGCACCTGGTGGATTCTCACCCAGGCCTTTATGGTCAAGAAAGTCAGGCACAGGGTCATTACGTTTGCCACGAAGTAGGCCCAAAAGACGCTGTATACGAACTGGGCGTTGTTTTCAAAGAGGAGAGGCCCCGGGGTAAGCCCTTGTATCATCAAGGCGCCGAGGAGAATAGCGGTTATGGGGTCACCGGGAATTCCCAG
Source organism: Deltaproteobacteria bacterium (assembly GCA_019308985.1). The sequence continues at coordinate 10,422 of JAFDHB010000006.1, read as the reverse complement.
GGTGAGCATCGGTATCATGGCACCGCCGGCAACGCCGTTGTTCGCCGATTCAGGGGCTGCCACGCCTTCGGGCACCCCGGTGCCGAATTTCCCTCTTGATCGGAAGAATCTCCTCGCGTAGTCATAACTCAGGAATACGGCTATCGGGCCACCTGCCCCGGGGATGGCCCCGATACCGGTGCCCACAGAGGCACCCAGCAGCATGGGTTTGAAGAGCCGAACAATGTCCTTGAGCCTGGGGAGGACACCGGCTACCTTTGCCTGGTATTTGGGGATCACCCTGATACCGACAATTATCCCGTCCAGTATTTGAGGGATTGCAAAGAGCCCGATCAGTGCGGGCAGGAAAGAGACACCGCTCTGGAGTTCAACCATGCCAAAGGTGAAGCGTGGCGTTCCTAGCATAGGGTCAAGACCCGCGGTCATGAAAATAAGGCCTATTACCCCGGAGATAAGACCCTTGACAACGGATTTCTGCCCGAAACTACAGATAAGGGTGAGCCCCAGCAATACCAGGGCAAAGAGCTCCGGCGCACCGAAACGCAGGGCGAACTTCGCGATGGTCGGTGCTATCAGCACCAGGCACACGAGGCTGAACATCCCCCCGAAAAAGGAGGCCGACACGGCAGTCCCAATGGCTTCGCCTGCCTTTCCCCTCTTGGCCATGGCATGGCCGTCTATGGCGGTGGCGGCGGCTGAGGGGGTCCCGGGAATGTTGAGCAATATCGCGGATACTGACCCGCCGGTGAATCCTGCCGCATAGAGCCCAAGGAGGAGACTGAAGGAGGTCACCGGGCTTAAGGTAAATGTCATGGGAAGGAGGAGGACCATCCCGAGGCTGATGGTCAACCCCGGCGTGGCCCCTATGAAAAGGCCGAAGATCACTCCCATCATGCTGGCAAAAAGGTTATGGGCCCGCATGACATCCCACAATGCGGCTATGGCGACATCACCCATTGGCTCGTCTCTCTAAAAGAATTGTCCTGCCGGGAGTTGAACCTTGAAGAACTGTTGAAATAGCAGGTAGACTCCCGCAGTTGTAACAATGGAGAAGACCAGGATTTCCAAGACACTCCTGGCCCCCGAAATAAAGGCCAGGGCCGCCAGAAAAAACACCGTGGTCAGGGGAAATCCGAACAAGTCCATTGCCTTGATATAGAAGATTATGAGGACCAGGAGACCCAGTATCCCTCCGAGGTCCTTTGCGTGCAACACGGGCTTGGATTCTGAGTCTTGAGTCCCGAAGATCCCTTTCAGGAGTAAGAGCAGGGAAAGAAACACCAGGCAGCAAGCAAGGACCCACGGCACAAATTGGGCCCCAAGAGTATGGGGGAGATTTCTATCAGGCAGCCTGATGATCATGGAAATATAGAAAGCTGAAAAAAGAATCAAGACTATGGATATGACCAGGTTCGGGGTTCTCACTTGCGTCCTCAAAGATAGCAGGGTAGCGCCGGATGGGAAACGGCGCCACCCTGAATGCTGGTTATTTTTTCTTCAGCCCGGCGGCCTTCATGATCTCCGCAATCATGTCATTCTTGTCCTTGACATAGGATTCAAAGGTCCTTCTGTCCATGAAGCTCACATTGAAACTGTTTTTCTTGGAGATATCCACGAAGCTCGCTTCCTGGGCTCCCTTCCTAAAGGAATCCTCCAGCTTTCCTATGATACTTTCAGGGGTCCCCTTTGGCACGGCTATACCCCTGAAAAGTTCAATAACAATGTCATATCCCAGTTCCTTGAGTGTCGGGACGTCGGGGAAACCCGGATCACGCCTTTCGCTCGGCACCACTAGGACCCTGGCCTTTCCTGCTCGCACCTGGGGGGCTACCTCGGGAAGGGGGACACAGATCGCCTCCACTTCGCCACCGAGCAGGCTCGGGACCCTCCGCTTCGCCCCGAGGGGTACGTGTATGAACTTGACCCCCAAGCGTTTCTCTATGACGATCGGTGTCAAGTGGGTTGCGCTGCCCGTACCTGCATTACCTATTTTTATCTTGCCGGGATTCTTGCGGGCATAATCGATGAATTCCTCAAAGGTCTTCCACGGGGAATCGGCCCGGACTGCGATGGGTAGTGCGCTGTATCCAATCCTGCAGACGTGCTCAAAGGCGTCATAGAAGAAAGGCACATTGCCGATGTTTGTGACCGTCAAGAGGCCCGTGGAGCTCCATCCCAGGGTATAACCGTCGGGTTTGGAATTCTTGAGGGCAGTGTACATGATGCCGCCCCCCGCGCCGGGGCGGTTTACCGCCACGATGGGCTGGCCAAAATACTTTTCCGTAGCCTTGGCGATCGCTCTACCCATGAAATCAGCGGACCCGCCTGCGCCGAAGGGGATCAAGAGCTTCGCCGGCTTTGTGGGATAGTCTCCCGCAGAGGCCGCCAAGCTGAAGCTCAAGACTGCCATCACCACCAATAGTCCTAAAACTGTCCTTTTCAAAACCATAATTAACCTCCTGTGATTAGATTTAGGCGGCTTCAAGCCACCCAAGCAATTAGGTTAACGACGCCCCTGTCCCAAAGGACGGGAAAATGCCTATACCAGCGCCCATGCTTCCTTGATGACCCTTTTTGTGTTTGCAATCACTACCTCAGAGGTCTCTTCAGCCAAGAGAGGTCTTACCTCCGCGCTCAACACAGGCCTGTCTTCCGGGTTCAGCAAATTCAGATCAAGGAGCAGTTTGAAATAATCCCTCACCTGTGGGGTATCTATTTCGCCCCCCGGGATTCCGAACCTCGGTTGCCTGTCCCCATAAGTGGGATGCCTCCTGTCGCGGAAAAGGCAGTTTCCTATGTGGAAATGCATTGGAAACTGCTTGACAAGGGGGATCGCCTCTTCAGGCTTCTCTCTCAAGAGGGGGAAATGGGATAGGTCTGCCAGGACTCCGAAGTTCTTGTATTCCCTGTGGACCTCGGCGGCGACGTCGGCGGCATCCTTGAAATGACCGATGAGAAAGCACTTGTCTATATCGTAATCGAATATCTTCATGTAGAGGGGTAAGCCGCCCTGCTCCTCGGCATATTCACATATCTCCTTCAAGGAATCTACGAGAATTTTTTTTGCTTCTTCTTTCTTTTCCTCCCCGGGATGCTTGCCCGAGAAAACCCTTGCAGCCGTTGCACCGAGGTCAAGGGCCTCGTCTATCCCGTTTTTCATCATGCTCAGGGCCTTTTTTCTTTCTGCGGGATCAAAGGAATTGAGATCCAGCTTGTTGCTGAACATCCGGGGTTGGTTTGCATAGCACACCTCCATGTGAGACGTCTCCAGTAATCTTCGGGCCTCATTCCTTACCTTGATGTCCTTCATCCATCCGACTTCCACGGCCGTCCAGAAGTCATCCTCCACAATCTTTCTGAGAGTCTCGACGATCGGGCCTTCCCCACGGGCCACTTCAGGAAACGCCTTGAAGTGGACTATCCCGAGTTTCATGTACCGGTAAATAGAGAAATTTTCCATTTTTTGTTCCTCCTGGGTAAAGAAATATCCATGGATCAAACCTGATGGCCTCGTAAAAAGTCCAATTTCTGCGTTGCGCTTCATCCCTGCCCCGTTAAATGGGTACTGGTCGCGCTGAATCAGAGGTCTAGGAGCACCTAAGAACATCGTTGAGGCAATGGCCTCTGAATCGGGGGTTATTTAACGGGGTAAATGATTGCGGCGTACGGTAAGTACGCCTCATCACACGAGATTCGCGCGCCTTGAACTTGAAGCTTTTTACTTTACCATCCCAATTTCGACTTTTTACGAGTTCATCAAATCTGATGGCCACGTAAGAAGCCATCAGACCTTGACTACGACTTTTATGGCATCCTCGATCCTCTCCCGGAAATACCGGAAGGCCGTTGGGACTTCTTCCAGGGTGAAGGTGTGGGTATGTATCAGCTTGGCATCGAACCTCTTCTGGGCCATGAGTGCCGCGGCCCTGTGAGTGGCACCCTTTCCTTCTCCGCGGATGCCGAAGACGTAAATATTGTTTCGAACTATCGCCGCCAGGTCCACGGGCACCGGTTCCTGGGGGAAGGCGGCAAGGCAGATTCTCCCGCCCCGGTTGACCATGCGTGTCGCCTGGTTCAATGCGTCCGGAGCCCCGGAGCATTCCATGACATAGTGGACCCCTTTGCCCTTGGTGATCCGATTTACCGCTTCAACGGGGTCCTCTTTCCGCACGTTGATCACATAGTCAGACCCCAACTTGGTGCCAAGCTCCAGTCTGGACTCGCGGGTACCTGTCAGTATGACGAGCTGCGCACCCAGGGTCTTTGCAACTGCAACGCTCATAAGGCCGATCGGGCCGGGACCTATCACCACTATCCTTTCTCCGGCTATCAGTCCTCCCAGGACATCCAGTCCATACATGGCCGTGCCCGCAGTAACGATCAGTGTGGCCTCTTCATCGCTCATATCATCGGGAACAGGGACCAGAGTGTTGATATGGTTGACCGCATATTCGGTAAAACCGCCATCCGTGGTAAAACCATTGGCCCGGTGTCCTTTGTTGTGCTCACCGTAATTCATTCCGTAGTTCAAGCAGGAGGTGTACATCCCCATCCTGCACCTTTCACAGCGACCGCAGCCCGCATGGATTTCCACTGCCACCCTTTGGCCGATTTCATATTCGTCCACCCCGGGGCCCAGCCTTACCACTGTTCCCATGTATTCGTGGCCGGGAGTAAAATTTTTGTTAAAGGGGAGGCCTCCCTCCATCCAGGCCGGAAGCCCTTTGGTGATTATTTCCACGTCGGTACCGCAGATCGCCACCGCATCTATCCTCACCAAGACCTCGGCAGGTCCAGGCTCAGGTACCGGCTTCTCCGTCAGCCTGAGTTGCTCCGGGTCATCCAGGACCCAGGCCTTCATGGTCTTAGGAACAGAGAAATTTTTTCTTGAATCTGCTGTTGTTTTCATCAATATCCTCCCATGGGCGCCGGACCCCTGGAGAGATGGTGCCAAAAGGGGCCGCGCTTTTTGTTCAGCCATCAAAGCTTGATATTGGCCTCTATAAAGGCAATCTTGGCCGTATCCTCCACCAGATCCGCCAGGTAGAATGCCGTCTTCAGGTCCTTCCCCAGTGTGAGGATCCCGTGCTCTTTCATCAGTACGGCCCGGGCTTCCGGATAATCCTCCAGCCCCTTGGTGACCAGTTCGCAGAGTTCCTCGGAGCCGGGAAGGGCACATTCTATGGTTGGAACGTGCTTCAAGTTGGCCCTTGCGGATACGGTGACGAGGGGCAAGGGGACGCCCTTATTGGCGTAGGCCGTTGCATAGGGCGGGTGGAGGTGCGCCACGGCACTGATCTCCGGCCGCAGGCGGTAAGCCCTGAGGTGAAAGGACGTCTCCTTTGAAGGAACCAGTCCCAGAGGGGAATCCAGGACTTCGCCCTCAAGGTTTACGAGGATGTTCGCCTGGGGCTCCACGTCTCCCAGGGAAACCCCTGTGGGGGTAACAAGCACTATGTCGGTTCCAGGTATCCTTGCGCTGAGATTGCCTCCTGTCCCGCATATGAGGCCCCTCTCATAGGAGCGCCTGCTGTATCGGGTCAGTTCCTTCCTCAATATCTCCACTTCTTCCTGCTTATTGGTTCCCAATTTCTCCGGCCTCCATGAAGTTCACCAGCTTTTGGATGCAGCGTTCAATAAAGCAGTGGTCATTTATGTGGGCATCAATCTCTTCCACCTGGATGTCAGGCATGAGGCTTTCCTTGAGGGCATCGACAAGGGCCTTGTTTCCCTTGGGATCATGAAATGGTCCGCCTTCACTCCCATAGACAGACCAGCCCCTCAGGGGTATCATAACGGCAACGGGGCCCCGGGAGAGATTCAGCCTTTGAGCCATGGTGCTTCCCACCTCTCCCATCTCGCGCCTGGAAAGCTTCAGATTGGCGTTCATGGGGTTGTGCATGTAAATCTTTCGATGCCGCAGCCTCGAGGGGATGGATTCACGCGGCCCAAAACACAGATATTCAAGGCCTCCCGTTGAAACGACTTGGGGGATCCCCTTCTTGGAAGCGGCCGTCATTCGGCCGGGTCTCACCGGCACATAGACACCTTCCCCAATGACCTCTTCGGCCAGTTCATGGGGGGTAAGATCAAAGACGCCCTTGATCGAGCCTGCTTCCACCAGTTCCTCCATCGCGCTTCCGCCCGCACCTGATGCGTGGAATGGGAGCACCTCGTATCCCTTACCCCTCAATAACTTGACTGCATGGGAAGCCCCCTTCTCAGTGTTCCCGAGCTCGGTGATGCCGATCGTTTTCTCTTCCGTGTCCACAAGAGCTCCACTGCCCTCGTGAATCATCCCAAGCAGCGCTGAAGCGGCGTTTTCAAGAACTGATCGAGTCAAGGCGTTGGGCCCACCGAGCATGTCACCCACTGAGAAGATGATGGCTATGTCCTTGTGACCAAGGAAGGGGCGGACGTCGCCCGAAGCTACCGTGGATACCAGGAACTTGGGGAGTCCCAGGGGAAGGGCCTTCATGGCCGAGGCGCATATAGAGGTCCCCTGGTTTCCGCCGAGACCGAGGGCCCCGTCCACCTTGCCTTTCTCAAAAAGGTCCAGGAGGAGGATTGCCGCTCCCTTTCCCATGACCTCCATGATATGGCCCCGTTCTCTCTCTCGAAGGAGTGCGGGGAGGTCAAAACCCGCGAGGGAAGCCACCTCTTCAGCGGAATAATCAGGTTCCAGGAAGGGCGGCCCGAGAGTCCCAACATCTACGACAGTCGTGGTGGTACCGCGGGATTCAAGAAAGCCCTTCAAATAGGCCATTTCCGGACCCTTGGTGTCAAGGGTCCCTATCAAGACGATATTCTTTGCCATGCCTTTACTGAGAAGCCCGGGGCAGGGGGATAATGCCGGCCCTTAGGCCCGGTTTGCGAACTCCCTTTTCTCATCGGGCACCTTGATGTCAAACTTCTTGACTTCCTCGATGAACTTTGCCAGGGCCTCCCCGGATATCTGGAAATACTTTTCGCCCTTCTCCTTGGTACCACGGAAGGGATTTCCGATAGTGGCGGTGTCGGAGTATTCATGGTGTTCCATGGGTACCCATATGTTCTCAGAGCCCAGGAAGGTAACCTTGTCCGAACCGTCATGTTTGCTGAATCCCGGCCCCATCCACTTCGGGGCATGAGTCCTGTCCTGCTGTGCCTTGTCCATGTCGATCAGGCTCTCGTCCCATGCCCAAACCGTACTGGTCTCCAGTTCACCCGCATGCCAGCCGGGCGTTTCCTCAGGGGGCCCCTCCATGATATCGTCGATCAGGGAATAGGTCCTCTCTGTGGGCGTCTTGTACCAGCAGACGAAACATCCGGTCTCATACCTCAAGCGCCTCAGGACATCGTCTATTACTTTCGTGTTACTGCCGTGATGGCTAACGAAGACCAACTTGTTGAACCCGTGGTAGATCATGGACATGCCCAGTTCATAGACAATCGCCCTGTAAGTGTTGCCCGAAAAGGTCAGGGTCCCTGATCCCTTGCCCACTTCTCCCATGTGGTGGGGTGAATACCCCACAGGTATGATGGGCGTATAGATTGTCTTGGATATTTCCGCTGCCACCTTCACCACGCCCATGGTAGTCATGGAGTCTGTCCCCAGTACCACGTGGCTTCCGTGTTTCTCGGTGGAACCCATGGGTAGCATGACAACGTCGTTACTCTTCATCTGCTCGGCCACTTCATCGTAGCTCATCTCAAATATATCCCAGGATTTTCTTCTCGGCATGTACTTACTCCTCCCTCGCAAGGCAAATTTGATGGTAAACGTTTTCCATAACATCATATATCCATGACACCAAGTCAAGCATTTTTTCCCTGTGAAGATTCTCTAATAATAAGCCTGGTTTTGAGTATTTTATATCGATCAAACTCATTTTGATTAATCAAGTCAAAGAGCATTCTCATGGCAGACAGGCCGAGTTCATACATGGGGATTTCCACGGTGCTCAAGGGCGGGTCGAAGTATGTGCACAGGGGGATGTTGTCAAAACCCACCACCGCCAAATCTCCGGGAACTTCCATGCCCAGCTCCCTGGCCGCGCAGATGGCCCCAAATGCCATAAGATCATTGCTCGTAAAAATCGCGGTAGGCCTGCGCCTCAACTTGAGCACCTCTTTTGCAGCCAGGTACCCGCTCTCAGCGGTCAAGTTTCCCCGTTTCAACAGTTCCCTGTCAAAGGGAAGGTTGTTTTTGGCCAGGGCATTCTTGTAACCCCGCTGGCGGTCGATACTGGTGGTGGACATCTCCGGGCCGTTTATGAAACAGATTCGCTCGTGCCCCAGGTCCACCAGATGCTGGATGGCCTGTGTCGCACCACCGATATTATCCACCCTCACGGCCGGGAAATCCACTTCGTGCCTGCCGATTACCACCACGCGGCTGTTGAGTTCACCCAGTACAGAGAGGGTCTCGTAGCCGTGTATGATGCCGCCGCTGAATATGATACCGTCGGCCTTCTTGTCCCTGAGTACGTGGATGCACTTGATGATCTTCTCTTTTTTCCTGTCCGTGTTTTGCAGGACTATGGCATACCCGGCCCTGTCTGCCGCATCCTGGATGCCTCTTACGATCTCGGCGTAATAGGGGTTGGAGATGTCAGGTATGATGATTCCAATGGTCATGGACCTCTTCATTATGAGGCCCTGGGCCAGGGCATTGGGCCTGTAATCCAGTTCCTGTATCGCCTTGAGGACCTTCTCCCTGGTCTCTCGACCCACCCGGTGGGGACTGTTGTTGATTACCCTGGATACGGTAGCTATGGAGACATTGGCCCTGGTGGCTACATCCCTGATCGTGGACACAATGGATGGCTCCTTTATTGGGAAAACGTTTACATCAACACTATTTTTGTTTTTGTGTGTTGTCAAGGGTGGATTGAAAGTGAGGATTGAAAGTGATATTCAAGGGGCGAAACAGATTCCAGGTGGCCCTCCTATTGTTGTTTAAAAGGATTAACTCATGAATATCAAGATCATTTTCGCCTTTCTAGTAGCCCTTGACTTGGGAATCACGTTCCTCAATATACCCCCAGGCATTGACACCTTGATGGCGTTGTACGGGGTGTCCTATACGGGCATGTCCATTCTCTTGAGCGCATTGCTCTGGTCACACGCTCTGATGCAGATCCCTGCCGGGATGATCGCAGATAAGCTGGGCATGAAACGGGCCCTGATTCTGGGAATGAGCTCCTTGACACTGGGAAATTTCCTGCCGGCTGCACTCCCTTCCATGGGGTTGGCCATATTGGGTCGTGTGCTTACGGGAATAGGTACGGGCCTAGGATTCGTGACCAGTATGAAACTCATCGCCCTGTATGCACCTGGCGGGAGAGCAGGGGCGTTTCAGTCCTTTTTTGCGGGGATCTTCTCTATGGGGAACATCTTGGCCTACCTCCTGGTACCCAGGCTCCTCCCAATGGGATGGCAATGGATATATCTTGCGCCCGGTATCTTTTCCTCTTTCCTGCTCCTCTTATGGGTGGGCATCCACGTGGAGCATCCAAATCAAGGTTTTCCTTCGACCATGAGCCTCGGTAGCATAATGAAGATTCGTGCGGCATGGGTCCTGGGCCTTTACCACGCCCTGTCGTGGGGCACCATGATCAACCTGGGCAACTGGATACCCAGCCTGCTTGCAGAGTTCTGGGCAGGCTCCACGGCAACCCAGCTTGCATGGGGCGGTATGTTCGTGATGTTCGTGAGCGGCCTGGGGAGAGTTTCAGGGGGGTTGATCCTCTTGAGATTTTCCCCCATGCTCATAGCCAACGGTTCCATCCTTATACTGGCATTTCTCTTTGCAGGAATCTTTTTTGTCCAGGTACCGTTTGTCCTGCTGTTCCTGGCCGTGTCGGCGGCGTGGTTTTCATGTGTCAATTTCGGGGCCTTCTTTCATTTGGCCTCCACCTTGGTCAAGCAGGAATCCGTGGGTACAATCATCGGGATGGTCAATTTTTTGGCCAACCTGGGAGCGGTCCTGTTCACCCTTACCTTCGGCCTGGCAAAGGACAGGGTGGGCTCCTTGTCATCGGGTTTTTCAGTGCTGGCTATCCTTGCCATTGTTGCCTTTGCTTTTGGAAGGGGTATCCTACGCCGGGAATGCAGTGAGCATTCTGTTCACAACAACATTGACGAACTCGTAAAAAGTCAAAATTGAGATGGCAAAGTAAAAAGCTTCAAGAAATGGGGCATAGGGTCACATCTTAAATATTAAATCGGCACTAATCCACCGGCTATGCCGGTGAGAATTGAAAAGGTTATACCGTTTCAGGCGAAAAAATAGTAAACGGTCCTCCAGTGAGGAAGGCCCCAAATGCCAAGGAGGACCGAAATGAAAGATTGGAGAAGTCAAGCACATGTAAAGTGGGAATGCAAGTATCATGTTGTAATTTTGCCGAAGTACCGAAAAAAGGTGATATATGGCCAACT
>JAFDHB010000274.1 GCA_019308985.1 Deltaproteobacteria bacterium | reverse complement strand
CAAATAACTTCAGGGGCCGGCGGGAGCTTATCGGCGGCCTTGGCCTGCAAAGAGAACGCTATGCCACGATAATCGACCCATCCGCGCGGATCGCCCCTGATGCCAGGATCGGGAAAAACACCCTGCTGATGGCAAACGTGGTGATTAGTTGCTCGGTAAGCATCGGTGATCACTGCGTGATCCTCCCCAATACGGTAATAGCCCATGAAAGCATTATCGGCGACTATACATTAATCGGGTCAAACGTATCCCTTTCCGGAGGTTGTGTTATCGGGGAAAACTGCTACATCGGCTCCGGGGCCAGCATAAGAGAAAACCTCCGTGTCGGGTCCGGGAGCCTCGTCGGCATGGCCTCCAACATCCTAGGGGACGTACCTCCTGATTCGGTTGTAGCGGGGAATCCTGCAAAGATCCTGAAGAACTCTTAGACGATCCTAACAATAAAAGGGGTTACACATGGCATGATTGCTCATATCTTAAACATATTACAGGGAGAAACCCCCGGGGAAGCAAAAAAAATAGCCAAAACCCTGGAAAGAATCTCTGCAAACGACCTCCCCGGCCTCATCAACCTGGTCAAAGGAGCAAATTACTACAAGGCCGGCAATCTTGAAGATGCAGAGCATTCCTTGCTTGCGGTTTATGAGGACGACACGGACGGCATACGTTACTGGGAACTGGTCAATGATCTTCGTATCACTCACCACAAGGACCTTTCAGGGCGTCGGACCAGGATTTTGAGCAATGTGAGAGGCGGAAGGATAGGGCTGGCCCTTATGGCCAACTGTGATGTCATATCCTTTATTCCGGGCCAAGGACTCGGAATGCAGGGGGCAAGCACCATCACATACCGGCCGATCGAAGATTCATTCATGGATATCCTCAGACATTTGCCCAGGGAGTGGGAGCCGGATTACGTGTTGTTTTTCCTTTCAGAGATATATCCGTTGCCCGCGGGCATAGAGCATTCACCTTTTCCCGTGATCGGGCTTCCAGGGGACCCTTGGAAGATCAACAAACTTTCCTTGGATTTGCAGTTCTTTGATGCCCTGATGCCCGCCATGAAACACATGTGCCCTGCTTACCAGAGGATCGGAGAGAGCAAGGTCCTTTATCGTACCTGCTCCGGGACCCAGGGCTATGTTCCATGGGCATTTAGAGAGCTGCCCGATGTCGGGACGGAAAAGGAATACGACGTGGTCGCCACCGGAGCCGTCTCAAATCCCTTTTACCGAAAAAGAGAAAGGTATCTCTGGAGGCTCCTGTCCCTTGCCGACCGTTACAGGATTTTCGTGGGCCGGACCCAAACCTTGACTGAGTGCTACCGGCTAATGGCACGGGCAAAGATAGTCATCCATTGCCCCAGCATACAGGGAGGTGTCAACCTCAGGCCCTTCGAAGCGGTCGCCTGTGGTGCACTGCTCTTGCACGAAGAAGGCGATAGGTCTATCCAGGAATTCTTTGAACCCGGGACAGAGATCGTGCTCTTTAACGAAGACAATTTCGAAGAAATGATCCAACACTATCTGGCCCGGGACAAGGAAAGAGAGGAAATGGTCCTAAGGGCCATGGAACGAAACAGAAACAATGGCAACATCAAGGCCAACATGAAAAGGGTGGTGGAAAAGATTCAAGCCGAGGAGGTCACCGTGTCAAAGAGGGCCGCCGTCAAATGGTCAGAGCCGGACAAGCTCAATGCCCTTGGCATTTCAAGCTTTTATGCTAAGGATTTCCAGCAGGCCGCCACCTTGTTCGCAAGGGCGATTCAACGCAATGGGAATAATGGCAAATTCTGTAACAACCTTGCGGTTTGCCTCATGGTTGAGGCCGTGCTCGGCGAAAGACCCCGGGGCATAACCAGAGAACTACTGCTGAAAGCAAACAATGAGAATCCCCCATCAGCCGTATCCATGTTCAACCTCCTCTCATTTTTGGGATACATAGAGCCGGATCGGCAAGAATTCTTTCGCCTTGCGGACCAGGTCGTTAATGACCTGCGTCAAAGGCCACATATATTTCAAAGGTATTGCGGGGACGAAATATTCTTTTACCTCGAAGACCCCGTGGAAGGATTCCCTGACAGCCTCATATTCCGGATGGAGCTGGAGTTCCTGCTCATGGGCCATCCTGACAGGGGACCGGAATATCAAAAGAGGTTTTTAGAGATCCTTCTCTGGCGCACATTGGAATATGTGGGAGATCATTGCACCAAGGCAGCCCGGCTCGGCGATGCGATAAAGGCTTACAGTGAAGCGCTAAAGTATTGTCCCGAAAACGAGTCAATACTCGAAAGACTAGCTGATCTCTACGATCAAACAGGGCTCCTTTCCGAGGCGGAAAATGTCCTGCACACCCTCCTTGTCCTTTCACCCTTGAACGAAAAGGCCCACCTGGTTCTATCCAGGGTGGAAGCGGCATTAGGCAAGGAAGAGAAATTGAAAGAGAGGGTATCCCGCCTTCTCCATTTCAACGGCCTAAAGCAAAGGTCTCGATTTGAGGAGGTCTTTCATCAGGGCAAATCCATGCATGGATAGTAATACTCTAATAGGGCGCAAGCTACTAGGAGGCAAGGTACTTGGAATGACAAATCGGAAAAGAAAAAAGAGGAAAAGGAAGAGGGGCAATAGACACTCCCTGTCCGTAGACCGGACGCCCCGGGGTAAGAGGAAAGACAGGAGGCCGTTTCTTTCCGTTTGCATGATCGTCAGGAATGAGGAAAGACACCTGGAAAGATGCCTCAAGAGCATCAAGGGCATTGCGGACGAGATCATCGTCGTAGACACTGGATCAGGGGACAGAACCGTCTCTATTGCCAAGAAGTACACGAAGAGGATCTATTTTCACCCATGGAAAGACAGCTTCAGCGAGGCCCGAAACCATTACCTTGGATATGCCAGGGGAGAATGGATCTTCCAGATAGACGCCGACGAAGAACTCGTTCAAGAAGATATTCCCACCTTGCGGGAGGCAATAAAAGAGGACGGGATTGACGCCATCATGGTCCAGATAGTGAGCCATTTCAAGAACGGAAAGGGCCGGGGCATACACAGCGTGGAGAGGGTCTTCAGAAACAACGGGGTCATCCATTATGAAGGCCGCGTGCACAACAGGCTTGT
>JAFDHB010000081.1 GCA_019308985.1 Deltaproteobacteria bacterium | reverse complement strand
AAGATAAGCTCTTTGGCAAAGGACCTGGTGAAGGTGTGCGATGAGGTCGGGGATAGGTACGGTATCCCTGTCGTCAACAAGCGCATCGCGGTGAGCCCCATTGCTGTTTGTGGTGCAACGTTTTCTGCGGCACAATTGGTGGATGTGGCAAGGACAATGGATTCTGCTGCCGAAGAAGTAGGTGTGGATTTTATCGGCGGGTTCAGCGCCCTGGTTGAAAAGGGATTCACCAAGGCCGATCTGGCCTTGATAGATGCGATTCCCGAGGCCCTGGCCGGGACAGAGAGGGTATGTTCTTCAGTGAACGTTGCTTCCACGCGCGCGGGTATCAACATGGATGCGGTAGGCCTCATGGGGAGTGTGATAAAGTCGGCCGCTGAGCTTACCTCTGACTCGGACGGCATAGCCTGCGCCAAGCTGTGTGTCTTCGCAAACATACCGCAGGATGTACCCTTCATGGCAGGTGCCTACCATGGAGTAGGGGAGCCTGGTGCGGTAATAAACGTGGGAGTCAGCGGGCCCGGTGTAATAAAAAAGGCTATTGACAGGGCCAGGGAGTCCGGCGCCGACCTTACCCTGGGGAGGATATCGGAGCTGATAAAAAGGACCGCCTTCAAGGTTACGAGTGTGGGCGAACTGATTGGAAGGGAAGTGGCGAGAAGACTGAATGTCCCCTTCGGTGTGGTTGACCTTTCCCTCGCCCCCACACCCAATGTCGGGGACAGCGTTGGAGAAATATTTCAGAGCCTGGGACTGGCCGGTATAGGCGTCCCGGGATCCACCGCCGCCCTGGCACTTATCACGGACGCAGTAAAAAAAGGAGGCGCCTTTGCAAGCTCCTTTGTAGGAGGCCTCAGCGGGGCCTTCATCCCTGTAAGCGAAGATCTTAACATCTCCGAGTCTGTACGCAAGGGCTACCTGAACCTTGAAAAGCTGGAGGCCATGACCAGTGTCTGCTCGGTGGGGCTGGACATGATAGCCCTGCCAGGCGACATAGAGGCCGAGACCATCGCCGGGATCATTGCGGACGAGATGGCCATCGGGGTCATCAACCGCAAGACTACGGCCACCAGGTTAATCCCGGTCCCCGGCAAAGGGCCAGGGGAAAAGGCCTATTTCGGGGGGCTCTTGGGGGAGGCTACGATTATTCCCGTCAAGATCCGCGGCAGTTCAAGCGGCTTCATCAGGTTTGGAGGGAGGATACCAGCGCCCACGCAAAGCCTCGTAAACTAATTCTGGTGGCTTCGCAAAAAGTCCAAAGCAGGGGACAAGAACGATATTCTTGGCACGGATTCCACGGATAGAATTTTGCACATGATTGATGCACGAGCCCTGAACCTTGAACCTTGAACCCAGAACCTTGAACTGTCAACCTTGAACTTTGAACTTTGAACCTTGAACTTTGAACTTTGAACCTTGAACCTTCCCTAAATATGGAGCAAGCTGCCCATGTCGGTGGGAACCCGGTGACACGGTCACCTCGGTCCAAATCCGGCAACGGGGTTGCCTCGATCCAAAGCAGGGGACAAGAACGATATTCTTGGCACGGATTGCGCGGGATTCGCGGTTTTGGGAGTACCTAACTTCTGTCCCGTCAGGGGATGGCTCCGTCTCGCCTAAGCTCTTCGATGTCTCGCTGTGTATACCCCAGCTCCTGAAGGATCTCTTCGGTGTGCTCCCCGAGCTCCGGAGCCACCCTTCTTACCGAAGCAGGCGTCTCGCTGAAATCCCATGGAAAGCCCGTCATTTTTGTCCTGCCGTAGGTGGGATGATCAACAAAGGTGAAATAGTCGTTCGCGATGGCCTGGAGGTCATTTGTCACTTCCTGGAGGCTGTGGACGGGTGTGAATATGCAACCGTGTTCTCTCAATATCCTTGACCACTCATCCCTCGTCCTCGTGGCGAATCTCTTATCTAGGATGGCAACCAACTCCCTTGCATTCCTGCCCCTGGCTTCAATGCTGTTGAAGCGAGGGTCCTGCTCCAGGTCTTGGATTTCGAGTGCCTTACAGAGCCTGGGCCAATACCTGTCGGGGTCCAGATGGGCGATGGCGATCCATCGGCCGTCCTTGCACTTGTAATGGTTGTAGAGGGGATTGCCGGCCTCGGCCCTGACTTCCCTTGGGAACTCCTGTCCCATGATGGCAGGGGCGGCCAGGACAAAGCCCAGTGCGGCAATGACACCTCCCATGAGCGAGGTGTCTACTACTTGGCCCCTCCCGGTTTTTTCCCTGGCATAGAGGGCGGCGGTCACTCCCCATGCACACATGAGGGCCCCCAGTTCATCCCCGATCCCGGGAAGAATCTGGGTTGGAGGTGATCCCCTCTCACCACAGGCCATCATCAATCCGCTTCGGGCGATACCGGTATAATCAAAGGAGTATTCCTCGGCATCGGGACCCTTGCGCCCCCATCCCGATGCGTGGGCATAAATGAGACGGGGGTTTCTGGCCATGAGGACATCAGACCCTATGCCCATCCTTACGGGTGCACTGATACTCATGTTGTTGAGGAAGACGTCGGCACTGTCGATCAGCTTGAAGAATACCTCTTTGCCCCTTTGGTGCTTGAGATCAAGGGCAATGCTCCTTTTGTTTCTGTTGCCGTGCTCGAAGTAGTAGTTTCGTCCCTTGAGACCGGCCATGGCCCCGATGATCTTCATGAATCCCCTGCCGGGGTCCCCTGCCTTGGGTTCCACCTTGATTACTTCTGCACCCAGGTCTCCAAGACGCATCCCCGCAACAGGTCCCTGCTGAAAAAGAGATATCTCAACGACTCTCACACCATCCAAAGGTCCGGGCATATATTTAACCTCCTCTCTCCAATGTTGTTGGTCGCTGAGGCCCATAGCTTCTTTCAGGGGCTGAACAAGGCCAGGCCTCTTGGTCCCGGATCTTTATGAAATCCATACGGACTCCAAAAAACTTCCCCCCACAGGATCAATGACCAGGCGCGGGCTGTTTTTCGCCAGGTCCCAGGAGACGAAAAAGGTCATCAGCTCTCCCCTTGATGTTTCCTCAACCCCGATCCTGTCCACAATAAGGGCCTTTACTTCCCTTAGGGTCGAGATGATCATCCTGTCGACACCCATGGATTCATTGAGGGCCTTGAGAGAGGGTACGGTCTGGAGCATTTCCAGGGCCTCGTCATGGTGTATGCCCTTTACCTTGTGCCAGAACACGTAGGCATTGGACCTATCCCGGAAGGCAAGGACCGGCGCGTTTACTTTCAGGAGGGCATTCCTGACTCTATGTCCTATGGCCTCCTGCTGCAATTTGTTCAGAACCTCCTTGCGCTTCTCCAGTTGTTGAATCAGTCTGGGTTGGGTCCTTTCGATTATGAATTCTTGACCATCCATGCTGAATTCCTTGAGCCTTGTGGGATCAAAGCCAATGTCCATCAGGTCGCCCAAGGTCAGGGTGTCTTGGGGAGACATGTCCTTTTGCCTGAGCCATAGCATAAGACTGGGCCTCAAGTAGTTGGGGAGAGAGCTGATAAAATGGGCCGGATGCCTCTTTATGCCCTCGGGGAGGCGGAGCCACAGATCCCTGTCGCCAAGAAGAAGGGCGGGCTCTTCAGAGATTTCGTAAGGGGCATAGGATTCCACAGGCATGGCCGCAACCCGGGGAGCCAGCACGATCTGCTCCATGGATTCACCGCCAGTATACCCGATGAGGTCCGCGATCCGTCGCCTGAAGGCAATAAGCTTTGTAACGAAACGGGTGAACATGAAGCGCATGAGAGGGGTCGTTTCTCCCCTTTGGATGTTTGATTCAAAATAGCTCATCAGGGCTCCGTACACGTTCTTGAACTCCTCTATGGTCCTTTGCACCATGAGCTCGTTGTCCCTCATCTCTATGGCCGCCCGCTTCCTTTTCAGGTGGTGGAGGAGCTTCAGGAGGGGTTCCTTCAAGGATTTGCCCTGGTACTTGGGGGGAAGGTAGACCATGTACCTGCTGCCCTGGTCTATGACCACATCCCCTACAATGGAGTCCAGGGGCTCCCATCCCTGCTTTAAGTAAATGTCAAAGGTAGGGTCATCCTCTGGGATAATATTATCCAGTACACCGATTGCATTTTTTTCTGCCAGGAACGTCCTGAAGTGCTCCAGGATTCGAGTTCCCAATCCTTTTCTCCTGAAGGGTGCTGACACCTCCACATAAACCAGGTAGTAGCATGGGATGGGTTTCTTGAAATAGAGCATATTGAGATGCCCGAGGTTTTCTCCAGTGGGCGCGGTGATCTCAAATGAACGAAAACCATTTCGCGTGTCCTCGGGCTTGAGGGGGTCGATCTTGCTCCCCGATATCGTGGCGTTGACCAAGTCCCACAGGTCACTGAACAGGTCGGCGATTATAGGAGATTCTGGGTTGCCGAGACGTATCCCATCATCTATGAGGCTGATCAGTCCCAGCCTGGTAGTGACCCCCAAGCTGCCGGGCAGACCATTAGCCTTGTCGGTGGCCTTCTCCTGAGATGTTATGCTGTTCATGACGGCGCCTTCCCTGGAACAAATTTGGTCAGTGAAAGACCGCTGAAGCATCAATAAAAAAAGCGGAGCGTGTGCTCCGCTTTTTCCTGTCTTATATGCGTCGTCACACGCTAGGAGACCCGCGACCTCCGCTAAAGAAAAAGTAAAAGCTAAAAAATATGCGTGTGACAACAGACATAGCCAACTCAAACTATTTTTTCCTGTATTCTATAGCCCCATGGATGACACTTGTCAACATTTTTTTATTCGGCACTGGCTGAAGAGTTAATTCACCGGGAAGATGGCCTTCTACACAATGCAGAGACATCAATCGTTGCAATTCCGTGAAACCATGAAAACCATATATGGACTTCACAACAGCTCTTTGAACTCTTCGACTGTCAATCCGGCCTGTCTTAGGATTTTTCGCAGCGTTCCCTTTGCCACCTCTCGATGATCCGGGACAACCACTCGCCTATGAGGATAAGAAGCTTGGCGCAAAACTATATGACTTCCTTTCTGCCTGTCCCTCTCATAGCCTATCTTCGACAAGGCTATGACAACATCACGTCCCGAAGTTCTTGGAAGGGTGCTCAAACAGCCACCTCTACTATTTCTTCATCTATTGGCGGTGGAATGGGCTCATTGTGGGCTTTGAGGCTTTCAAGATAAGCTTCAATGGCTTCTTGAATATTCGTTAATGCTTCTGATCGGGTTTTCCCCTGAGAAATACATCCAGGTAAAGAAGGAACCTCGGCAACGAATACTCCCTCTTCGTCCTGTTCAATTATGACCCGGTATTTCATCAAACTGCTCCTCCCTTGGATTGCCGTGGGCTCTGGCCCGTGAGGCCCCAATGGACAATCATCAGGTTTCTCAATAGGTTGGATATCAAAACATATAAGCATAGTTGCGGCACGTTGACAAGAAGTATTTCTGGCTTACAGAAGCTGTCCGATTGAGTCGCAAATCTTTGATCCAGTCCACGGGGAATGTTCCATCCTCCAAATGGCGACGGGTTATCATGCCAGTTGGCAGCAAGGAGCGCTTTTCTAGGCAGAGCAATGAAAGGGCCTAAATTGACTAGATGGGCTGTCCAAAGATCACAGCACCTCAATAACCTTGAGCCAGTCCCTGGGTTTACTTGAAAGCGCCTCGTGGATCGCTTCCCGCGAACCCATAATCTTCACAAGTCCCTTTTGCGCCACGGCCTCAAGGACCTCGGCAAACTCCTTGAAATTTTCGGGTGCGGTGCCCAGCACCTCTTCCCGCATTTGCCGGCGTTCCTCTGCTGAGTCTCCGGTCAGATATCGCGCCATGGATACCCAACCCTTGGCATCGGGGAGGAGGTGTTGGTCAATGTCGCCGATAGTCCCGATTATGCCCTTGGTCAGTTCATCACTGTTCAGCTCCAGCTCTTTCAAGAAGGAAGCGGACATGTCGTAGGTTTCCAAGGTCTTGAGGAGATTCGGATCCCGGTAGGAAAGGAAATTCAGCACCCCGGAAAGACGATCGAATTGGCAGTAGGCACCGTAGGCGCCACCTTGGAGCCTGACCCTTTCCCAGAGCCAGGCACTGCGGAGATAGCGGGTAATGACGAGGGCGGAGCCGTGGAATTCATAGCCCAGTTGGTAGAGGTTCGCTCCCTTTCCTACGAAATTGACCTTTGAAGGGAGGGTGAGACCTTCGAAAGGGGCAGGGTAGGATGGGTCCCACGGGACGACGTGGGTCTCGGTACGGGGAATCCGGTCAATGAATTCCTTGGCCATGGGGTAGCAATAGGCCCATGTCTTTTCATCCGTCGTGACATTGAAGACCATGGCACTGGAATTGATGAGGGTCTGTCGCAGCTTCTCCAAGTTCTCGCGAACATTAGCCCAGTCATTATCGATCTCCTTGATGAGCCTACGGATAAAGAAGATGTAGCTTATGCCCTTCATCTGATCTGCGGCCCAGTCCGCCTCGTTGAAATGAGACCGGAGGCGAAGGGAGAGAAATTGGTGCCCTGAAGGAATCAATATATGCTCGTGGCGCGCCTTTTCCTCCAGGACCATTTGGCGGAACCGCTCCGGGTTATCCAGATTGACCCTAAGCAGTACATCCCTCAGGATGTCCAGGAGGTCTCTTACCTGACCCTGCATTGATTTACCGCGGAGAAAGAGCCACAGGGCCCCTCGATGCCCGTTCTTCGTGGCGCTGTTGAAGAGGAGAGGCCTTATACCACCTGTTTTCCTGCTTATCCGCCGGGTGATGGAAACATAGTCTTCCTCCTCGGTCCCCATCTCGATGAGGGCCCTCCCGAAGAGGGGGACGTAGGGGAGATGTTCCTGGGGAAGGGCGTGGAGATTGAATCCCAGGTCCAGGTAGAGGATGCCGTTCGTGAATATATCGTGATAAAGGATTTCCGTACTACCATGCCTCTGGAAGGAGATAGGTATTTCCTTGTTTTCCCTGTCCAGATCTTCCAGCCTGAGCCGGGGTATCTTGGCAAGGGCCTCGGGCGGGTCAGGGGTCTCCTGCATCTTTTTGAGTTCCCTTGAAGTTTGGATCACTTCTTGGATCCGGCCTTCGTCCATGGATGATCGAGCCCTTTCCAGAGTCTCCCTTTCCGCAGCATCTTCCTTCGCCGACAGCTCGGGATCCGGTTCGAGGATCAGGGTGGTTCTGTGGAGGTTTTCAATGAAGCATCTCTCGATCATCTCTTCAAAAAAGCGGCGGTTGGAGCCGATAGAGGATTTGATCCGGTTCAAGGGTCCCTCAAAGGCAACCAGGGCCAGCGGGTCCTCACCGTAGAGCCAGGTCTTCAAGGAACGGAGCATGAGGGAGAGGCCTCTGGGGAAATGACCGGTATTGTTTTCCCGCAGGTTGAATTCAATTGTATTGACCGCGGCCTCCACGGTCCCCGGGTCGATGCCTTCTGAAACCAGTTTTTCAAGGGTCTCAAGGATCAGGGATTCCACCTTGTCGGCGTTGGCAAGGTCGATTCCTTTGAGACCCGTTGAAAAGTACATCTGTCGCAGTTCATCCGAGAGACCCACACCCGCGATGTCTTCCCCGTAGTTGGAATCGATTAGGGCCTTGCGCAAGGGCGAGCCGGGCATGCCAAGGAGGATGTATTCGAGGATGTGACCCGCCATTATCATCTCGGGGGTCTCAATGCCGTGGAGAAGCCAGTTGACCGTTATCATGCCCTCGGCGTCCTTTTCCGCTCCTTCTCCTACAGCATAGCGGCGAGTGAGGCGCCTCGGTCTCTCAAGGGGAGGCTGGAGCGGAATAGAGGAATCGATCACCCGGCGGTCGAATTCATCCAGATACCCTTTTACTATCTCAAGCCTTGTTTCAGGCGGGTCGTCTCCATAAAAAAAGATCCTGGCGTTCAAAGGGTGGTAGTATCTTTCATGAAAGGCCTTGAATTTCTCATAGGTCAGCTTGGGGATCTCCTTGGGATCACCACCTGAATCGAACCTGTATGGGCTGTCAGGGAAGAGGGACTGTTGGGAGTACTCCGCCAGCAGATTATCAGGGGAAGAGTGAGCCCCCTTCATTTCACTGAAGACCACGCCATTGTATTTCAATGGCCTATCCGGGTCTTCCAGCTCATAGTGCCAGCCTTCCTGTTTGAGGATGAGCGGAGTCAAGCGGGGGAAGAAAACTGCGTCCAGGTAGACGTCTATAAGGTTGTAAAGATCTTTCGGGTTCTGGCTTGCAACCGGGTAGCAAGTCTTGTCAGGGTAAGTCATGGCGTTCAGGAACGTCTGGAGTGAGCCCTTCAGGAGTTCCACGAAGGGCTCCTTGACCGGGTACTTTCTTGAACCGCAGAGGACCGAATGTTCAAGGATGTGGGGAACACCGGTGGAATCCGCGGGCGGTGTCCTGAAGGTGATACCAAAGACCTTGTTTTCGTCATCGTTTACGAGGGATAGGATTTCGGTCCCGGTCTTCCGGTGGCGGAACAGTTCCGCCTTTGTCTTCAATTCCTCTATTTCCTGCGCCTTTATCAGTTCAAAGCCCTCTGAAACCATTTCCACCTCCTGACCCCATTTTCCTCATCAGCACAAAACAAAGGCCGAGCCTGCTTGATGCTCATAGGCTCTCAAAACACTTAATGTAACTTCGGGTTGCAATTTCCCCCTTTATTGACGGCTGAAAAACCTGCCCCTTTCTTAAGGGCTCACGCCTTCCTACGAATCGTCCACAGGTTATCTTGGAGACCAGAGGACGAGCCTCGGTTTCTTGCCCAGTTTGCCGGCCAACTCGTCCAGCCTGCCCCATTCAATCACGTTTGCCATGCAGTGCTTGACGCAGGCGGGATCCAACCCCTTTTTTGTCCGGGGTCTGCATAGGATACATAGTTCGGTCGGGAAGGGGAGGAACGTGAGGTAGGCCTTGCCGTCGGGCAGCTTCTGTACCTGCTCGATAACGTTCATTCCTGACATTCCTGCTTCCCAGCCATATTCCTGGCAACAGGCGACTTGGCATGCGAAGCACCCGGTACAGTATTCATAGTCTATCAACAGGCCGAATTCAGGGTTCTTGGCCATGGTTTTTCACCTCCTCCGCTACTTTGTGGATTCGGCACATGGAATGCTTTATGGGTGCCCCAAGTCCGTCTTTCCCATGGGCTCCCGTAGGCATAGGCCAGCATACATATCCATGGTCCTATGTCTCTTCCAGTGCCCATGGAAAAGATCATGCTTTCAGGCCCATACTTGTCCCGAATGGCCTTCACCTCCTTCTCTATGAGGTCGTAGGCTTCATCCCAAGAGATTTCTCGCCACTTGCCCTCTCCTCGTGCACCGATTCTCTTGAGGGGCCGGCGCAGTCGCTCCGGGTTGTCCACATATTGGGTCATTGCAAGGGCTCTGGCACACAGACGGCCCTGGTTCCAGGGGTGTTCAGGGTCCCCTTCCAGCTTAACAAGCTTGTTATCTTTAACGTGCGCCAGCACTCCGCAACCCCCATGGCATCCTGGACCGGCGGACCATGTGGTCGTACGTATGATCTCGATTTCTTGTCTTTTCATAGTTGCTCAGCCCTATTCTCAACTATCATGTGAAGTGACTCAAGGGATTGAAAGATGAATGGCGTGCGGGAATCACCACACGATCTCGCCCCCTGTGTTATCGAAGGAAGAAGGTTTGGAAAAATACTAGGGCAAATCCCAAAGGATTGCAAGCACGATTCAGTCTGACCCACTGACCTCCGGTTAGGGTTTTGCGGAAAGCCCGTCTTGACCACAAAGAAGGTGTTTAAGATTAATGAGCGTAAGGGGCACATCGAGGCATTGACAGGCAAAAGAGAAGTTTGGACACGAAAAGTTTTTTCTCTTGCCTTTTCATATCGAATGGGTTAAATAAGTGGCCTGAAAATGATGGAAAGACGTTCCCCTTTGTATAGAGGGGGAAAAGGCAAGTTATGCTTAGGCCAACGGCCATCCCGACTTGCGGGGTGGCCGTTTTTTTGTGGGAGGAGACGACCATGGAGACTCGCTTAGCCGTCATAGCAGGTTATTTCGTGGCTGTCCTGGGTATAGGGCTCATGGCAAGGACAAGGTGGAGGTCAACCCCCGAAGAATTTTTTCTTGCAGGAAGAGGGCTGGGAAGCTTTGTGCTCCTTGGGACCATGATGGCTACGAATTTTTCCGCATTTACGGTATTCGGGGCATCAGGGGCAGGATACAGGGATGGATACGCCTTTTTCCCTATTATGGGTTTTGGCACAGGGTTCATGGCCTTGAACTTCTGGTTGTTGGGGAGAAAGGTATGGGAGATAGGGAAGTTCAATAATATTCTAACACCCGCGGAATTGATAGCCTTTCGCTATGAAAGCAGATATCTTTCAGTGTTATTCGCCCTGGTCATGATCGTCTTCACTATTCCTTACCTTGCTCTCCAGCCCATGGCGGGAGGGTACGTACTCCAGGAACTGTTCGGGATTCCCCACAGCATGGGGGCATTCCTTATTACTGCGGCCATTATGCTCTATGTATTCAGGGGGGGGCTCAAGGCAGTGGCGTGGACTGATGTATTCCAGGGAATTTTGATGGTGACCCTCATGATTGCGGCATTGATAATGGTGGCTCAACATTATGGGGGTTTTGGGGCGGCTAATGAGGCGGTTAGAGCGATCCGGCCCGAGCTCATGTCCCGACCGGGAGGACAGGGACGTTACAGCCCGGAAATATGGATCAGCTACCTTATGCTCTGGTTCTTCTGTGATCCCATGTTCCCCCAGTTGTTCCAAAGGTTTTTCAGCGCAAAAGATGCCGGGGCAATAAGAAGGTCAATGCTGCTTTATCCTCTTGTATGCAACCTTGTCTTTTTCCTCCCGGTCACCCTCGGGGTATTCGGCACACTCGCAGTCCCGGGGTTGACAGGGAAACAGGCGGACCAAATCCTCCCGATCATGCTGACTCACATATTTGGGGATTTCATGGCAACACTTATCATGTCAGCCGGCCTCGCCGCACTCATGTCTACTATGGATTCCCAACTCCTGACCCTCAGCTCCATTTTCACAAGGGATATTTTTCCCTTCGTCACCCGAAAACTTGCCGGTAATGCCATCCAGGGAAAAATATTTGTCGTGTTTCTGTCAATGATCGGGCTTTTCTTTGCAACAAGGCCTTCTTCCACCATCCTGAAAATTGCAACGCAGGCATTCACGGGGCTTGCAGTGCTTTTCCCGACCACCCTCTTCGCTCTTTATTCGAAGAAACCGAGTCCCGGCGCAGCGATCACATCCATTATCCTGGGCGAGGTTCTTGTAGTATTTTCATATCTGGGTTGGTTTCCGTCAGGGGGTTTTCTCCCTGCCATTCCTATCGTAATCATAGCCTTTATGGCCTATCTTGTCGTAATGGTGCTATCTTCGAGCCGTTTCAAGTTCGCTACCTTTCGCGTACGAGGCAATGCCGTCTTTGCAATATTGTTTGCGACCCTTTTCATCTTGTCCGTGGACTGGTGGCAATGGTCATCATCAAGGTATACCCTAGGCGGATTTCCCCTGTGGATATTTTATTTCATGGGGCTCTCCGCCGTGCAGACCCTGTTGATGAAATACTGGTCCAAAGATAGCCAAAAGGAAACCCTTGGTCACGCGGAAGTATGAGGCCGAGGTCTTGGGCGATGAGAAGCTTTCATCTCAGGGCCCTGAACCTGCGCCGACTCCCGAGCTAATCGGTTTGCGGGCCTTTTATCGATATAGCCCGAGCCACCTTTACGGAGACATTTATCCGAGTTCCGGCGTAACTCCTGACAGTGTCTTGTAGGAGGGAGGATCGGGTATCCGACCGCCAGGCCGGCACGCATCAGGGCATTAATCCTTATGCCTTTCCGCTTTTACACTTTAGATTACTATCTTGACTTAAACAATATCATGCTTATTTTTGGACAAAAAGGAAGGAGGCGACTGACAAGGCGCCTTGGTCAAGAAAATCTCTTAAGGAAAGGAGAGAGATCTTATGGACTTGGTGAAATGGAATCCTTGGAAAGAAATGGATGCCTTCAGGGACCGGATCAATCGGTTTTTCGAGGAACCCTTCCTTCCTTCGGTATGGTTTGGTGATGAGCCGTTTTTCGGTGAATGGAAGCCCGCCGTGGATATCTACGATGACGATGACAAGATAGTCATCAAGGCGGAGCTCCCTGGTGTAGACAAAAAGAATATCGAGGTAGACCTGAAGGATCGGGTCCTGACCATCAGGGGCGAGCGATCCCATGAAAGTGAAACAAAGCAAGAGAATTACTACCGAAGGGAGAGGGTGTTCGGCAAGTTCCAGAGGTCCTTTACGCTTCCCGGGGAATACGATCCCGACAAGGTAAAGGCGGAGTATAAGGACGGGGTCTTGCACATCGAGATACCAAAACCCGAGGAAGTGAAACCCAAGAAGATCACGGTCCACTAACCCAGATGCCTGATCCAAAGGGCGGCTCTTCGGCCGCCCTTTTTTCTTGCCGGTGCGTTATATGAAACCAGACACCCTGTTCGTCCGTCCGCAGCGAAACTCAGGGGATAGGGCAAAAACTCGGCGATAAATGGTCTTGAGGCATCGGGGTGACATACACGGTCAGACGACTTCTTGCCTGGGCCTGCCGGCAGGGCTGGTAAGGAATCGAGATCCTTTTACTTGGGGATATGGAATATTTCTCTGGCCTCATCAGCGGAGGCCGGTTCGCGTCCCGCAAGGCGGGCTACTTCTGTGGCCCATTGGACCTGTTCGTAGCTTCCCTTTGCCAGTTCCCCGCCAGGCATACGAATATTGTCTTCAAGTCCGACTCGAATGTGTCCGCCGTTGACTGCAGCCGTCATTCCCGCGGCGAACTGGTAAGGACCCACGCCGCACACGGACCACGAAGCCCCTTCGGGTAAGAGGTCCTTCATGTGCGCAAAATTGAAGGCATCGTAAGGGATACCGCCAGTGACGCCAAAGACCATCTGGAAATGCATGGGTTCCTCGAAGATGCCCTGCTTTCTAACCACGAGGACGTTGTAAATCCCACCCAGGTCGTATAGCTCACACTCGGGTTTTACGAGATGTTCTCGCATTATTCTGGAGTATTGAATCAGCATGGCAAAGGTGTTCTCAAAGACGAACTCTGTAAGTATCTCACCTGTCTTCCTGTTGGCCAGAGCTGCGCTCATGCTGTTCGTATTTAGGGAAGCCATGTCGGGCTCTATCGCCGCGATGGGGGCGATACGGTCTTCCTTTGATACCCCGGGGCCGATCGCCGTGCTCATATTGATAATCAGTCCGGGGCACCGGTCCCTTATCGCATCAACTATGGCGCGAATCTTGGTGATGTCCGGTGTGGGGAGCCCGCTTTGCGGGTCCCTCCCGTGAATGTGCACGACGGCGGCGCCTTCGTTCATGCAACGGTAACTCTCTTCTGCGAACTCTTCGGGTGTATAGGGCACGGCAGGGTTCTGGGACTTCATCGTGGCGGCCCCTGCCAGTGCAGCAGAAATGACGAGCTTCTCGTCCATTGACCTTCTCCTTTATCCGCCTTCTGTGGGGTTTGTTAGCATGGCCTCCGCAGAAATCCCTTGACAAACGATTAACCAGAAGACTATTTTAAAACGACTGCTCGATCTATCAATATAGTGCTTATATTATTCCCTTGGTTATGTCAAACGGAAATCCAAAGGCATCAAGGCCCTGGAGGGAAAGTTTTACCCGGGAGCTGATTATGCCCCTTTCCTTTGCCAGGTTTTCTTTAGCGATGCTGACGATATCCTGCTATTCGATTAGTTTTTCCAGGAGGTAGAGATGGTTCCACCCCACAGAGTCGCAGTCGTAGGGGCAGGCGTGATGGGAGCTGAAATCGCCCTGTGCTTTGCCCTGAAGGGCACAGGTGTTTTGCTGAAAGACATAAACCTTGATCTGGCAATGGCAGGAAAAAAGCGGATTGAAGATATCCTCTCAAAATGGGAGGGAAAGGGGAAGATCGAAGAGGAGAAGATCCGAGAAATAATGGGGAACATCATTCCCAAGGAAGATTATGGAGGTTTTGACGAAACTTACCTCGTAATAGAGGCGGTCCTGGAAGATTTCGACCTGAAGAGCAGTGTCTTCAAGGAACTAGATGAAGTCTGTAAAGGAGACTGTATCTTTGCCTCAAATACCTCATCCATTCCCATTGCCCAATTGGCCGCAGCCACCGCGCGGCCAAGTCTTTTTATCGGCATGCATTTCTTCAGCCCCGCCTCCGTCATGAGGCTCGTCGAGGTCATACCCGGACTGGAAACGAGTGAGGAGACGACATCGAAGGTTATGGATATTGTACGGTATATCGGGAAGGAACCCATCAGGGTGGAGGACCGGGCCGGCTTTCTGGTAAACAGGCTACTTTTTGCATTTTTCAATGAGGCCTGGCGCATCGTGGACGAGGGTGCCGCAACAACAGAGGATATTGACAGGGCGGTGAAGCTGGGCCTCGGGCACCCTGTGGGAATATTTCAATTGCAGGATCTGGTAGGGCTTGATAATACGCTGGAGGTGACCCGTATCCTCGAGGAAGAATATGGGGAACGTTTCAAACCAGCTCCAATCCTCAAGAGAAAGGTGGCGGCAAACCACTTGGGCAGGAAGACGAAAAGAGGCTGGTTCGACTACAGGGGATGAAGGCACTCTTTTCTCGGCATCGAAGGGACTGTAAGAGAAAGGATCCCCCGGCGCGCCCAGGGAACCCATCCAATGCCGGATCGGAAAATGGGGGAGAGCATGATGGGTTCGGCCAGGTTCTCCTTGATGTTCGCGGCGCAAAACCGGCACTTGTTCAGCACGGGGGAACTTCGCCAGACAGGGATAATGGCCCAATAGCCTCACCCGAAAAGAACGGTCCGTTCAGCCGTAGCCGTTTCCCGTTCCTTTCCGCAGGCCTTGCAACCCGGAAGCAAGACCATGTGCCCTTCGTACGGAGCAAGCCCCACATCCCGGAGTTGGAGCGTTCAAAGGCAATCCTTTTGAGACAGGTGGGAGCAAACTTCAAGAACCGTGTCGCCGGTATCCATTCAGGGACTTGAGGCGGGAAGTGATCATACCTCATCAACAGGGACAATACACTGTAAACACAAGGAGGATCAGTATTCATGGATCAAAGAGATGCGATTATCGTTTCAGGAGTGCGTACACCGATTGGTGATTTTGGCGGATCCCTGAGGGACGTACCCCATACCAAACTAGCGGCCCTCGTGATGACGGAGGTTTGCAGGAGGGCCAGTTTCCCCAAGGAAGATCTTGATGATGTCTACTGGGGTATCGTCATGCCAAGAAGTGACGAGAACGGGGTAGCAAGGGCCGCCGCCCTTGAAGCCAGCATACCGGAACACGTGCCCACTGCCCAACTAAACCGGGCTTGTTGCTCTTCCATGGAGGCGATCCGCATTGCATCCATGGCAATCCGCCTGGGCGAAGCCAATGCGATCTTAGCAGGGGGAGGAGAGAGCATGAGCAATGTCACGTATTCCATCAAGAATGCGAGATGGGGACTAAAGCTGAGGCACCATGAGCTTTCAGACGGGGTGTGGGATGGCCTTATGGACCATTATACAGGGCTCATCATGGGCATGACCGCGGAAAACGTCGCAGAAAAATATAACATTTCTCGGGAGGACCAGGACGAATTTGCATTCACCAGTCAAATGCGCGCGAAGAAGGCCCTGGAGGAAGGACGCTTCAAGGATGAGATAGTGCCGGTTGTGATTCCCGGGAAGAGGGGGAAACCCGATACTATCGTTGATATGGATGAACACCCAAGGCCCGATACGACCCTTGAGAAGCTGAGCA
>JAFDHB010000273.1 GCA_019308985.1 Deltaproteobacteria bacterium | reverse complement strand
ATCATGCCTTGCTGCAACCAGGGGGCTTTGCCATGAACCCCCACCTAATTCTAATCAACCCTGAAAACTGGGAAAAGATCCCCCCTGATATCCAGAAGGTATTGAAGGACAACGAGGCTTTTTATGTTGAGCAGGTCATAAATGGAGTGATTGGGGAAGAGAAGCGGGCATTGGGCTATGCGAAGAAGAATGGACATACTATCGTGTCCCTTACTCCTGAAGAGGTCAAGTTGTGGCGAGAGCTTGCCCAACCACTGCACGACGAGTGGCAAGCCAAGAACGCGGCCAAGGGGTCCAGGGAAATCTACTCAGAAGTAAAGCGGTTGATAAGCGAATACAAGGGTAGGTAATGCGATAGATTTGTGCGAAGGCGCGGCAGTTTCGGCTGAACACGGTTTGGCCAATCTGCCTATCGGAGACCTTTGAAAAGCTCCCCTTTTTGCCCAATCTCTGCGTAGGGCTCAAATTTCAGTCCGCCTGAGGCGGATAAAGCCTCAAAATAATCAATGTATCCCTGCGGTTGAAATTTTCGTCTCTCTTGATCTTGACCAAAATTCGGCATTTTTCAAAGGTCTCTATCGGTCTGGCTTAAGGGGTTTCAATATGCCCTCTATTCGCCTTTGCCAGAATCACCAGCAGCTTCTTGCAGCGATACGGAAATTCCCGTTGCGTGTTACCGAGAGGTTCAGTGGGTAAGAGTTTTTGGAGGTCACCGTGAAGATAATTGACATGATACCCCGTATAGCAGGCCTTTTTTCGATGGGCATATTATTCTTGATGATGCTGCTTACAGTAGCAGATGTATTCTTGCGTGCGGTGTTTAATAAGCCCATCATTGGAGCCACTGAAATCGCTGAACAAATGATGGTGGCGATAGTCTTCCTCGGACTGGGATGGTGTGCTCAGCAGGGGAGACAGATCAGAGTGGATCTGTTCGTGACCCGTTACCCACCAGGCGTGCAGCGGGCCATTGACCTGTTTGTCTATTGTATCGGATTGATCTTGGTGGCAGTGATATGCTGGAGAACGTTCGAGGCCACCATCACTGTAAAGGACCTCAATATAACCAGTGCCTACATAGGGGTCCCCAAGTATCCCTTTTATGCGATGGCAGGGTCGGGCTGGGCGGTGTTATTCGTTGCCATGGCCGGTCTGTTCCTTAAGAGAATCAAGGATGGTACGAAGAGATGAGCTCGGAACTCGTTGGCCTCAGCGGTGTTGTCATCGTGGTAGTTCTCTTGTTGTTTTTTCGAATGTGGATTGGGCTTGCAATGGCCTTGGTAGGCTCCCTTGGAGTACTCCTCCTTCAGGGTTTCAAACAGGCATGTGGTGTAATGGGCACGGTGCCCTACGAGACGGTGGCCTACTACCCTATGGCAGCCCTGCCATTGTTTGTACTCATGGGCGTGATCGTAGGGAATACATCCATTGGCGAAGACCTTTATTACGCTGCATATAAGTGGGTAGGGCCACTGCGTGGCGGCCTGGCCTCAGCCACAGTTCTGGCCTGCGCCGTTTTCTCTGCGATCACCGGCTCCAGCGCTACAGGTACGGTTCTCATGGGCAAGGTAGCCTTGCCGCAGATGAGAAAGTATAAGTATGACGACGCCATGTCCAGCGGCTGTATCGTCTCTGCCGGTACCATGGGCATCCTCATCCCCCCCAGTGTCGGACTGATACTGTACGGCCTTCTTACCGAGCAATCCGTTGGTAAGCTTTTCATGGCAGGCTTCTTGCCGGGGTTATTACTTACCACCTTATTTGTTATTGCCATAACAATCACCACGGCCTTTCGTCCAGAGGCAGGTCCGGCGGGGCCAAAGACCACCCTTAAAGTGAAGGTCGCATCGCTAAAGCGGACCTGGCACATAACGCTCCTTTTCCTGGCGGTGCTGGGAGGTATCTATAAGGGTATTTTTACGCCCACTGAAGCAGGGGCCGTTGGTGCCTTCGGGGCCTTCGTCATCGCCGCAATCACCGGTCAACTTACACGCAAGGTCTTTCTTGCCATTCTTAAGGAGGCAGGGGCGACCTCGGCCATGATCTTCCTCATTGTGATAGGCGCTTTCATTTTCATGAAGTTCCTTGGCATCAGTAAGCTCCCTTTTGCGCTGGTCGAAACGATCAACAGGCTCCAGATGTCCAAATACTTGGTATTTGCAGGAATCGTCCTGCTCTACGTCGTCCTTGGGATGTTCTTGGAGGTATATTCTGCTGTAACGTTCACCATACCCATTATCTTCCCGGTGATTGTAGCACTGGGTTTTGACCCGATCTGGTTTGGGGTGATAGTCGTGCTGGTCATTGAAATGGGACTGATCACTCCGCCGGTCGGTATGAACGTCTTCATTCTCGGTGGCATGACAGGCATTCCCCTTGACGTGATTTTCCGGGGAATCTTGCCATTCTTTATCGCCATGGTCGTGTGCATATTTCTGGTGACAATATTTCCCCAAATCGCTCTTTACTTACCGGGGCTCATGTGGGCTGGATGATAGACATTTCAGCAACCATGAAGCAAAGAGCGGGAGCCATCCTATTGGGACCTAGATTCTTCGTTATTGCTGCCGAGGGGGAAGACCTTTTTGAGGAGGACCAGAGCGAATTAATAAACCACCAAGAAAGAAGGAGGCCTTTTCCATGAAGCTCCTTGGACTCGCCTGTGGAAGGAAGATGGGCAACTGTGAAATCTTACTTAAAGAGGCGTTGATGTCAGCGGAGGAATTGGGCGTGGAGGTGGAGATCGTTAAAGGCACTCTGGCTGTATCGGGTGACCAGGTAAGGGTTCACTTCCCTGAGGAAGAACAAAGGAGATCCCGCTTGACCCTCGAGGGGAAGAGGATTCATTTCTGGGAGATCGCGGATGTTCAAAGGGAATTCGAAAAGAGGATGCATGAGATCCCTGAAAAGATCGAAAAATACGAAGCATACAAGTCATATTCCCGTCCCCAGCACAAGGAAGTCTAACCGGATATGCGTTACTGGTGAAGAATTATCAAGAGTAGTAACAAATTCACTTCTTCCAAGAGATCCCCGGGCCCATATAGTTTTAGCGACTTTCATATCGCTAAAGTGTTATCAAGAGTCCTCTTCCAACCCATTTATTCGCGAATGTAATGCGCGTCACGCCTTACTCGTCGTGGGCGATCTT
>JAFDHB010000272.1 GCA_019308985.1 Deltaproteobacteria bacterium | reverse complement strand
TTCTCAAGCTGCCCTATTTCAGCCTCAAGACCCTTCGGCTCAAGGACCCTGAGCGCGTGGTCTTTGATCTCTATTGGATCCCCATAACCACCAAGACCCCTTACTCTCCAGTGGGGAGCAATGCAGACGAAGAGGAAAAAGAACCGTCAATGAAGCCCCTTTCCGTTGGTGTAAGAGGGGTTTCTAGGCCGATTGCCGGGGGGCTGCCTTCAAATTCAAGTGAGATTTCCGGGATAGGGGAAGAGGTAGGCGAATCCACAAGGGGAGAAGTCCAAGACTCAAGAAAGGAGATGTTTATATCGTTTGTACGCTACGGATTTTGGCAGACGGTTTTTCTGGGCATGCTAAACCTCCTCACTCTAATTGTCATAATGATGTTGGGTTTCGTGCTGGCACGGCAGATAAAGAGGGTTGACGGACAAGACCAGCAAGAAGAGGACAAAGAAGCCCGGAGGGTGAAGGAAGAGGACAGGAGGCTTATGCTCATAGATGCAGGCATCAAGAGAAGACTCAGAAACCGCCATCTAAGCAGGGCAGCGTAAGACATTTTGGAGACAGAGAGAGGTCAAGAAATGGGTATCGCACCTTCCATAAAAGAGACCGAGGAGCTGGGTAGATTGATCAAATCCTTTAGAGAGAATCATTCCATCTCATCTGAAGATAGGGCCTTCAATGATCTGCGGAAAGAGGCCAAGGAGATCTCGGAAAGGATGAAGAGTTTGTCGGAAAGGATGAAGAGTCTGGAAGAAGGTATGAAAACCTTGGAGGAAGTGGTTAAGCTTCTTTTCGAGAAGAGTGTTATTATGAAGGAGCGTATAGAAGCAATAAGGGAAGACACATCACGGCGGGCGGAGGATATGCGTTGAGAGAGCAATTGGAAAGGCAGCGGAGGATCATCAAAGGAATCTTCGGCGGTTCCATGAAAATCGATTCGACCAAGGACTTTGAAAGAATATTTGAAGATGTTCCTGAAAGCCCTACCCTGTACAGGGCATTTGCTGATTTGTTGGTAAAGGAGAAGGCCTTTGAGGCCGGAGCAATAGCTTACAAGAATGCGACAAGGCTGTTTTTGGACTCTGGTTCAATCCTTCAGGCCATAGTATCGCAGACACTCGCCTGGCGGCTCGCGAGGCCGACTGCCGAGGAATTCCGTGGGTTCCACTCGAGAATAACCCAATGCAAGGCCGAGGATAATCCAACAAACCAGTTTTTTCAAAGAATGCGGTGGAGCGAGTTGTTTTCTTTTTTGCAGTGTGCGGAAAGGTCACGTCTGCGGAGCGCCAAAGTGGTCAAGAAATTCGGGGATAGGGAGAGTCATCTGTATTTCGTGGTATCAGGTGTCCTGAAAGAATCGGTATATCATCCCGTGGACGGGCAGGAAGGAGATTACAGGAAAAAAAGTTTCAGCCTGATGAAGAACGATTTCTTCGGCAAGGTATATCCTTTTCGGGAGGTCATAATCTCCAGGTCGGATGTAGAGACGGTCAGTCGGGCAGAGGTGCTCAAGATTCCCGGGCAAAGACTCCTTGAAGTCTGTGTAAGACATCCTGGTATAGAACTTTACCTCATTGATCTCTACGAAAGAAAGGTTGAGCTGGAAGGGAGCGGTGGTTCCTATAGGGTGCGTAAGACGGCTCGTCATAGGTTGCCGACAAGGGCCGATATAGGATTCCTGCTCGAGGAGGGTAATGGCAAGTGGCCGCTGATATTGAGCGGGGTTACAAGGGATATTTCCCTCAGTGGTGCCTGTGTGGTCGTGGGAACAAAATACTTGGTCGGAACACCTGCCGACATGATTGGAAAGAACGTGAAAATAACTTTGAGCCTACCCAAGACAACGGAGAGCCCCTATATAGAGGGGAGAATCATTTGGGGCGAAGGAGCCCTTAAGGGAAAAGAGGAGAGGGCTATATTCGGTCTGGAGTTCAAGGAACTATCGGAAACCGACAGGGTGCTTCTCCAAGACTATTGCTATGGGGGGAGTGCGGAGCAAAATCTTCTATGGAGCCTCTGGGAGTCAGAAAAGAAGGGAGACACCTATATCCAGTGAGAAAAGGGGACGGCGTGGAACAAGCACTGGAATTGGGAACAGAATCCCGTCCGGTCCTTTGGGCCGTGGGCGGCGGCAAGGGTGGTGTCGGTAAGAGTATTGTTTGTTCCCTGTTGGCATTCTGGTTGGCCAGGCTGGACAAAAAGGTAATCCTTGTTGACCTTGACCTGGGCGGGGCCAGTCTTCATACACTGATGGGGATCAAGACCCCACCCCGAACCCTGAATGACTTTGTCAGTGGCAGGTGCAAGGCGCTGGGGGACGTTTGTATCGGCCTGGAACTGGAAAACCTGAGGCTCATATGCGGTGCAAGTGAAAACCTTGCCCTGGCGAACCCCGAATTTGCGAAGAAAAAGAAGATTATTCAGAACATTCTTTCACTGGACGCGGACTATGTCATTCTAGATCTGGGAGCCGGGACATCCTTTAATGTCCTGGACTTTTTCCTGGTTGCCCACAGGAAGATTGCCGTATTGACTCCCGACCCCATTTCCGTTCACAACACTTACGCATTTGTGAGAAATGCGGTCTACAGGAAGTTGGGCCAGGTGACAAAGAAGACCCCTTATATCCACCAGCTCGTCCAAAAGGCCATGGACCCCAAGAATGATCTAAATATCCAGACCGTAAGGGAGCTCCTTGAGGTAATTGGAGAATCAGGCGGTAACGGGGCAATGGAGACATTAGAGAGAGAGATCAGGAGGATCCGACCAGCCCTGATTACAAACATGGCGAGGGATAGCAGGGATAAGAACATGGGAAATGTCGTGGGAGGTGTTGCAGAGAACTACCTCATGCTGGAAATGACCAATCTGGGCGGCGTGGCCTATGACGAGAAGATACTGCAAATGGTTTCAGGCATGATCCCGTTGACAAGGATGGGGCTGTCCAGTGAAGCATTCAGGAACACCTATGACATTGTGGCAAAGCTTATTCGTCTGAATTGATGCGGAGATATCATTACCTGGGTTCTTTGCCAAAGATGACGAACTCGTAAAAAGTCGAAATTGAGATGGCAAAGTAAAAAGCTTCAAGTTCAAGGCGCGCGAATCTCGTGTGATGAGGCGTACTTACCGTACGCCGCAATCACAACGAGATGAAGCGCAACGCAGAAATTGGACTTTT
>JAFDHB010000271.1 GCA_019308985.1 Deltaproteobacteria bacterium | reverse complement strand
CACAGCGTTACAAAAACGAGCTACGAGAGGCTCTACAGGCTCTATGATAACGGAAATGCCTATCATATAAGGATTTCCGCCTCTCAAGCACATTTTCGAGCAACATTTAAGTAAGATGTAGTTAGCTTAGAACTCAAGGGCAACGTAGTCCCTCGACCTTGCTCAGGGCCATGAGCCTGTCGAATGGAAATTGCACCTTTTGCCAAGCCCTCAGGATTTTACGGATTTCGATCCGAATTGACATCAAAGGTCAAACAAGCCAATGTCCCGGTTCGCTAAAGGAGCATTTTAGAAAGAGTTTCCCGCACCCCATATCCCTGGAAAAGGATAAAATGCCAAGGTAGGAAAATTAAAGGATTCTCAGTCCTAAGTCAACACGAAAATCGCCGGATTACCTAAGTGGTACCCATCCGTTTCTTGAGCGAAAAATAGGCCTCTAAACTCATTAGGGTATCCGGCGGGCCTCAACTGCTTTTCCGGATTCAATGCAGGGCTTTGTTTTTTATGATTTTCTAATGAGAATCAGGACTTAGCCTCACCCATTCAACATGTCGCCTTACTATTATCTATCCAAGGGATGCCTTGTTCAGTGCCTCCACGACAGCCCTGGCAAAATCCTTGGTATTGATATGGGCTTGAACCTTTATCAGCTCAATCTCCGGATCAAGCCTTTTATCTAATTCATCAATAAATGCCTTGTCTGACTCCGGATCATAAAGGGGGCCTTCCTCAATGCTCAGGGACGAAAATCCCCTGGTTGGTATGATTATCTTTACAAGCCTCTTGTTTGGATGGCCGTTGAGTTTACCAGCCATTTCCCTTGCGATCAATCTCATCTCTTCCGGGTTAGTCCTGGCTTGCACCCTTATTGCGTCCTGGACATTGATTTTTCTTTCAGCGAGCTTTCTTGAGGTCCACAGAGGATCTCCCTGGTCCTTGCGTTGAATGGGGCCACAGCCTATTATGTCAAACCCGCAGGGAGACAGAATATATGGTTTGCCGGTATTGCACCCTGCATCCAGTCGGTCAGGGCCTGTAGCCCTATTTCCACCTAGCAAGTACTCACTGAATCCTCCAGGAACCAGGTCTATAAATGCCTCGAACAGCCCCTGCCTCACATAATCAACAGCAGCCTTTTCTCCAATTCCTGTGGCATGGAATGAAATGATCTCGTACTTTTCTTGCAGTAGTTCCCTGATGTAATGAGCCCCCATATCGCAATAGCCAAACTCGGTAATCGCTATAGACGGTTTTTTATCGCCTTGAGCAGGGCCCAAATTTTCCACCATGCCGCAAATTGCATTGGCCCCATTGATCATTAGTGTACGAACAAAAATATTCATACCCACAGTGTCCACAACGCTGTGCATTACTGTAATATCTCTCACGCCAAAAAACTCCGATAATCCCTTTGCATTGGCAGGCATGGCCGCCACGCTTGTAATGAGAACCTTGGGCATCCCGAAAGGCAGGCTTCTCATCGAGGGGAGAGTAATAAGGCTACCAGTCATGCCCGCGACTGCTATAACCCCTTTTAGCCCACCGGTCTCATGGATTCTCAACAAGGTATTTTTCAGACCCTCAGCCATTATAGAAGTGGCTTTATTTCTCTCCTTTGCCGGCATCCTTCTTACTTCTTCTATACTGCCCCCCCCGGCCTTAGCTATTTCTTCGCAAGAAATATCAGCTTTAAGCGAAGGGGAAATTGCACCCGTACCAATACTGATGTCTATTAGTGTTGCTTTATGGCCCTTTTCATCAATACATGCCTTTAACAGTGTAAGACCTTCTTCCCTCTCGTCAAGCATCCCAATGATTGCTATGGGCATGGTCCACCTCCAAAAAACGCTTTAAACCCGCTGTTCTTGTATCTTGCCCACCCTTTTGTCCTTGCCGCAGTCTCGATATTGAGGTTTGGGCACGGGAACCAGGAGATCAGGGGCGTGTACTGCTCCAACCTGACCCTTATGCATGCCTCTCCGGTTACCTCCCTCACCTTTTCTCCATTGTCCGTCATTTACTCTAATGATATGACATGCCTCGCGTCAATGGGGTACCTTCCGTATGCCTCCTCTACCCTCTTTGGCCACCGGAGAAATCCGTGTATCGTCCCCGGGGGGGACGGACCTTATCTCGGAGCTTCTTTGGCAAGTATAACTCCGCAGGTGCTCTTTGACAAGCTGGAAGGCAGGCCTGCATTTCGCTCCCTTATACCCCTAGTCCCCTTCCAATGCAATATCTCCTACGCTCGGATCGTCATAGACCTTGGCCCCGCCTTCCTTCCTGTCCCAAACCGTGGGCTTGTTTGATTCATCATCCCTTGCGTAGGTAGCGGGCACACCCGTTCGCCTGTCTTTGCACGGGATCCCTCTTGGTGGGGCGTTTTCCCTGACCTACCGGCTGATAAGCCCTGGAAAACTCTGCCTGATAGTAATGTCATTGAAATAGTCTTACCATTCCTGGTGTCAATGAAAAACTACCTGGCATGAAACCTTTCTTTTTTCTTTGGAGGGCGCCTTCATTTCTGAAGTCTTGACAGGGGGACAAACCATGATTATGTTTTTTCGCAAAATCCGGTAGTGCTTCCTATGCCCTGTTAAAAGTCTTTCCATTTTTTGAAGAGCCCGCGTTTTACTGGGCCCAGGTTATGGTGAAATTCCTGACAATCCCAAAAATGGAAAGAAGCGGTGAGAAAGCCGGATGGAAGATGGGGCGTTTTTGTTTTTTCCCGGCCCACCCCTTCTTTGGTGGCTTCGGCTCAAGTTCCCCACTAACCAACCCCCACCTTTCCTGGAAAAATTCCATTTCCTGTCCAATGACATCCTTGATTCCATTCCTCCGGGGCCTGAACAGGATGGCAAGAGACCTCTCTTTGGTCTTTGAGATAAGCGAATTTTTTAAGATAAGGAGGACTTAGACCATGGTGAGCAAGAAGCATCTCTATTCATCACACCTGAGAATGTTTTCCTTGTTCATTTTTCTCCTGATTTTTGCTTTTCTCTCAGTCCCTTTATCCTTTGCCGGGGAGGATGACAAGGAGAAGAAGGATCTTCCCCGCCGTGCGATTGGCATGCTGCCCGAGTACACGGGAGTGATTCTCCCCGAGGGGGAGGACCTGGACCTGGACATCGAGGTATTCAACAGGGGCAGGGAAGACGAGATCATCAAGCTCTCCCTTGTCTCCGTGCCCGAG
>JAFDHB010000270.1 GCA_019308985.1 Deltaproteobacteria bacterium | reverse complement strand
GCAATCATTTACCCCGTTAAATAACTCCAGATTCAGAGGCCGTTGCCCCAACGATGTTCTTAGGTGCTCCTAGACCTCTGATTCAGCGCCACCAGTACTCATTAAACGGGGCAGGGATGAAGCGCAACGCAGAAATTGGACTTTTTACGAAGCCATCACACTTGGAATTTGGGATGATCCTAATTCAACTCCTTTCTCACGGTGTCTGCTATTTCCTCGGCGCAGGCCTCTACTTCTTTTTCCTGTTCCCCCTCCACCATGACCCGGCAGACCGGTTCGGTACCTGAATACCGGACCAGGACCCTCCCCCTGTCTCCCAGACTTGACTCAACCCCCTCGATGGTTTTGACTATTTCGGGCACTGAGAGGAGCTCCGGTTTTCGGTTCACAGGGACGTTCTTGATTACCTGGGGGAAAAGGGTTACCCAGGTCGCAAGTTCGGAAAGGGGCCTGTCGAACAGGAGCATGGATCTGAGAAGCTGGATCGCTGAAAGGAGGCCATCACCCGTCGTGTGGTAGTCATGGAAGATGATGTGGCCCGATCCTTCACCCCCGAGGTTTGCGTTTCGGTCGAGCATTGCTTGCATGACGTTGCGATCACCAACATCCGTGATAACTTGACTGATCCCCTCCCTCTCCAGGGCATAACGCAGGCCCAGATTGCTCATAACGGTGCATACCACCAGGTTGTTCCTTAGACCTTCCCTTTCCTTGAGCATCTTGGCGAATATTCCCAGCAACTGATCTCCGGTCAACACATGGCCCTTTTCATCCACGGCCACCAGCCTGTCGCCGTCACCGTCAAAGGCAAAACCCGCATCAGCCCCCGAATCAAGGACCCTCGCCCTGAGGGTATCGGGATGCTGTGATCCGCAGTCCAGGTTGATGTTCTTGCCGTCAGGTTCTCCAAAGAGGACCTCGAATGTCAGCCCCAGCCTGTCAAAGAGCACGGGTGCTGCCCTATAGGTGGCCCCGTTGGCGCAGTCAATGACAATGCGGATTCTATTGAACAAGCTACCCCTGGGGAGAGATCGGACCAGGAATTCCGCGTATCTCTCCGTCACTGCCTCAACCCTTACCACTTTTCCTATTTCCCAGATCCCCTGCGATTTGTCCTCTTCAAGGATAAGGGCCTCCATTTCTCCCTCATCCGCCTCGGAAAGCTTGAATCCCGCCCCCCCGAAAAATTTGAACCCATTGTAATCATGCGGGTTATGGGATGCCGATATCACCAGCCCCGTGCTTCCACTCAACTCACCCGTGAAGTACGCGACCGCGGGAGCGGGAATCTCGCCCAAGGCGAAAACACTACCACCTTCTGAGAGGGCCCCTGAGAGAAATCCGGACTCAAGCATCCTCCCGCTTGCCCTGGTGTCGCGACCCACAACGGTACAAGGCGAGAGGCCCCTCTTCTTGCAATAGCTCACCACCGCCCTTCCGATCTTCGTGGCCATTTCCGGAGTAATCGGGTCCTGGTTCGCCTTTCCCCTTATGCCGTCGGTACCGAATAATCTGCCCATATCCTCTGTCTTCCTATTCTATCCATGCAGGTCTTATAGGGTTCAAAGTCCAAGGTTCAAAGTTCAAGGTTGAAGATTGATGAGGGGTGATCCCCATGCGTGACCTTGAACCGCGAACCCTGAACCCTGAACCCTGAACCTTGAACCTTGAACTTTGAACCTTGAACCTTGAACCTCGAACTTTGAACCTCGAACCTCGAATTGCTGTTCAAGGAGCACGTCCTTACGATTCAAAGCCAGGTGACCTGGTCTTGAACCCGGGTAAGGACTCAAAGGTCCTTTCCGTGACTCTATCCACGATGCCCTGAAGCCACGAAGTCCCGATCCGGCTTTCTCCTTCCGATAGCCCTCTCACAAACGATATGTAATCCAGCCCACTCTTGCCCAAGGCCGCGTCCACGATCGCAAGGAACTCTTCCCTCTTGCCGGCATCACCTTCCTCTTCAAATCCCTGGTTCAACGAAACCTCAATATCAGGCCACCTCTCTAAAAACAGCTTCTGTCGCTCAATAACCTTATTAGGAGGGCTGCCTCCCGTGTTACTGCGGTGTATCTCCATGGATCGGGGCATCCTGCCCGCCAGCTCACCGAGCCTCTTGAGCCTTTCCTTAACAGCCGTCTCTATCTTCTCCAGGGCCCCAAGGTGAAGCCCCTTATCCATGGCCTCTCTTCCCGCAAACTTTGACCTTACGTCCTTGTACCACCTTCTAAGAGCGATAAGGTTGGATATGTAACATACGTTGAGGGAGACGATCCTCTTTAGATTGGTATAAAGGCCGGGGTGGAAGGGAAGGCTCCTTGTCAGGGACGGTTGACTGAAAATGATCCTGTTCCCTTTGAGGGCATCCCTCCGGAGGATATTCCCCGCCGCCACGACAGTGCCGTACTCTATCTTCAAGGGACCCACCAGTCCTCCCTGTCCACCAAGGAATATGGGGGCCTGGTTCAGCATCACTCCTCTGGGCACATCACCCAGGAGCGTTGGCGTGGCCTTGTCCTGGTTCGGCGTGTAATTGAAATGAACATAGGAGCTACCGACTTCGCTGTGATTTCTTCGATCAGTGCCCCCGGCCATCATGCAATCGCAGAAATTGATCAGGCTCCCCAAGGTGACATAGGGCATGAGAATGGTATGTTTTAATCCCACTGCATGGGCGCAACGCACCTCCTCTTCTAGGAGACACGCCTCCCTTACGTGGGCGCCTGAGCCGAACTCCACACCATCCAAGAAGGTCGAGCCCTCAAAGAACCCTCCCTTGAGCCTCACGCCCCGCCCTACCTGAGAATCCTTCAAGGTCACCGGACCCTCGTAACCAATCTCAGCTCCCGGCAGGATCAGGGTCTTGGCACCATAGACCCTGCACCCCGGATATATTGTAACGCCTTGCCCTGAAATATTCTCAA
The DNA here is from genome assembly GCA_019308985.1 of Deltaproteobacteria bacterium. Next base: position 329 of record JAFDHB010000270.1, on the reverse strand, counting down.
TAGGGACCTCCTCCCCGATGTCCACGCTTTCAGGACACAGTACCCTGACACCCTTCTTAAGGAGCCTCCTTACAGTGTCCTTCATTTTTTCAAAACCCCGCTGGAATATGACCAAGTTAAGTCGAAGCCATTGAATTTGATTTTGTTTTCTATCATTATTTCCACGCAACTTCAATCAAATTCAAGTTCAGGGTTCAGGGTTCAGGGTTCAGGGTTCAACAGGCTGTTGCCCAAATCTTTTCCGCTCCACCCATTTATGCCAAAAGAAAATAGCGCTCATGGTATTTGCTGTTGTGGTCCCTGGAGGTCTTTTCTCAAGGCTCAATCAA
>JAFDHB010000080.1 GCA_019308985.1 Deltaproteobacteria bacterium | reverse complement strand
AGGGGCATGATCTTGTCACGGGGTCACGGGGATGTTCTAGGTCATGACCTTTCGTTCCTTTGACCGATACCAGGACATCATACCGGATTTTCCCTCCTTTGTGGAAAGCCTTCACGCACCCTTACCCGTGCACATCAGGGTGAATCGCCTCAGGATTGAGACAGGATCCCTCTTGGTCATGTTGCAGGATAAGGGAATCCAACTCAAAAGGGCTTCGCCAAGATATGAGGGGTTCTATTTCGCCTCGGGCTTGGAGTTCCCGGGAAAGCTCTTCGAGTATGCCATGGGGTATTTTCACCCCCAGGCCCTCACTTCATGTCTCGCACCCATCATTCTTGTGCCTGGAAAGGAGGCCCTTGTTCTTGATATGTGTGCTGCCCCGGGCGGAAAAACAGCACAAATGGCGGAAATAATGAACAACACAGGGCTGATAGTCGCAAACGAGCTCTACTCCAGCCGGCATGTTCCCCTGGGCCATACCCTCAGCAGGCTTGGTGTACGAGTTATCAGGCCCAGGAATTCCCCAAGAGGGTGGTCTTTGACCGCATACTGGCGGATGTGCCCTGCTCAGGGGAGGGGAGGTTTCGCTCCTCTCATTCCAGGAGCAGGTATGTCATAACGAAGAGGAAGAGTAAACTCCCCGATCTGCAGAAGAGGATCATAACCCGGGCATTCGACCTGTTAAAGGAGGGGGGGCAGGTGCTCTATTCCACCTGCACCTATGATCCCGAAGAAAATGAGGCGGTCGTGCAGTACCTTCTGGAGAATAGGAATGCCAGACTCTTGCCCATAGAAACGGATATCAGGCACGAAAAGGGGCTTGCCCAATGGGGAAAGGAAAAATATGACAGGGAAATCCAAAAAGCTGCCAGGTTCTACCCGCACCAAGTCAACTCCGTCGGATTCTTCATGGCCAGAATTGCTGGAAGGTGATGCCAGGGACTCCATCTTCGGCTCGGTGGCCGAGCGTTTTGGAATTCCTCTCTCCTCCTTTGATCCATATCTCCTGTTCAAGAAGGGGAAGAGCCTTTGGCTCATGAGGAGATCTGATCACCTGGACAGTGCCTTTCGACTCAGGGTGTCCATGGTCGGAATGAGGGCCTTCCAGGTTATCGGGAACTTCATCAAACCCTCGACCCGAATGATCCGATTCTTCGGCCACGGGGCCTCAAGGGCCAGGATCGATCTGAAAAGGGAGCAGCTCGTGGCCTTGCTGGAGCAAGGGTCCCTAAAAGCGGATCTGGGGGTGGAAGACGGGTATGTTATCATGAGCTTCAAGGGAAGGATCCTGGGAGTCGGCCTTCTATTGCGGGGGGAGATCAGGTCTCAACTACCACAAAGAGAGATCCCCCATGTGTGGAATGCCACAGGCGGCTCAGGCGTCAGCGGCAACAATTCCCCCCTGAGACAGAAAAGGCCCTGAGTGGGGGTTGCCTGGCCCGCACCTGCCCCACAGGGTCCCGCTATTCGGAAATGCACAAAATTTTGTGCATTGATGCACAAAATTTTGTGCAAAACACTCCTTCCTCCCCGGTCCCGCCGGGTTCATAAGCATTAATTGCTTGAAATTTTTATCAAAAAGAATTAGTCTTACCAAAGTCCTATGAAAACAATGAGTTAAGAAGAAGGAATTGGCGTGGGTTTATGCCCCGGAGGGGGGCCACGCCGAGAACTCTCAGGATCTGGCACAGATATTGAAATACACTAGTGACACAATCTGGTAGCACCAACGAGGCTCAGATCGCTTAACACCCCCTATCCGTGAGCCAGACTCAAGAAACCTTAATGCCTTGAGAAGGGGAGCAATTGGAAGACAAGGGCCAAATAATAAACCGAACACGCTTGGGATCCACAAGCCCCCTCTCCGGGACCTCCCAGGTTCCTCCCTGGCTCTTCCAACACCAGGATCTTATCCAGGCCGCAGAGAATTCCCTCTCGGTGACCAAGGAAGAGGTGATCAATTACGTAAATCATATCCATTTTAGGGATGGATATCTCTACGTCCTTCTCCGTCACCCGCGATATGAAGAAAGCATCCTCCTGAGAGCCTATCCCAAGCCATGCTCTGGGAACAAGGTCACGTGCATGTGGGACAAAAGGGACACTTCGGGGACGGACGTGGAGATCTACAGGTTCCTTTACCTTGTCATTGATGATGGCCGTTCCATGACCCTCGTTCCCGCGACTTTGCTTGAGATAACCACGGATTATCTTAAGGTGAAGATTTCTTCTGAAGGCTGCGCCTTGGGTCAGCGCCAAACAAGGCGTTACAAATGCGACGGGATCACGGCCGAAGTCATACAAAACGGATTCCATGCCACAGGAAAACTGTTGGACTTCAGCCCTACGGGATTTAGGGTTCGAGTTCGGCCTGCTTCAAGTTGTTCTTTCCACTGGCTTAACTCCGATGTCCCTGTTAGCATAAGTCTGAAGCGCAGCGAGCAGGTGATCTTCTCCGGAAATTGCAGGTGTATCCGTCATGAACTTGGATCAAAGCAGGGGGAAATCATCCTCTCTCCCCTGGAGACCGAGATAAAACGGTTCAGGAAGAAGCAGATTCGAAACCTCAGACAGAGGTTGACCCCAACGCCCACGCTGATATTTGAGCATCCCCTTTTATCGAAGCAGGTTCAGATGGCGGTGGATGACATTTCCACTTCCGGGTTTTCGGTGTACGAGGCCCCTGACGATGCTGTACTTGTCCCGGGCATGATTATTCCCAAAATGGAGATAGACTTCCAGGGCGCCTCGGCGATATCTTGCGAGGCTCAGGTCATCTACCGAATGCCAGGGGATGAAAAGGGGGTTCGCTGCGGGATCAGTGTCCTTGACATGGACATCATCGCTTACAGCAGACTCACCCACATATTGACCAGCGCTTTGGATCCTCATGCCTACATATCCAGCAGGGTGGACATGAACTCCCTATGGGAGTTCTTTTTCAACACAGGTTTTATTTACCCCAAGAAATATCGGTTGATACAAGCTTATAAGGAAAGATTCAAAGACACCTATAGGAAACTCTATCAGGACAATCCTGGAATCGCCAGGCACTTTACCTACCAGAGGAACGGGAAGATTTACGGCCACATCTCCATGATCAGGGCCTACGAAAAGGCATGGATGATACACCACCATGCTGCATTGCCCCTTGATCAAAAGCGGACAGGTTTTCTCGTCTTAAGGCAGATCATGCACTATCTCAATGACATGTATCGCCTTCCCTCTTCCAACATGAATTATGTGATGTGTTACTTTAGGCCCGAAAACAGGTTTCCAAACCTGGTCTTTGGAGGTTTTTCAAGGTCCCTGAAGAAGCCCAAGGGATGCTCAATGGACCTTTTTTCATATCTTCCCTATACCAGCCTTTCCCTCGGCGCCCGTCTACCGGACGAATGGGTCCTCAAAGAGAGTTCAAAGGGCGAGCTGTGGGAGCTGGAGCGATTCTATGACCATCACTCTGGGGGCTTGTTAATGGAGGCATTGGGATTGAATGGAGAAGGGGGAACCCTTGAAGAAGACTATGCTCGGTCAGGCTTCCGGAGGGAATACAAAGTTTATTCACTTTTGAAGGCAAATGAGCTGTATGCCATACTCCTTGCAAATCAGTCTGATTTGGGCCTAAATCTCTCAGAACTGCTCAACGGAATCAAGATATTTGTTATCAATCCTGAATCACCCTGGGATATTCTATCCACTGCAATCGGGAAATTGACGAAGCAGTACTACACCGAGAAAGTCCCGGTAATGTGTTATCCCTTCGAGTATGTCAAAGCGAACAAGATTCCCCATGAAAAGCAGTATCAGGCATGGGTACTGAATGTCCAATGTGGCAATGAATATCTGGAATACATGCAGAACAAGTTTAAGATAACCTATTCATAAGCCCTGAGATACCGGCCTCGCCCCCTCAAGCAAATCCTTCTGAATACATTCCACCTTAAAACGCAGGTCTTCTTGCGAAGCCATCAAACCTGATATCCAAGGGGAGGAGAATAAGAAGTTGATATGAGCCGCACAATCCCCTATATAGAAATCAATGGCTGCAAAAGAATAGAGTCAGGGGCCTGGAATAGGGGAAAATTGTGTTTATATTTCATCATGTTGGAATCTTAGAAACGAGATGCCTTTCGAGGGTCCTGCTGAACGTCCGCAGGAAGAGGGAGGTTGTGCCTTAGAAAGGCGTCAAGGATGAAGGAGGACTGCCCATTTTAGCCATGGAAAGGACTTTAAGCTTTGAGCAGGGACCCATTCGCCCACCCAATGAGGCTCAGAGCCTCCTTTTGAGGTTCACTCAGAACTGCCCCTGGAATCAATGTCTCTTTTGTCCCGTCTACAAAAAGAGAAAGTTCTCCCTGAGGACGGTAGAGGAAATCAAGCAGGATATCCAAACAGTCAGGGATATCGCTGATGATATTAAGGCCCTGTCCTGGAGACTTGGCCAAAGCGGCAAGATGACGGACCAGGTCCTCGGCCGCATTCTTACCGATTCAGCCTACACCAGCAGTTACCGTAGTGTCGGGCTTTGGCTCTATTACGGTACCGGAGCCTGTTTCCTGCAAGATGCAGATAACCTGATAATGAAGACCGATGACCTGGTAGAGGTCCTCCAGTTCCTGAGAGAAAAAATTCCCGAAATAATCAGGGTGACGACCTATTCAAGGTCCAGGACCATTATCCGCAAGTCTCTGGAATCTTTGAAAAGGATCAGGGAGGCTGGGTTAGATCGAGTCCATGTGGGTTTGGAGACAGGGCACGATCCTCTCCTGAAGCTGATGAAGAAAGGAGTTAATTCTGCCCAACATATCGAGGCGGGCAGAAAGGTCATTGAGGCGGGCATGGAACTCTCTGAATACGTCATGCCAGGACTAGGAGGACAGCAATTGTGGAAAGAGCACGCTGTAGACACGGCCAAGGTCCTCAATAGCATAGATCCCCATTTTATTCGCATCAGGAGCCTCAGGGTGCCGAAAAGGGTCCCCCTCTATGAAAAGCTCATAAAGGGGGAGTTCAAGGTGCAGACCGATGACATGCTTGCGGAGGAGCTCAGGGTCTTTATCAAGAACCTCGAGGGAATCACGAGTGTCGTTACCAGTGACCACATAATGAACTTACTGGAAGATGTCAGCGGAAGGCTCCCTGAAGACAAGGAGAAGATGCTCCACGTTATTAGGGAATACCAGGAGCTCCCGGATGACGAGCGCCTCATATACCGCGTAGGGAGGAGGGGCGGAGCGTACCGCTCCACGGAAGATCTGAAACGAGACCCTGTTACCCATGAGAAAATCAGCAACTTGATTCGTGAATGGCAATCAAAGGGTGGCACGGAGGAGGTTGAAAGAAACATAACCCAGATGGTGGACCAATATGTCTGATTTGCCATAGAGTCACTTTCGGGTCTGTCCCAAATTCTAGACTCCCACTTCTAGTCAAGAGATCGGATGCAACTATGGCCTATTATCCAGTCCTCATTGATCTTTCCGGAAAGGAAGTGCTGGTTGTTGGCGGAGGACAGGTAGCGGAACGGAAAATTGATTCCCTGCTAGAGGCTGGTGCTGCGGTGAAGGTGGTGGCGGAGGGGCTGAGTCGGCGGCTCCAAGAATATGTAGACACGGGAAAAATAACCTACCTCGGCCCGAAATTCCAGGAAAACCATTTGCAAAGCCCCCTCATGGTGTTTTCCGCCACCAGCGATAGGCACTTGAATAGCTTTGTAAGCCGATGCGCGCGGGAAAAGGGCCTCCTGGTCAACGCGGTAGACCAGCCAAGTGATTGCAGCTTTATCCTGCCCGCGGTGTTCAGGCGGGGAGACCTACTGATCTGTGTGTCCACTTCAGGTAGGAGTCCGGCATTGGCCAGGAGAATCCGGGAGGAGCTGGAAAGGAAGTTCGGCAGGGAATATGAGATCTTTTTGATTTTGATGGGCGTACTGCGGCAAGACGTATTGAGTCGCGGACTGAACCAGGAGCAAAACAGGGGGATATTCTACGAGTTGGTTAATTCGCCCCTCCTCGAGTGCCTTGCAGCAGGGCAGTGGGAAAGAGCTGCCTCATTGATAAAAGATGCGACCGGTATTGAATGGTCCGGCGAGGATATCCTGAAAATAGTTCGTAGGGCTGAGGATTCTGAGAAGGAGGCCTGAATCATAATGAAGGATTGGTGTTACCATGGAATTATTGATACTTAAGCTAGCGCTTTTTCTGGTCCTTATCGCTGCAGGAGGTTTTATCGTATTTGTGATCAAGCAGCAGAAGGCCGTGTACAGTTGGTCCTACAGGTTACTTCTCATGGGATTTGTGCTCCACACTCTGTACTTTGGAATCCAGTACTATAACCTGGGAGTCCAGCCGATACTCACCCTGAAGTCATCCTTGTCCTTTTTCGCCTGGACCATTGTGGGGGCCTACCTGGTCTTCCACTTGAAATTCAAACTGATGATACTCGGTTCCTTCTTGACACCCTTCGCAGCCTGCCTCCTCATAATATCCTCTACAATTCCGGGCGCGGAAGTTGTCGTTAGACCCGCCTTCAAGAGCATGTGGTTGACGATTCATGTTGGGACAAGCCTTATGGGAAACGGGGTTTTTGCAGTGACCTTCTTTTCGGCCATCATGTATCTGATCCAAGAGCGCCAGATTAAGGGAAAGAAGTTGGGGCCCCTTTACTCGAGGCTCCCCTCCCTTCAAACCCTTGATATGATAAACCACTACAGTCTCATCTATGGCTTTCCCTTGATGACCCTCGGGATGATCACTGGGGCGATCTACGCCCAATACGCCCTTGGAAAATACTGGCGATGGGATCCCAAGGAGGTATGGTCAGTCATCACCTGGCTTTTCTATGCGATTCTCTTGCATGAGCGTCTTGCGGTGGGCTGGCGCGGCCGGAGGGCGGCCATCATGTCCATCATTGCCTTTGGAATTCTCATCTTCACCTTTGTCGGGACGAGCCTATGGTTGAGTGATTACCATAGCTTCAGGAGTCTGGAAGGTCGAATGGTTCCATGATCACTATCTTGGACATAGGCATGAATCACCAGACAGCCCCCATTGAATTGAGGGAGTCTCTTGCCAAGGATCCTCAAGGTCCTCAAAGGGCCGTTACGTTCATTCGCGAAATCGAATGGGTCAAAGAGGGCATGTTCCTGTCCACCTGTAACCGCGTTGAGGCACTTTGCGTCACAGAATACCCTCTTGAGACACGGGAGGCAATTATACGCTTCCTGTCACAGTTGAGCGGCCTCCCCGAGCAAAACTTTCTTCCGAACCTGTACATTCACCAGGACCAGGACGCGGTGAGACACATCTTCAGAGTTACTTCCAGTCTCGACTCAATGGTGGTTGGAGAGCCTCAGATCCTAGGACAGATAAAAGATGCCTATTCCCTTGCATCCAAGGCAAAGGTCTCGGGGACGATCCTGAATAAACTCATGCATCGAGCCTTTCACGTTGCCAAACGTGTCCGGACCGAGACAAATGTTGCTGACTCCGCTGTATCCATTAGCTATGCGGCGGTAGAACTGTCCAAGAAGATCTTTTTCGACCTGAGCGGAAAGAAGGTGCTCCTCATCGGTGCCGGCGAGATGGCTGAGCTTGCAGCAAGACATCTCCTTAATAACGGTGTAAGTTCGATCCTGGTATCCAATCGCACCTTTGAGAAGGCCGTCCGGTTAGCAGAGGTCTTTAAGGGCCGACCGCTTTCCTTTGATGAAATCGGAACACAGCTTCTCGAGGCTGACATTGTCATAACGTCAACGGCGTCCCCTGATTACGTCATCACCGCCGAGGACGTAAGAAGCTCAATGCGAAAGAGAAAGAACCGCCCTCTTTTTTTCATAGATATTGCCGTCCCCAGGGACGTGGAACCCGCTGCGCACGAGATCTCAAATGTCTATCTCTATGACATAGACGATCTAAAGGGGGTTACAGAGCTAAACCTGGCTCAGCGAAAGAAGGAGGCAATTAAGGCCGAGAGGATCGTGCAAGAAGAGGTGATCAAGTTCGAGAAGTGGTTAAAGACACTCTCAGTGGTTCCAACGATCATCTCGTTGCGAGAGAAGGCTGAGGCCATAAGACTGAAAGAACTCAAGAAGAGCCTCTCCCTCTTAAAGGAGTTGTCCCCATCCCAAAGGGATGGTATTGAGCGTCTGACAATGTCCATTGCGGAAAAGATCATCAATGATCCCATTGTCGTACTTAAGGGAAAGGCCGACCGAGCCACGAGAGACGCGTACCTGGATATGACACGCAAGCTCTTTAAACTGGATAATGATGAGAATGAGGTGTAGAAATGGACGTGAACAGGATGATTGCCAGACTCAAGGAGCACCGCGGCTCCTCTTCTATGGGAATGATTGCCTTTCATCTCGGAATCGTGCGAGCTACTTCGAGGAAGGGGAACGATGTGGGGGCCGTTGAGGTCTCATATGACTATGATTCTATCGCAAATATAATAAAAGATATCAAATCAATGCGTGGAATTATTGAAGTATTAGTTGAAACAAATGAGGGGCGCCTGATGGTGGGCGATGAAATCCTGGCCGTGGCAGTCGCCGGGGACATAAGGGAGCACGTGTTCCCGGCCCTTGAGAGGGCAGTGGATCGAATAAAGGTTGAGGCGAGCCAAAAGAAGGAATTCTTGAACCCGTAAACCAAGATTCCTGGCGGGAGTTTCCCGATACCAAGGCGAAAAGGAAACCAATGGAAATGAAAGGACGCAGTGAATATGGGAATGGTTGATGTCACGGAAAAACCGATTATCAAGAGAAGGGCAGAGGCAACAGGAAAGATTCTTCTTTCTCCTGAGACCATTGGTGAGATCAGGGAAGGTCGTGTCAAGAAGGGCGATCCCTTGATGGCGGCAGAAGTGGCAGCGATGAATGCCGCCAAACAGACCCATCTTCTCATTCCCCATTGTCACCAAATCCCCCTGGACACCGTCAAGGTAGATTTCAGGGTATCCAAGGATTCAATAGCTGCCCTATGCCTGGTCAAGGCGCAGGCACGGACCGGGGTTGAAATGGAGGCCCTGGTCGGGGTCACCATGGCCCTGAATACGATTTGGGATATGGTAAAATACCTGGAAAAGGATCAGGATGGTCAGTATCCCTTCACTAGGATCACGGATATCAGGGTCGTCAAGAAGGAAAAGTCTTAGGGGAGGGAGTGCTCGCCCGTCCTTAATGAAACCGGACCTCTTGCGCCCCGGGCTCGGATGTGCACAATTTCTTGTGCATGTGCACAATAAGTTGTGCATTTTGAGATCTCCTCTCGCGCGCATTCGGCTGTTCAAGGCGCACGTTTGAGGTATTGAATGGATCCTGCGAAAAAGTACTTCAAGAATAACAAGAGGATAAGGCCAAAATGATCGGGTTGCTCCCTTCAACACCACCCATGCTCTTGCCTGGCACGAAATTTGAAGTACTTCCATTAGAACGTGGCAAACCCGGTGTATTATTGCCCTACTTTTTCTACTGAACGATCACTAGGCAATGGCTATTTGCAGGATGGGCTGAGATGGCTAAGATCTACATTTTGAACGGTCCGGAGCAGGGCAAGTCCTTTGAGATAGAGAAAGATGTCATTACCGTAGGGCGTGGTAGAGAAAACGATATCCAAATACTTGACAAGACTGTGTCTCGTAGGCACCTGGAGATAATTCGCAGGGGCCAGAACTACTTTGCCAGGGACCTCAAAAGCTTGAATGGTACCTTCTTCAACGGAAAATACATGAAGCCGGATGAGGAAGTTGAAATCCTTGAGGGGAACCCTATCGTAATAGGAATGAGTGTCATCTGCCTCGGAAAAGGGTGCGTTGAGCATGTCATGCCCTTTCTCGACTCGATTGAGCTGACCAAGGATGTGGGAAACGAAGGCGGGCAGGCTGTTCAGCACAGGAGCAAGACCAATCAAAAGATCATGGAGTTGATCTACAGTGCCTCACATATCCTGGAGGAGAGCGCAAATATCAGAAGAGCGCTTGAGGACTTGCTGGACAATATCTTCAGCATCCTGAAGAGAATCGAAAGGGGTGTGATCCTGTTGACGGACCCTGTGACAGGCCAAATTCTGGAAACCATATCGAGGTCCAGGGAGCCCGCGGCCCGTGAGGGCACTGCATATTCCAAAGAAGTCGTGGAAAGGGTGCTGGGGGAAGGGAAGGCTGTCGTTATTGCCGATGCTCATTCCGCCAGAGGCGATGAAATTGCCGAGACCCTCAAGCTTTCCAAAATCGCCTCGGTAATGTGTGTGCCCATCATGAGTGGCTCCCGGGTGAGGGGAGCCCTGTACCTGGATTCCGTGTCAAGCCCACACTGCTTCAGGAAAAAAGACCTTTCTTTGTTTATGGATCTCGGCAAAAGGGCGGGCATAGCCATAGAAAACGCCTTTCTGAACGAGAGCCTGAATCGCTATTGATTTCTCCTTCGGCCGAAGCCTCCATCTTTTCGGAAAACCAGATCAGAGCATGGCAGAAACCTGTGGCAAGCGCCAACCGTTATCCTCTGTTCTGCGGGGCATTTGGCCCTGTCTCCCGTAAGTGGGCGCTGACAGGGCTCATGGAAGATCTCGGCAATCTCTTGATCCCGGTCTTTACCTCACCCGCCAAGGTTTCCTTGACTAAGGGATCCAATGGGAATAATACTAGAAAAAAATCCAAAATTGGCGTTAGGGAGGGATGATGTCCATGATAGAAGGGCTACATTCGAAAGGTCGCCTGGTGTCACGCAGGGACTTCCTGTGGTTGACATCTCTGTCAGGGGCCGGCCTCCTTTTTGGATGCGCCACCAATCCCGTCACGGGGAAATCCCAACTGATGTTGATATCCGAAGACCAGGAGATCCGTACAGACAAACAAAACTCGCCACACCAATTCTCATTGGACTATGGTCAAATTCAGGATAGGGACATCAGGACTTACGTAGACCGGACAGGCAGGTCTCTCGCCTCCCACAGCCATCGCCCGTACCTTCCGTACAGATTCATGGCCCTAAATGCCACCTATATCAACGCCTATGCATTTCCAGGTGGGAGCGTGGGGATCACCAGGGGTATCCTCCTCAAGCTGAAGAACGAGGCAGAGCTGGCCGCGCTGCTGGGGCACGAGTTGGCCCACGTGAACGCACGGCATACTGCAGAACAGATGTCCAAGGGCACTTTAGCCAGCTTGTTTGTTGCGGGCGCTGCGGCCGCCGTGGGAGTAAGGAACAGAGGTCTCACCGACCTGGCCGCAACGATCGGGATGCTTGGGTCAGGTATTCTGCTGGCGGCCTATTCGAGGGATAACGAACGAGAGGCGGACTCCCTCGGGATTGACTACATGGTCAAAACAGGTTACAGCCCCATGGGGATGGTGGGACTGATGGAGATGCTGAAGGGTCTGTCAAAAAAAGGGCCATCTGCCACGCAGGTCCTCTTTGCGACACACCCCATGAGCGATGAGCGTTATCAACGGGCCTTGTTCTATTCAAAGACCCGCTACTCCAAATTCAGAAATGCTCCCCTTTACAGGGAACGATATATGGACAACACAAGGAATCTGAGGGCCAAGGCCGCCGCCATCCTGGCGATGCAGGAGGGAGAGGGGGCAATGGCAAAGAAAGACTATTCAGGGGCCGAGGCTTGGTTTAGAAAGGCATTGAAAGAGGCCCCGGGGGACTACGCAGGGCTCCTTATGCTGTCAAAAGCACTCATCCTCCAGGAGAAGTACGCCGAGGCCCTGGGACATGCAGAGGAGGCAAAAGGGGCCTACCCTGGAGAGGCTCAAGCACTCCATCTGGCTGGATTTGCGAGGATTAAGCTGAAGAGATATTCAGAGGCCTACAGGGATTTTATGGCCTACGAGAAAGTGCTGCCCGGCAACCCCAACACCATCTTTTTCATCGGATTGTCCCTTGAGGGGATGGAAAAGATAGAACAAGCGGCAGAATACTACCACAGGTACCTGCAAAAGGTGACGAGGGGTCCTTACGCCAGGTATGCTTACCGTCGGCTGGTGGAGTGGGGATACTACCGGAAGTAGTCCTCTCAGCTGGGAGATGCAAGAGATGCGGATCTGTGCGCTGGACAAGATGGGGCGCTTCAAGAAGATATCGTTGGCGACTGGCATGGAAGATTCCCGTGTCTGACATAGAATCCAGACACAGGTACCCTGTCATAGATTGGGTGAGGGGCTCTGCCGTCCTCCTCATGATTGTGTTCCACTGCGCCTATGACCTGGATGGTTTCGGCCTGGTCGATATAGACTTCTCCAAGAGTCCATTCTGGTTCAGCCTTCCGCGCCTTATTGTGACCCTTTTCTTGCTGTGCGTCGGTGTGTGTTTGGCGATCAGCCACAAGGATGGCATCAGGTGGCCGAGGGTAAAGATCCGGTTCCTCAAAATCGGCGGATGGGCCGTGGTCATTACCATCGTTACCTATGTCCTCTTTCCAAGGAATTTTGTCTTTTTCGGAATTCTTCACTTTATTGCTGTGGCGAGTCTTCTCGGGGTGTTTTTCGCAGGGAGACCTGTACTCTCTCTCTTTCTGGGCCTGGGAATGGTAGTGTCTCATCTCTTGCTCCGGCCAAGGATCCTTCCTCTCTCCGACTGGCTAGGCGTGAATCCCATGGATTATGTCCCTCTTTATCCCTGGTTCGGAGTCGTCCTCTCTGGTATATACTGTGAATCCAAGGGGCTTCATAGAGTTGTCATGCAACAGGGTCCCGTGGGCGGATTTGTCGGGTTTCTCGGCAGGCATTCCCTAAAGATATACCTGATCCATCGCCCCCTCCTCTTTGGGTCCGTATTCATGCTGCAAAAGCTGGGATTCTCCAATTAGAAAGAGAGGCAAGGGACGGAACAGCCTGAGCGAGCGGGTTTTTCATTGAAGCAGAAGAGATCTTAAATTATAGTAATTTCATTAAGTTCTCAACCAGGAATCTGTGGGGGAGTTGCGGGAGGCTTGAGCACACAGGGAATTTCATCAAGGTTAGAGAGGACAGGGAATGGAAAGACATAACTATTTCAACATTGTCAGGGAGGAGACCTACCAGGACGGCCAAGTCATTTTTGAACAGGGAAGCTCCGGCACATGGGTCTATGTTATCCTTTCAGGCGCAATAGAAGTGTCCCGAACCGTTGGCGGGAGGAAATACATGCTGGGCATCCTCAAGGAGGGAGAGATATTCGGAGAACTGGCCCTCATAGGGTCTGTCAGGCGAACCGCAACGACCCGCGCAATCGGAGAGACCACTGTCGGGATCATTGACCGACAGTTCCTTGACGACGAGTTCAACAAGCTCTCTTCCGACTTTCGATCCATACTCGTCACCTTTGTCAGACGATTCGAGAAGATGATGGATCGAATTCAAGAGTTCTCCATGAGAAGAAGGGAGAGGATTGCAAAGAGCCTGTCTCTCAAATTCAAGGATCGAGAGACCTTTGTGTCCGCCTACTCGGGCAACCTTAGCTCAGGCGGTATCTTCATTGTTACTAAGAGGCCTTTGAGGGTCGGCGAGAAGTTCTTGCTAAGACTTCAATTGCCGGATCTCAGCAGAACCTTAGAGATTAAATGTCAGGTAACTTGGGCGAGGCAAGAAGCGGAAGAGGTCAAGGGCAAACCTCCGGGGATGGGGGTCAGATTCCTGGAAATGAGTGAAAAGGATTCAAAACTGCTGAAGGAATACATGAAGGAGATATCGCCGTCTTGAGCGGGGAAGGCATTTTCCCTAAGACCTCGGTGGGACGGCCTCATTTCCCCCTTGACACCTATCACCCAGTTTCCTATTCTTCTGTTGTCAGGGGGTTTGAAGAATCGGTGCACCCTGGGCCCAGCAGGGCCGTCGGTTAGGGTTATGTCTTCGTGAACCGCGCAAGAGGTATTCATGGCATGGTCTCCAGAGATGAATCGACAGTTGGCGAGAGGATCAAATCCCTCCGAATGGACAGGGGCCTTAGCACCAAGGAGCTGGCGCTCAAGGTGGGGTGTTCGGATGAATACCTGGAATGGGTGGAAGAGGGCCAGGTCGAGCCCCCGGTAGCGTTGCTTCTTCGTCTAGCAAAGGCAATGCAGCTTGACTCTGGAAGTTTCTTAGAGAACGTCGGCACCAGGGCCAAACGAATGGAGGAAGTGGCTAAGAGGACGAAGCACTATTCCTACCAGACCCTTACGCCCCCGGAAGCGGATAAGCACCTGATGGCGTTTTCCATTGCCATTCCTCCAAAGACAGATCATGACGGGGTAGGTTACAGGCACGAAGGCGAAGAGTTTATCTATGTCCTTGAGGGTAAAGTGGATGTCACAGTAGACAGGCTTAGACACACACTGTGTCAGAAGGAGTCCCTCCGTTTCAATTCAAATCTTGACCACTTCATTTCTAACCCTGGCGAGACTGAAGCTCGACTCCTAGTGATCCTCTATATTCCCTAAGACCTTGGCGGGAGATGCTTTCCGTATCTTGATGCTTCGGAATCGGCATTAACGACCGGGTAATAATCAAAGGGTAAGCGATGCGGAAGAAGGCCCTTGTTATCATTATCGGCATTTTTGTCCTTGGGGGGACGTATCCCCTCGCGGGAAATGAGGATTTGGTTCGAGTAAGAGTAAGCCGCCTCGTCATGGACCCCGTCAGCAGACAACCAGTCCTCATGCTCTCCGATCCAAAGGAAATGCGTGCACTCCCCATTTGGATTGACCTATTCACCGCTAACGCAATACAATCAGAATTACAAGAAGTCGAACATCCGCGACCCCTCACCCACGATCTTTTGGAAAGGGTTATCGAACAATCGGGCCTCGAGGTAAAACAAATCACGATTACCCATCTCGAGGAGGGGGTCTATTACGCCAGGGTGGGCATGGACCGGCAGGGTTCACGGATTGATGTCGATGCTCGGCCCAGTGACTCGATCGTCATTGCGCTGAAGTTCAAGGCCCCCATTTACGTCTCAAAGCACCTCTTTGACGAAAAATCCATTCTCCTTAAGGAATCAAAGGGCATCGAGGAAACCTATGGACTGAGAACCCAGCCCTTGACCCCGTCCCTGTCCAGGGCCTTTTCCTTTGGTTCCACACGTGGCTTGTTGGTGGCAGATGTCCTTAGGGATAGCGCGGCTGAGAGTGACGGATTGATGCGGGGCGACATACTGGTGGAGGTCGGGGAATACAGGGTGGAAGACCAAGAAACCCTAAGGACCGCCCTCGAAAGAAGCGGGGCATATCTGAGGGCGAGGGTCTTTAGGAAGGGGAGGTTTCTCACACTTGAGCTTCATCCCAAGTAGGATAATAGTGATTCTCCTCCCGCAGAGCGAGGGGCATCAGGCGGCCCCCCCGAGGGGGGATCGAGGGACAAAGCCTTTTCTGGTGTGACTGGTGGGAGGGCGCCGTCTTTTCTCGGTTTATCTGTGGGGGAAACCCCTGGCCCCGAGCATAAGCGAGGGGAACAGTGGGAGGGGGCAGTACTCCCCCGCAGATAAGCCGTTGAAGAGACCAGCCGGGGAACCCCGGAACAAAAGAAAAGGCTTTGCCCTCGAGCCGTCATAGATACTCTGGCCTGTCCCCGTCTCCCCGGAACTGGTTTCATGCCTGATCTTTTCTGACCCCCCGGGAGAACTGCCACCTATTTATTCTATGATAGCAGAGGGCCTACTGAAACTTGATGAACTTCATTCCTCTCCTAATCTTCTGGTCCCTTTGGTTCCTTAACTTCTGTGCTCGTACTGTCCTCTCCCCCTTGCTTCCTGTCATTGAAGACGAATTTCTCGTATCCCATGCCCTGGCGGGGGCGCTCTTCTTTTGTCTGTCCATCGGCTATACAATTGCGGTTTTTCTGTCAGGTCTTTTATCCATTCATGTGGGGTACAAAAGATCGATTGTACTCGGTCTAATTATCCTGGTCGCCTCTCTTTTTTCGTTGAAATATGCCTATAGCTATGGCTATCTCGCAGTGTGTCTCTTTTTCATAGGCGCAGGTACGGGCATATATCTGCCCTGCGCCATACCCCTTTTGACCTTGATCTATAGCGAGGGGAACTGGGGAAAGGCCATTGCCTTCCACGAAACCGCCGCTTCCCTCAGTATCCTGGCAATCCCTATTATAACCGCGTCGGCCCTCAAGGTTGTTTCCTGGAGGCTTCTTTTTGTGCTCATGGGCGCTGCCTGCGCCGTGGCCCTGGTTGCTTTCATGAAATTTGTCCCTGATATGATACAACACAGGGAGGGAAGGGCCGGATTGAGTGCTCTTTTACGGCGCAGGCATTTCTGGATCATGACCGTTCTCTGGGTAACGGCCGCAATAAACGCGATGGGTATCTATAACATACTGCCCCTTTTTCTGATCAAAGAAAAAGGCCTGGCCTTTGACTCCGCCAATACCCTCTTCGGGGTCTCCAGGGCAGGTGGACTCCTCGTCATTGTACTGATCGGCTTTCTCCTCGACAGATATAGCATCAAGAAGATCCTCACTGCCACCTTTCTCATGATGGGGATATCGACAATGGGTCTGGCCCTGGCCCCCAATCAGTGGCTCCTGGCGGCGATGCTTGTGGCCCAAGCGACTATCAGCACGATGTTCTTCCCAGCAGGCATCATGGCCATAGCTAAATCGGCCGATCCGCAGGAAAGGAGCGTGTTCACGGGTGTCATAGTCGGAATCTCCTCCATATTTGGGATAGGCATTGCGCCGACAGTACTGGGTGCAATAGCAGACAGAAGGGATTTCTTAAGCGGCATCCTAGGACTGGGTATCCTTACGATGGCGTCCGTCATTCTCACCCGAAAACTAGAAGACACAGAGTCCCCATGATCCCCGGGGGGCGTGTTGGCCCCCAGGCCAACGGGGATTTCTGGGCCCTTTCTGCTGTTGCATTTCAAATATGATTTTGTTATACACAATAAAACTCGATCTCTTTCAAGGTTCGATAATATGAACTAA
>JAFDHB010000079.1 GCA_019308985.1 Deltaproteobacteria bacterium | reverse complement strand
TCAACAGGGAAAGTCGGGAACCGCCCTGGGCGCAGCAGCCACTGCTTCAACCCTTGGAGGGTTCATAGGCCTTATCGTGACATTCTGCTTTATCCCCGTCCTTGCAAAATTCGTCATGGCCTTTAGTTATCCGGAATTTTTCATGATGACCTTTTTTGGTCTGTCGATAATTGCAGTGCTAGGTGAAGGAAGTCTCATCAAGGGACTGGCAGCCGGTGGGTTCGGGATTCTTTTATCGTGCGTGGGCTATGACCCAATGACCTCAGAGCTGAGATACACCTTTGGCATTGAGTATCTGTGGGATGGAATCCAGGTAGTCCCTGCCCTGTTCGGCCTGTTGGCAATTGGCGAGGTCATGGATCTCCTTGTAAAGGAAAAACCAATAGCCGAACCTTCCAAGGGTACGGCCAAGGGTGACGGAGTATGGTCAGGTGTCAAGGCAACTCTCAAGGAGCCTTTCTTGGTGATTCGCTGCTCAGGCCTCGGCACTATCATTGGGGCCATTCCCGGTGTCGGGGGCACTGTTGCCGGATTTGTTTCTTACATGCATGCAAAGCAGACCTGCAAAGATAACGAAAACTTCGGGAAAGGGGATGTCCGCGGTGTTATTGCATCAGAGGCAGCCAATGACGCAAAAGAGGGTGGTGCCCTGTTGCCGACCCTGGCCTTTGGGATACCTGGAAGCGCCGGCATGGCTGTCTTTCTCGGCGCATTGACCCTGCATGGCATTGACACCGGCCAGGACATCTTCGTAGCCAACCTTGATATAGTTTACATGTTGCTGCTCTCCAGCCTTGGTTGCCACATAGTGGCTGCCATCATAGGCCTCTCCCTTGCCGACAAGGTGGCCCTCCTGACCAGGATAAGGCCGGTGTTATTTGCGCCCATATTGTTCCTGGTTTGCCTGATCGGGTCTTTTGCATTAAGAAACAGTGCCGGGGATGTCATCGTTACATTCCTGTTTGGTATACTGGGATATGAGATGAGAAAGTTTGGTTTCTCGAGAATAGCCCTTATCCTTGGGTTGCTCTTGGGAAACATGGCGGAAATATCCTTCAGGCAAACCCTAATGACAGAAGCAAAAATAATGGGTTTTTTCACGCGCCCTATCTCCTTGATCATTTTTCTTTGTATCCTGGCCTCCCTTACTCTTCCCTTGGTACAATCTTACAGGAGGGGAAGAACCCATGAAAAATGAAGAGAAAGTATTTGTAATTCTCGTGCTTATGATAGCATTGGTAATGGTCTTTCTCGGGTTTGAGTTCCGCGGTGGGTCAAAGATCCTTCCGTTGATAAGCGGCATCTCTTCGGCCTTTCTCCTGGGTTTCTTGCTGTTTATGTCGTTCTCTTTCAGGGCATACGGGTGGTATCAAAAACTCGAAACCAAACCCGTATTTTCTGAAAAACAGGCCAGGATCCGTGAAAGACGCAGGGAGATATCTGTCTTGGGATGGTTTTCCGGCTGCACCGCCCTCATATACCTAGCGGGATTTACGATCGGCATACCTGTCTTTCTCTTTCTGTTTCTCAAGGTATGGGCAAAGGAGAGCTACCTGCTGTCCATTGTTTTATCAGGAATAGTTCTGGGTGTCGTCTATTTCGCTTTTATCCATGTATTAAGGGTTCCTTTGCACAAGGGGATTCTTTTTGCCTACTAGTTGAGTTACAAGCAAATGATATCATGCGGGATTTCATCGAAATTATGAGACGTTTTGGGCTTTCCTGTTCTCCCGGGTTATCGCCAGCAACTTCCGGGTAGAATTTCGCCATATCATGACTGGAAAGGGAGATAAGACAATATGCAAAGCACCAATGAGGAAAACAAGGACTTGAAAGAGACCCTTGCCCTTGCCTGCAGGATCCTGGGCACCCACGGCCATGATGACCTGAATCTCGGCCATCTCAGTGCAAGAGTGAACAGTCAAGCGGATACAATGTATATGAAGGGGAGGGGCCTTTGCCTCAGCGAGGTTTTCCCGAAGGACTTGGTAACAATTGACTTCAACTACCGGAAGCTCGAAGGGATGCGTGAGGCCCATGGTGAACTGCCCATACACGTGGAAATATACAAGAGGAGGAAAGACGTAAACTGTGTCGTGCACACGCATCCCATTTATTGCACTGCCTTTTCCTCCTCCGGGCAGGTATTGAGACCCATCAATAATCTTGGGGTCCTCTTTGCCAGGCCCCTGCCCTGCTTTGAAGAGGTAACAGACCTTATAGTAACCCCCGAGCTGGGAGAGGCCGTGGCTGACAAACTGGCGGATGAGAAGGCCATTTTCTTGAAGAACCATGGAATAGTCGTCGTGGGAGAGACCATAGAGCAGGCCACGGTCGTTTCCTATTTGCTTGAGCAGACCGTCAAGACCTTCTTCATCGCAAAGGCGTTCGGCGAGCCGAGCTGGACTGAAGACGAGGAGGCAGAGGTGAAGGCCGGAAGGATATTTACAGGACCAAAGATGACGAACTCGTAAAAAGTCAAAATTGAGATGGCAAAGTAAAAGGCTTCAAGTTCAAGGCGCGCAAATCTCGTGTGATGAGGCGTACTTAGCGTACGCCGCAATCACAACGAGATGAAGCGCAACGCAGAAATTGGACTTTTTACGAAGCCATCAAAGATGAATGCCATGTGGGAGGCCCTTCGAAGGCAGCTCGAATACAAAGAAGCCCCCCTTAGGATATTGAAATCCCTGGAGGAAGATCTTTCAAGAACTTAGAATCCACAGGCCTTGGCAAGGGAACGTCCTTCTAGTAAAGGTTCCGACTGGGATAGGGGCCTTACGACCTGCAAGGAAGTGAGGGAAAAGAAGCTTGCAGGTCCTGGGATAAGATAGGAGGCTTTAGTCATGGAAGAACAGGGAAATGTCAAGGAAATCAGAGGGTATTGTTCCATGTGTTCGTGCTGGTGTCCGACTGTTTCCATTGTCAAAGATGGAGCTTTTGTCGAAGTAAAGCCTGATCATGAGCATCCCCTGGGCCATGGCATCTGCCCAAAAGGTCTAGCCGGGCCTGAGCTGGTTTACAACAAGCAACGCTTGCAGTATCCCATGCGAAGGACCAACCCAAAGGACAATCCAGACCCGGGATGGGAGAGAATAACATGGGATGAGGCACTGGATACCATTGTCAAGAAACTCAAGGACATAATGGATAGATTCGGCCCTGAAGCAATCGCGGTGGCACGATCAGGGCCTGCCGGCTCTCCCATGGGTGAATTGGGCATTTGGGTGACCCGGTTTGCAAATGCCATCGGAACCCCCAACTGTATTGCCACGACGCATATCTGCCAGTGGCACAGGGACTGCGGTTCGGCATTTACTTACGGTAATATCGGCAGAATGCATTCTGCGGGCAGACCCGAGTTTGAGCGATCCGCCTGCATCATGATATGGGGCAATAACATGCATGCTACCCGATCCTCTCTCCTGCCCTTTGTCAGGAAGGCGCTGGATAAGGGCGCAAGCCTCATTGTTGTCGATCCGAGAAGGACCGGGATTGCCGACTTGTCGGATATCTGGCTCCAGGTCCTACCCGGGACAGACGGAGCCTTGGCCCTGGGCATGATCAATGAGGCGATAGAGAAGGGCTTTTACGATTCTGGCTTTGTGAGGGATTGGACGACGGCGCCGTTTCTTGTGAGAAGCGACACGGGGGATTTCTTAACGCAGGCGGATTTAGAGAAAGGCGGAGCGACGTCAACATACGCAGTAATGGTCTCTGAAAAAGAAGGCATAAAGTTCTACACCCCGGGAAATAGGATTCCAGGAGAACCGGTCCTTGACGTAACAACTTCTCTCAGGCTGGCGGACGGCAAGGAAGTCGAGTGCAGCACTGTCTTCAGGCTCCTGCGCAAAGCGCTCTCCGAGTACACCCTGGCAAAAACCGAGGAACTGACCGGTGTTCCACGGGAAAAGATCAGTAATGCTGCAAAAATGTTTTTTACCAGGAAGCCATCCTGCTGGTATTCCTGGAACGGTGTCGAACAGAGCATCAATGCGACGCAGACGAATCGCGCCATCTGTATCCTCTATGCGCTCACCGGCAATTATGACACGCCTGGCGGCAACGTACTGCTGAAGGGGCCTGAAGCCAACCCGGTTATCGGCCACGAGCTTTTGAGCCCGGAGGCGGACGCAAAACGTCTTGGATCTGCGGAGCGACCCTTGGGCCCAGGAGGCACCTTCAAGAGTACCCAGGCCTATGAGGTGTACAGGGCAATCCTTACCGGCAGACCTTACCCCGTGAAAGGGATGATCGGCTTCGGCGGGAATCTCATCATGTCCAATGCCCCGAGTGAAATAGCCCGGAAGGCTATCGCGCGGTTGGATTTTCACGTCCAGGCAGAGCTCTTTCTCTCTCCTACAGCCCAATTGGCGGACATAGTCCTCCCGGCTGCCAGTTGCTGGGAGAGCTGGCATGTTGGTGCCAGCATCGGCCCCCTCGGAGACAAGGCCTGTATTCAATTTAGACCAGCAGTAGTAGAACCCCGGCATGAATCCTGGCCCGACATGAAGATCATTTTCGAGCTCGCCAAAAGGATGGGCCGCGGAGATGTTTTCTGGGACGGCAACATAGCGGCTGCTTTTGATTTCCGGTTTGCCCCCTCCGGTATCACGGTCGACCAACTGAGGGCGAATCCCGGTGGAATTACGGTCGATCTTCCCCTGGAATACAGGAAATACAGCAAGACAGACGAAAAAGGAAACTTCTTGGGGTTTCCTACCCCTTCCAAAAGGATTGAAATCTACTCTTCCGTCTTCAAGGCTCATGGCTATGATCCCCTGCCGACCTGGAAAGATCAAGTTTCGTTCTGCTTCCCGGGCAAAGATATCTCCAAGGACTATCCCCTCATTCTCATAAACGGCAAGGTCCTAGAGTATTGCCATTCACAACATCGATCTCTGCCATCCTTGCGAAAACGCGTTCCCCGCCCGTTTCTTGAAATCCACCCCCAAACGGCCCGGGAGCTTGGATGTAAGGATGGGGACCGGGTCGCCCTGGAAACTCCCCACGGCAGGATTACTCTTCAAGCAAAGCTAACCGATTCCATACCCTATGATGTAGTATGTACCCAGAACGGGTGGTGGGAAGCATGTCACGAATTGAATCTTCCCGGGTATGATCCTTACGGCCCAGGAGGTGCCAACGTAAACCTTTTGTACATGACCGACACAATAGACCCCATCAGCGGGTCTTTGCCTATCAAAGGATATCCCTGTAATGTCAGAAAGGCATAGCTAATGGGGAATATTGGACAGCAACACACTGGATGGAACACTGGGGAGCCCCCTTCGAAAAAGACGACAAGGGCAATCTGTTGCGCAAACCCGGCCGGGGTCATAATGAGGCTGTCGTCTTTCCGGGTCTGGAACTGATGGATTTTATACGAAAAAGGGTCGAAGCTTCTGGCGTCCTGCCCCTGGACCATCCGATGGTTACCGACCTGATCCGGACCCAAGAAGGCATATCCGGAGCGGTCGGATTTCACATCCGGGAGCATCTGGCATGAAAAAAATTACCTTGAGTATGGCCATCTCATCTAATCCCAGGACCTGGCCGATGCTTGACGGAACAGTCAAGCCTGACGGAATTGAGCTTATCACTACCGTCTTGCAACCTTCTGAGATGTTCTGGCGCCAGCTCAAGTATTCCGAGTTCGACATTTCGGAGATGTCTATGTCCTCCCTTCTCATAGCAATATCCAAGGGGGATGACAGGTGGATCGGCCTGCCGGTCTTCACCACGCGTCGGTTCTTTCACACGAGCATCCTAGTCCGTAAAGATGCAGGGATTGAATCCCCTCCAGACCTCAAGGGCAAGCGAGTCGGAGTGCCGGAGTACCAGCAGACCGGTGCCCTGTGGTCCAGGGGCATATTAAAGCATGAGTTCGGAGTTGAACCCGGTGATATGGAATTCTGGATGGAACGAACACCTGATATCAGCCACGGCGCGGCAACGGGTTTCAGGCCCCCACCCGGTGTCACCATACACCAGATCCCCGCTGAAAAGGATATCGGCTCCATGATGCTATCCGGTGAACTTGACGCAACCCTGCTTTACCTGAGACGAACCAACCTCGTGGACCGGGCCACTGCTGACCTCTGTAACCACCCCGACATCAGGTACCTTTTCCCTGATCCCAGGGCCGAGGGCGCACGCTACTTTTCGAAAACCGGTATCTACCCCATCAACCATGGAATGGTAGTCAGGAGGAGGATATTTGAAGAACATTCCTGGGTAGTCCTGAACCTCCTCAAGGCCTTTGAAAAGGCTAATGAAGTTGCTGACCAGCGTCGCATTGCCCACGTTGAATATTACCTCGATACCGGCCTATTACCTCCGGATGCCGAGAAGTCCCTGAAGATACCCCTTGTTCAGCATGGTATCAGGTCCAACCGTAAGACCTTGGAGACTTTAGCCCGGTATTCCTTTGAACAGGGTTTGACCCGGGAACTGGTAAGGCTTGAGGAGGTGTTTGCACCCAACACCTTGGAACGATAAGGGTGTGGACTGAGCGTGGAAGGAATTCAAAATATGGAGTCAGGTGAAACCAGTCATGAAAATCAATGACACAGCAAAAACCATTGAGACGGATATCTTGATCCTTGGTTCAGGTGCTGCCGGGTGCGGGGCAGCAATTGGTGCATGGCAGAATGGCGTAAGGGCGGTAGTGGTGGACAAGGGCAAAATTGAAAGCTCGGGATGCCTCGGCGGCGGAAATGATCATTTCATGGCTGTTCTTGGTACTGATACTGAAAGAGATAGCAAAGAGGCCCTGATCAATTTCTATAGGGGTCCCACCACTGGTTATACTCCTCAGATGATATCCAAATGGTTCGAAGCCATGCCTCCCATCTTACGCTTTCTGGAAGACATTGGTGTCGAGTTCGTGAAGAAGCCCGACGGCTCACTCCTCAGGACCCCGGGGTTCGGACAACCGGGCGATTGGTATATCAACATCAGGAACGGCCAACTGATCAAGAGACGTCTTGCTGACAAGATAAGGGGAATGGATGGCATCAAGATCGTTGACCACGTCATGGTCACCAAATTGTTGACCCATGGGGGTCGTATCGCGGGAGCCATAGGATACGATGTACTTGACGGAACCCTCTATCTGTTCAGAGCAAAATGCGTCATATTGGCACTGGGTAATAGTGCAAATCGTGCAACTGCAAACTCCACGGGTAACCCCTACAATTCCTGGCACAGCCCTTTCAATACTGGAAGTCAATTCATTCTTGCATACGAGGCAGGGGCCAAGCTTATCAACCTTGACCTTAAACAGCAGGCGACCCTTATCCCAAAGGGTTTCGGTTCAGCGGGAATGAATGGAATTAACAGCGTGGGAGCACATGAATTGAACGCTCTGGGTGAAAGGTTCTTGGGCAAGTATCACCCCATGATGGAAAAGGGGCCAAGAAGATTTCAAATCCTGGGGACATTTCAGGAACAGGTTCAAGGAAGGGGCCCACCCTTTTACATGGACATGCGCCATTGTAACAGGGAAGACCTCTACCATCTCCAATATGTCCTGATGCCCGGGGACAAGGCCACCTTTCTTGATTACTGTGAGCAAGCGGGGATAGATTTTGAAAAATATCCAATGGAGGTGGAATTGTCCGAGATTGAACTGAGCGGTATGATCCTTACCAGGGATAATTTTGAATCCACTCTTCAGGGTCTATACAATGGTTGCGTATTTTACTCCTTTTCCGGTTCCATGTGCAGTGGCCACATAGCTGCAAATGAAGCATCTGTCGCCATCCCGACAATAAGCGAATTGCCGGGAATCAGCGAGGACGAGGTGAAAGAAGAAAAAGAGAAAATCTTCAGGCCCCTCAGGGTTAGAGACGGCATTGGTTACGATTTGTTCGAGCGAGCCATACGCCAAGTAATGACATATTACATGGGCTACATCAGGAACCGGAAAGGGATGGAGACCGCGCTTGAGAAGTTCAATTACATCGAGAGCTATGCCGAGAAGCTAGAGGCCTCCAACTTTCATGAATTGATGCGGGCAAACGAGGCAGTACACCTCCTCAAGACCTGCGAGCTTTCCACAAGGGCAACCCTGGAAAGAAGGGAAAGCGGTCGTTCCATCTATCGTCGGAGCGATTATCCGGAGATCAATCCAGAGCTCGATAAACCTCTGGTTCTCTGGCAGGAGAATGGGGAATTGAACATCTCCTGGGGATACGGACGGAAATAATAGGAGAAGCAGTGTCTTGCTTCTGTTATGTAGTAATGGAGGTCTTTGATGCCGCCTGTTTTTGATATGGATAAGTGCACGGCGTGTGGTGAATGTATAGAGGACTGCCCCGGTCTAATTCTTGTGATGTCTTCCGACGGACCCCAGGTTGCCTATCCTGAAGAATGCTGGCATTGCGGGTGCTGTCGAATTGCGTGCCCGAGCGGGGCCATCAACTACAAATTCCCTTTAAACATGCTGGTATAGAAATTTGCCCTTAGAACGTCTCAGCCTATTTCAACCGCGTCCTTGCCCTTCTTCATAAGGGGGTGAGGGAGAATCACAAACATTAAATTCTAATCTTAACAAAGGAGGAGTCATATGGAAAGGAAGAGAGTCTTCAGAATCGTGGTTACCTTGTTAGTGGCAGGAATTTTTGTCTTTGGGCCCATGTCGGTATCTGCGGCCGAGAAAAAAAAGGTCACTCGCAAGATGCTGCTCGGGGGCAGGTTGGGTGATCCCTGGTTCGTGCTGTCCCAGAGCCTGGCATACTTTGTCAACAAGCAATCAGACTGGCTCAGGATAGAAGTCGTGGCCACCCCGGGAGCCAGCGCAGGCGCAGAGATCGCCAGCAAAAATTATGAAAAGTATATTTTCATATCCCCTTACTACGGGATCAAACTCAATCCGACGAACAAGCGGGTTAACTTCTATGACAAGGAACGTATAATAGGTTTTTGCACGGGGAATGTATGGGTTTGGGTCACCTATGACAAGAACATCAAAACCGCTCAAGACCTGGCAGGTAAGAAGGTGTATATCGGAAGGCCGGGAGGTGCAAGGGCTGTGTTTGAGGCCCGGGTCCTAGAAGCACTGGGCATCAAGGACAAGGTCAAGCTCCTTCACGGTGGATATGGGGGCGGAAGGAATGCCTTGAGGGATGGATTGGCTGATGCTGCGGTGATGAACATCGACTACGTTTTGCCGGCCGGCTTCAGGAAAGGGGCCTTCATAGAGGATCTGGAGACAAGGAAGCCCATATATTATATCAACCTAATGCCACCCGAGCTTCAACTTAAACTGGATATGGTGCCCCTTAAGATTTATGCCGGCGCCCTTGATCCGAAGACCCAGAAGGAAGATCTTTATGCATCAATCGATGCCATTTACTGGTGCGCCGACGCAAGAATGGATGATGCCATCATTCGAGAAGTGACTCGAATACTCTATGCCAATGCCGACAAGTTCGCAGGCTGGCATGCCCAGGGGGCCGGCATTTCAAAGGAGTCTCTTTCCACCTATATTATTGGACCGGAAAAGATGCACCCTGCGGCCATGAAG
Organism: Deltaproteobacteria bacterium; assembly: GCA_019308985.1. Next base: position 6,897 of record JAFDHB010000079.1, on the reverse strand, counting down.
TATTACCAGGAAGTGGGAGCAAATGTAAAACCCCTTAGTGACCTCTTGCCTTGATTTCAACATTTATAACACTTTGACCCTTTGAAAGACGGTGGTTTCAAAGTGGCTCCGGGGCTCCTCGGAATTCCGCTCCAAGGGGGTGGCCGAGATAAAAAGGGATTTCGGAGGCCTTAAATCCTTGAAAAGGAATAAAGTGTTACGGACACCTTAGTCACTTGAGCGCTGGAGGAATGCAACAATCCATTCCTCCAGCGCCACACCCAAACCGCAGGCAGGTGCACCGGAGGAATGAAGATAATGGAACAAAGGGATAAACACGAAACGACAGTGGAAAGAATCATTGCCGCGATCTTGCCAGTGGCAGCCCTTGTGATGATCTGTTACCAGCTCATATATACTCAGTACATTCTTCAAGGTCCTACGGCTCACAAGATAACCCATCTGGGATTGGCATTGATCGTCGTGCTTCTTTCCCTTATCAACAGGGAAAAACGTGGCAGGCCCTTCCGGTGGATCTTGCTGGCTGTATCCATGGGATTTTCTGGCTACCTCATATACTGCCTCAACGATATCTTGATGTTCCGTCAGTCCATACCATTACCCTCAGACCTGATCGTCGGAGTTATCGTTTTGCTGACCATTTTTATTGTTGCATACCAGGTCTTGGGAAAGACATTTGTCATCATTGCCGGAGCATGTTTGACTTATCTTGTCTTGGGCCGTTATTTGCCTCACCCCTTTACCGTGGCCCCCGTGTCCTTTACCCGCATCATTATGTGGCTGAGTGCTGGTGTTGGAATCGAGCAGGGTGTATATGGGCCGATCCTGGGGCTTTCGGCAAACTACCTTTTTCTCCTTATCGTTTTTGGGGGTATGCTCTATGCCTTCGGGGGAGTCAGGTTTATACTCGGCGTTGGCAGGTGGCTCGGGTCAAAGTTCAAGAGTGGTCCTGCAGCAGTAGCCGTAGTGGGCAGTTCTCTGCTCGGCAGCATGACAGGCAGCACCGTGGCCAACGTTACCATTACGGGAGCCTATACTATTCCCCTCATGAAAAAGGCCGGCTACTCCCCAAAACAGGCAGGGGCCATAGAGGCAGCATCGTCCAATGGAGGGCAAATCATGCCGCCGATAATGGGGGCAACTGCCTTTATCATGTCCGGTTTTACCGGCATACCATATATCCGGATAGCACTGGCTGTGCTGGTGCCGGCAATACTCTACTACCTCGGGCTCCTCATCTATGTTCAGATCAATGCTTACAAGCTGGACATCAGAGTCGAAAAAGAACCCATCAACATCAAAGAACTCCTCCTGGACGCGCCGCTGTTCTTGGTACCCTTGGGCGTTCTTGTCTTTCTGCTGGTTAAGGGATTCTCCCTGCCCTTTGTCGTGTTCTGGAGCATCATGAGCCTCATATTCTTGAGTCTTGTCCTCAGTTTCAGGAAGGAAACCCGCCTAAGTTTCAGAGAGGTAGTCGCCGCCCTCACCAGGGGCGCAAGGACGGCCTGCGACGTAACCATTATTAATGCACTGATCGGTGTTGTAGCCACTTGCATTGAGACCAGCGGTCTTGGAATCAAACTTCCGCTTCTGGTTGGGGAGATCAGCCACGGGATCCTTTTTATAGCACTTATTATAACCATGATAAGTTCGATTTTTGTAGGAATGGGAGTACCCACCCCTGCTGCTTACATGCTGGTGGCCATTGGGGCGGCACCTGCCCTCGTGAAAATGGGTGTACCCTTGCTCCAGGCCCATCTTTTCCCCATGATATTTGCCGTTTTTTCCCATTTGACACCACCCATAGCCATCGGTGCCCTGGTTGCATCCCAACTGGCAAAGGCCCAGTACTGGCCTACTGCATGGGAGGCACTCAAGGCAGCATCCACTGCCTTTTTGCTTCCCTATTTCATAATTTATGCCCCCGTCATTATTCTAAGACCCGATGCCGGAATAGTCGTCTCAGTGACTCAGGTTGTGTCCATACCCTTTGGTGTATTGGCACTCCAGGTATTTTTTTCAAGGTACTTTATAGGTCTTGTACATAACAGGAACAGAATAGCCTTTGGAATAACGGCACTGCTTTTTTTCATTGCGGTATTTGCGAGGAGTTTCATCTTCTTGCTTGTGGCGACGGCATTGCTTTCAATATGTACCGGAGCCCAAGTCATACTGAAAAGGCGCATCTCCCAGTCGGGGTAGCTTGCCAAAGGTACAGTGCGTGCATGAAAGAAGGGCCTTTGCTCCAAAGGCTTTGTTATCCCTGGACAAGACTTGGGCCAAAGACCTAAGCGATTTGAAGGAGGGGAGGTTTTGACATGATCAGACATATCGACACCAAAGCCTGCATCTCATGCGGCATATGCGAGTTGATTTGCCCTGGTGACGTCATCGTTCTCGATGAAACGGAAAAGGCCCGCATAATGTATCCCAAGGACTGCTGGACCTGTTTCAGTTGTGAGCTGTCCTGCCCTGTAAAAGCCATTGACGTACACCCTTTCAGGAAATCCAAGCCCATGGCATGGTAATGGACAAGAATAAGGAGTGCTCGAAATGAAACATGATTTAGCTTCATGGGAGGTTGTGAAGTCTGACGTCCTTGTCATAGGTGGAGGCTTTGGGGGCCTTTGGGCTGCCATCAGGGCTGCTGATTGCGGATCAACAGTCACACTTGTGGACAAGTCTTTTGCGGGAAAGTCAGGGCACTCTTACTTTGCCGGAGGCGCCATGATGGTACTACTCCCTGACGATTATCTGGATAAGTATATCCTTGATATCGCCACGGGGAATGAATGGATCGTTGACCAGGAGATGGTTTCATCCGTATTCGAGAACTCCTATGACCGTTTGAGGGATCTCGAGTCATTCGGAATATCTTTTCGAAAAAGCCAGGGAAACTACCTGTGGACGAGAGCACGTGGCACCAGGAACATAAAGAATCTATGGCCGGAAAATGCAACCGCTGCCGATGAAGTGACTGTCTTAAGAAAGGTGGCCCTTTCCAAAGACGTGCTCATCTTGAACCATGTTTATGTCTATGATCTCCTCAAAAGTGCTGACGGGCATATATGCGGGGCATTAGGTATTGGGGTCAAAAGGGCAAGAAATTACCTGCTCAGGGCCAAGAGCATTATTCTATCCACCAATTCAGGAAGCTACCGGGGACATCATCTTGCATGCGAATTACAGGGAACCGGACCATTCATGGCCTATGATGCAGGGGCAAGAATCAAGAATCCCGAGTTTCATTATATTAATATTCGCCCGATAAGGCATGAAATAGAAGGCTCGGGGATCATGCCCGCAATGGGCGCAAAATGGATCAATGCTAAGGACCTGCACTTTATGGAGACCTATGACCCAGTCTTAAAGGATCGCGCGCCAGTGTTCAAGATCGTTGTTTCTGCTGCCAAGGAAGCATTGAAAGGCAATGCCCCGATATCAATTGACGTGGAAAGCATGACCGAAGAGGAAAGGGAAAAGTTCCGTCTCCTCCAGGTGAGCCATGGGTGGATGCCTGTCTTGTTCGAGAAATGCCGACGCCATGAAGGATATGATCCCTTGAAGGACAACATTGAATGGCAACCGGCTTACGAGTCAAACAAGCTCGGCGTCGATGCTGACATAGATTGCAAGACTAATATCAACGGGCTGTTTGCCTCGGGAATGGCAAGGACCCTGGGAATAAACCCTTTTACAGGATGGTCCATTGCTGCTTGCACGTGGTCCGGTTACAGAGCCGGCGAAAGTGCCGCCTCCCATGCCCGTGGCACCGATTTCAAAGACGTGCGATTAATCGACATTGAACTAACGAGGGAAAACTTCTTTAACCCAACAAAAACAGAAAAAGGCGTAGATCCCGACACCATCGTACATGAGCTTCAAAAAATCCTTTTTCCCGTAGATGTCCTGATCATCATGAGCGAACCCAGATTGAAAAATGCCCTGGATCGGGTTCTCAAGCTAAAGAAGGAACAATTGCCCTTTCTAAAGGCCGAGGATACCAGGACACTGATCAAGGCAAAGGAAGCTCAGACCATGGTGCTCTCCGCTGAAATGACCTTGAAGGCCTCATTGATGAGGAGGGAAACCAGGGAAAACATATATTACAGGGAAGACTGCCCCGATATTGACAACAGGAATTGGCTCAAGTGGATTATCGCAGAAAGGGGAACGGATGGTGAAATAATGTTTTCTACCAGGGATATACCCCTTGAAAGATATCCTTACAGCCCTGACATAGGAGGAAAAATAGAATTCAAGCTGACACCGTGCTAGTATTGGCTCCGATCATCAAGGTCAAAGAACGAATCTTATGGGACAGACAGTTGGCCGGGGCCTTCTCTTACAAAGCATTTGAGTTCGGTTTTACACATTCCGCCATCTGTTCTTGATCGACAAGATCTGATACCGCAAATGAAAGGCTGGGCATGACCCATAGCCGCCGTATCGACTAAATCCCAAAGCCACTGAAAGGAGGTAAGTCACATGAAAAGACAACTCGCCCTTGCCCCATTAGCATGTTTGCTGATAATGCTCTTCTGTTCCGGCCTGATCACGTTGACCTATGCTCAGGATTTTCCCGAGAAAAACATCATATGGTTCGTAGGATACAAGCCCGGTGGCGGTTTCGACACCTATTCCAGGGCAATGGCAAGGCATATGGAAAAGTTCTTGCCCAAGAGACTCCACGTGATTGTTATCAACAAACCCGGTTCCGCATCCCAGATAGCGGCAAGCATGATCTATAATTCCAAGCCTGACGGGTATACCGTCGGGATCTTTCCCATGCCGGGGCTCTATGTTCCCCAAATGTTTTTCAAGACCAATTACGATGTGAGAAAGATGACGTGGATAGGCACCATTCTCAAGGAGCCCATGGTCCTTGCCGTATCAGCAAAATCAAAATACAAGGCCCTCAAGGAACTACAGCAAGCTGAATTCGTCAGGATCCCTCTCACCGGTTTCACTGGTCCTGAAATAGCCGCCCCTATAACCATGGAAGCGCTGGGAATCAAGGCCAAATATATAACGGGACACAAAGGCAGCAAGGAGGCGATGCTCGCCGCTCTCAGGGGCGATGGGGAGTTGTGATTTTCACCTATGGCTCATTGCGCAAGTTTATTCTTAAGAAATCTTTTATTCCGGTGCTGCTCTTGGGTTCTGAAAGAAGGATACCTGAAATAGAGGTGCTTACGGCTACGGAGGCTGGCTACCCTCTACTGGATGAAGTGATAAGTGCCTGGCGTGTAGTCGCCGGTCCACCGGGTATCCCCGAGGATAGCGCAAGTTACCTGCGAGATTTGTTTATGAAGACTGTAAAAGATCCTGATTTCTTGAAATGGTCGGAGTCCGCCAAGAGACCCGTCAGTCCCCTGGATGGTATCGCAACACAGAAGGCCTTGCAGAAGGTTATGGCCGAGTACGAAGGCATGAAAGAATTGTTCAGCCGTTACATAAAATAACCGCCTACCTCTTGAAACGGCTCTGGAGCCCGTAAAGTGGCCGGGGATGGATTTGGATACGCCGGCAAGGCCTGGGTAGAGATCATGGTACCTGTTCCTCAAAGCCTTGCCCTTCTTGTTGGTAGCGTCGTGTCACAAGCTGCTCGGTGAAAATTCCGGGGCACCTATGGCTTGGAAGATATTTTTGTTTCTTGTTTCGAATCACTATCTTCCACTCGGTTCGCTTGAGGCTTGATATGCCCTCGACTTTACATCCGTTCTCTTCCAGGGCTGCGGGGATATTTCTTACCGAAGGGGGATTGTCGATCATCACCTCGAGCAAATTGCCTGAAGGGATCTTGTTCAGTGCCTTCAGAACGAGGAGCTGAGGGTATGGACAAACAAGACCGCGAACGTCCAATTCATACCTGTTCTCTTCTATTTTTCTTGGTTCAAATTTCCTTTCCATCCCGACTTTACCTACACCTCTTTACCAACTTCATTGAGATATACTCTTAACCCTTCGCTGGCATGTCTACTGACAAATTCCTTTAGATTTCCCCCAGGCCTTCTATCATGCAGATAATTATGCATCATGTTGACGATCTTAGTCCCTATTCTCCCGGCAGGAACATCTCTTTCGATGAGCCTGCCCAATAATGGTTCCAAACCGAGCCCACCACCCATCACGATGTCATAGCTCTGGCCCAGTTTCCTGTCACCCTTGCTTACAGGAAGTCCTTAGAGTCAAAAGACAGAGGAGGGAGAAAATGAGAAAATGTTTTATGGCGGTGACTTTGGTGGCGGCGTTCCTGGCAATAGCTGGGATGTATGGGCCGGCGTACGCCGCCTCGGAGAAAGTGATCTTAAGAATTGAAGGTATGGTATGAGCGTCGTGACCACTGATTGTGAAGAAGGCCCTGGAGGGACACTTATCCGAGTCAAACCACGAAAATCCTCGGTCACAGGCCTGTTTTTCGATATCCCAATAACTATCGGAAAATTATGTCTCTTCCCCGATTCGTTAACTTACTTGTCCCAAGCACCAGCAAGGGTTTATAAGCCTTTTTATGTATTCTTGTAATCCAATCGAAAAAACCTTGACATTCTATTCTCGTAAATCTATAAAGGCGGATATTTGGTCTGGCCATCTATCCCATTTGTTCTGAATATTTGTCATTTCGTCCAAAACAATGAGGCTCATCATAGGAAATATGAACGCTTCGACTAACATTCCTGTCAAGAAAATACGAAAAAAATCCGTTCCTGAAGAGATCATTCTTGAATTGCAGAATCTAATTGACGCAGGGCATTTGAAACCTGGCAGCAGACTGCCGGGGGAGAGAGAATTTGCCAAAATGCTAGATGTCAGTCGACCTTCTTTGAGAGAAGCTTTGCGAACATTAAGTTTGTTGGGAATCATAGAAAATCGCCCCGGGAGCGGAACATACCT
>JAFDHB010000078.1 GCA_019308985.1 Deltaproteobacteria bacterium | reverse complement strand
GGCCTAAAGGCTCCCCTACCCTTGAAAAACAATTCACTAAAAAGGTGAATAGAAAAGATCAAAAAGGGTTTGCAATTCCGAGTTTTGCCCCAACCCTTGCGAAATTCGGGTTGATTCAATGCGGAAAATGCCCATTTAACGGGGCAGGGATGAAACGGAACGCAGAAATTGGACTTTTTACGAAGCCATCAATCTTGGACCCACTTCTTAAATTGGTTAGGGGCCACAAGTGTTCCCGTAGCTCAGCTTAAGGTGTCCCGTCATTCCTTCACGATGTTCCTTGCTATCAAATCATCTATCTCCTTGTCCCCATATCCCAGAGATCTCAATATCTCTCTCGTGTGCTCTCCAAGACGCGGGGCCGGAATCCGGTTTGCGTCGAAAGAGATGTCTGAAAATTTCAAAGGGGAGCCGATCTGTTTGATATCTCCTGCTGAAGGGTGTTTGACCCTCAAGCCATCTTTCGAAACAGGGTCTGGGGATGGGACAAGGCCTCTTCGAGCGTATTCGCCGGGCTTACGCAGATGTTCAATCCGCCAACTCTTCCATCCATTGGTCCCTGGTCTTGGTCAGAAAAGTCTTCCGGAAGAAAGAGTGCACTTCACCGGCAGTTTCATCTACATCCGATGAGGTGATCCCTCCTCTATCGGCGATGAGATCCTCCCTGCCCAGCTTCTTCAGGAGAGCGTTCCTGAACTTGGTTTCAAGAGAACCAACGGCGATATACTTCCCGTCTTTCGTTTCATAGCGGTTATAGTTTGGCAAACCACCACAGAGTCTTCCTTCTCCCCTTCCCCGGTGATGATCACGACCCTGATTCCAGGGTCCCGCCCAAGATTATCCAGTTCCGCCTTGAGTCCCAAAAAAAGATCGCGATTCAAGGCATTTGCCTGGTCGGGGCGGTTGATCTTAAGGATTGCGATGTTTTCAACGACTTCCTTGACTAGTTGTTTCTTCTCCATTTACCACCGCTTACTATTTCCGAACAATAATTCTTCCGTCTACTTATTTCTGGGGATGTATTCGTCCAACACCAACTTGCCTCCATCAGGTAGGACGCCTTGCTTGAAAATGCCGGGAAAAAAGAGGGATATGATCTCCCTGGCGACATCTTCAATAGAAAGCCTGCCCCCGTCTCTGAACCAGCGATAGGCCCAGTTCATCATGGCAAAGATTCCGGACGTTGCGACCGTACTGTCCAGCTTGCGGAGCAGGCCCTGTTCTTTCAGTTCACAAACCTTGTCGTAATAGACATCAAAGATCTGGCGGTGCTGCTTTAGGGCCCTTCGCCTTAACCTTGGGGGTAGCTGGTATTGCTCCTCAAGGTAGATCTTTATTTCCTTCGGTTTCTCTTTCATGAGGCATACCTGCCTGAAGATCATTTCTCCGAGACAGTTGACAGGATCGTTTTGCCTGTCTATCGCCGAGCGAAGCTCTTTCAAAAGGATCGAGCCTATATGATCGATAATTTCGTGGAGGATTTCATCCTTGTTCTTGAAATAGATGTAGACCGTGGAGTTGGAAACGCCGACAGCCCTTACGATATCCCTGACCGATGCCTTTTCGGGGAGACGCCAGCCGTTTATCCTTACTTAGGATGCCATAGAATAGCATATTTGCGAGTCTCTTAGCTACCTCTTGGATGGTCAGCTTCCCCTCTTCTTTGTACCAACGGTAGGACCAGTTCATCATACCAAAGATAGCGAAGGTGGTGACAGAAACCGACTCAACGGAATTCCCATACGCCCTATGGACCCTTCTCGATTGCTCTGCATAACAATCATATATCTCTCGATGCTGTTTATATATGACGTTCAAAAGCCTTTTCGAAAGATTATGTTGCTCCTCCACGTATACCTTAACCCTGTTTCTTTTCTCTTTTGTCAGGAGGACAAGGGAAATCAACATACCCTGCAACTGTTCCAGAGGGTCATCCGAGGCCTCTTGAGCCTTCCTTACAGCGATCAAGAAGTCATTGCCGGCTGACTCGATTATGTTGAAAAGTATGTGTTCTTTGTTTTTGAAATGATAATAGACAGAAGCTATGCTCACATTAAGCCCCTTTGCTCTGTCCTTCATTGAAGTCCCTGCGTAACTCTTTTCCGCAAAAAGTCCGACATGACGGTTTTGGGACTTCTTAGGAAGCCGTCAAATTTGCGTCATGGGGACCAGTATGTTATGTAGGATTTCTTCGCTCACGAAGGGTGTTTCCTCCTGGAGGAAATGCATCTTCTAGCAATATACCTCTGCTCTAGCCGCTGCATGTTCAGACTGAAAATCACTCGGGTGGAGCAATCAAAGACGCAAGGGAGCAAGACATATGAACAATATTAGTGCCATAGGGTTTGACCTCTTCAACACCCTGATATTTTCCGACAACAATACCCTTGGCGAGGCCATGGATAATCTTATCAGGAGCTTACGGGGAAACGGTCTCTCTCTGGAGGAGGATGCCTTTGGCCGGACATATGGGGAGACTGTCCTGGAATTCTTTGAAGAATGCCAGAGGACGGGTATAGAGACCCATAACCGCTTTTGGATAAGCGCCGCGTTGCAAAAGCTGGGTTACAGCGTGGGGCCTGACGATCCGGTTATCGGCAGGGCGGTCGATGCTTACTTTTCTGCCTTTTTTCCCCACTGCCACCTCGTCCCCGGGACCTTGGAAATGCTTCAGAGCCTCAAAAGAGATTATCCCCTCGGTCTCTTATCCAATTTCACCCATGCCCCGGCTGCCAGGAAGATCCTGGATCTACTGGGTTTGACCCCATTGTTTGAAGTCATTCTCATATCAGGAGAAATGGGTTTCCGCAAGCCACATCCCAGGGTATACGAGACCCTCGTCTCGTGTTTCGGCGTAGCGCCTGGTGAAACCCTCTATGTTGGGGATGATCCGGTGCCGGATATAATAGGGGCTGAAAGGGCAGGACTCCAGCCCGTTTGGACTACCTATGTAAAGGACCGCAGGCTGAGCCGCATGCCCATGGGCGCTGATTCTTACGCTGAAGACCCCGGCACCCACGTCCCTAGGATTTCCTCATGGGAAGAACTCCTCTCCCTCCTTGGGGAGTAACCACCATGGCGGGATTCGGCACTTTAAAGCCACGGTTCCTCAGGGGCCAAATCCAGAGAAACTTAAGAGATTTTTCTTGAACAAGAGCCTATTTCGTGGCATAAGGGGAAAATTTCAGCAGGCAGCTCAGATGATGGAAGAGTACATATTGTTCGCCGGCCCGGGAAGGAGCATGAGACAATCGGCTGAAATAGGAGAGACGGGGGTTCAGAGGAAAGGGCGGAATGCTTTATACTATCTTTCGTTTCATCGGGGATGAATCGGTACTCAAAGGCGTCATAGCCGATCTCCCTACCGTGGCCTTGCTGGTGGTAATCGCCGCCTGCGTCCTTGTCCTGTCAAAGGGTGCGGACTGGATGATCGACGGAGTGGTCCATCTTTCACGCCGGACAGGGATGCCCAGGATCGTGATAGGCGCAACCATCATATCCCTTGGCACTACTACCCCGGAGGCGGTTGTCTCCGTCATGGCGGCATGGATGGGCGACCCCGGGCTTGCCCTGGGCAATGGCGTGGGCTCCATCATTGCGGATACGGGCCTCATCTTCGGCTTGACCTGTATCTTGGCGCGGGTACCCGTAAACAAGTACATACTTAACCGAACGGGGTGGGTCCAGGTTGGTGCGGCGACTCTCCTGGTTGTCCTCTCGGTCCTGATACTCCTGTCCGTCAGAGGAGACCCCGTACTGGGTCGAGGGGTCGGATTCTCTTTCCTGGCATTGCTGGGTATCTACATGTACATGACCTATCTCTGGGCAAAAAAAGGTGGTGACCTGGCGCTAGATGGTGAAGCCTTGGACGAATCTGAGCTTATGAGCCTTCCCAAGTGCTGGCTCATGCTCCTGGTCGGGCTCTTCATGGTTGTCCTAGGTGCCAGGATCCTGGTCCCCAGCGCATCCGAGATTGCCTTCAGGCTGGGCGTGCCCCAAGACGTCATAGCGGCGACAATGGTGGCCTTCGGCACCTCGGTGCCGGAACTGATGACCGCGATAGCCTCTGTCAGAAAAGGGCATCCCGAGATCACCGTGGGAAACATTGTCGGTGCGGATGTGTTGAACTGCTTCTTTGTCATAGGTGCTGCCGCAGCCGCACGGCCCCTGGAGATCCCTGAGAACTTCTATCTCTTTCATTTTCCTGCCATGCTGGTGATCCTATACTCCTTCAGGTTCTTTATTCACAAGGACAAGGATGGTTTTTTCAGGAAAAGCCAGGGTGCTTGGCTCCTGGGGGTGTACCTGGTCTATGTGGTCCTTCAATACGGCCTCAATATCGGAACAGTCCATGGATCCGGTTGAAATGACTTTCGACTTGAAGAAAGCCCCTTTCTCAGCTCCTTGAAAAATGCGCACTTCCTAGTGTTTCATGGCCGGTTTTGGCCCTCTAATAAGTGACTCGCCGTCCCAGTTTTCTTCCATTTGACAAGGGAAATGACACCGTTACCCAGGGTGCGATTAATGCATTGACACTATAGCCCCTAGATATGATATAATTCGTTTATCCAATTCGTGTTTCACCTTTATGATTTCCAAGGCCCGACACCAAGTGGGCCTATTTTTTGAGGGTGAGAGCTTTGAAAAATTGGAAAGTTTCATCAAGCTTCGGAGTGAGGCAACCATGTCGCCGTCTCCAAAGCGGGTTCCGCATTGGACTCTTGATGACAAAGCCGAAAAAAAGGGGGCCTTTGCATAATCCTTTTTGCATCCAGCCTAAAGGAGGTATACCAGTTTCAACATGCCGAATTCCGTAATAACCGCCACGGGTTGCTATATTCCAACCCTAAAGGTACCCAACGAGCATTTTCTGCGCCATGAATTCTATGGACCAGATGGGGTAAGACTTGAGAAGTCCAATCAGGATATCATCAGTCAGTTCCAGGATATCACATGCATAAATGAAAGGAGATATCTTGAGGACGGCTTAAATACATCCGATATCGCCTTCCAGGCTGCAAAACAGGCGCTGCAAGGTGTAGACAAGGAAACCCTGGATTGCATCATAGTCGCTCATAATTTAGGGGATTTGAGCGTAGACGGCAAGAGTTCCGATATGGTCCCAACCATTGCCGCCCGGGTGAAACACAAGCTGAGAATAAGAAATCCTTATACCGTAGCCTTTGATGTTCCTTTCGGCTGTGCCGGCTGGCTGCACGGGATGACGCTAAGCGATTACTATATTAGGTCAGGCGGTGCCAAAAAGATTCTTGTTATTGGCGCAGAGACGCTGTCAAGGTTCTCGGATCCCCATGATATGGACAGCATGATATATGCCGATGGAGCCGGGGCCGCCCTCGTTGAAGCAACGGAAGAGGATGCTGGAATCCTCGCTCATGTGACAAGATCCGATACCTTTGAAGAAGCCTATCTGCTGTGGATTGACAAATCATACAACCCGAATCTCAATAGTGGCAGACTGTTCCTCAAAATGCGTGGTCACGATATATATAAGTATGCTGTAAAGACGGTCCCTGAGGTGGTAAAACAAAGCCTTGACAGGGCCGGGGTAACTTTGACGGATGTGAAGAAGGTCCTCATACACCAGGCAAACCAAAAGATGGACGAGGCCATACTGAAAAGACTGTTCAAGTTGTACAATATCAAGGATATCCCTGCGCACATCATGCCCATGACGATTTCCTGGCTTGGTAACAGTTCGGTCGCCACGTTACCCACCCTGTTTGATCTCTTGCAGAGAGGAAAGCTTGATAACCATAGATTGCATTCCGGCGACATAGCCGTATTTGCGTCTGTGGGGGCAGGCATGAACATCAATTCCATGGTTTACAGGATGCCATAGACTTACAGTTTCAAAGCCTGATGGCTTCGTAAAAAGTCGAATTCCTGCGTTGCGCTTCATCCCTGCCCCGTTTAATGGGTACTGGTGGCGCTGAATCAGAGGTCTAGGAGCACTTAAGAACATCGTTGGGGCAACGGCCTCTGAATCTGGAGTTATTTAACGGGGTAAATGATTGCGGCGTACGCTAAGTACGCCTCATCACACGAGATTCGCTCGCCTTGAACTTGAAGCTTTCTACTTTGCCATCCCAATTTCGACTTTTTACGAGATCATCAAGTTTGATAGCTTCCCAAAAAGTTCTAAAACCGTCATGCCGGACTTGATAAGCATGCCCCGGACCGCGATCCAAAGGCATCCAGAAGCCTTTGAATTACTGGATTCCTGCCGGAGTTTATCCCGTACTTGAGATGCGGGGCAGGAATGACAGAAATGAGCATATTCAGACTTCTTACGAGTTCATATCTACCTGATCCAACGAGGTTTTTCAATTTGTTTCATCGCCAAAACACCGTCAATCGCGGATTTTGGGTTAAGGAAGAGTTCACAGAGAAGGGGACGTCCCCTTCTCTGAACTCCATCCAGATATGGAGGTTTACGGTTGTTTCATTTTTTGGTAAAATTTTCCAAAATGTTTCAGCACCTCGGCCGGTTTCGGCTCGGGGCTGAACGAAAATGTAGAGGCCAGAATGGGCGTTTTGCCTGAGACAAAAGAACCTTTTTCCATCTCCTTTGTCTTGGACGGGCTTCTTGACGAGCTCCCGTTTGGCATAGTCGTCCTGGACTTGAAGCAAAGAATCGTGTTTCTCAATCGTGCTATGGAGGCACTCACGGGTTTTTCCTGCGATGAGGCCACAGGTTCTCCCTGTTCTCACATCCTGCGTATCAGGGCCTGTATTCAAGGATGCCCTGTGCGCGGATTGGGGGATGAATACGACTCCCGGTGTGTGGAGAGCGACATGATCAATCGGGAACGCCAACTTATTCCGATCCGAATCACCGTGGCGGCCTTGCGAGATCCAGATGGAGTAGTCACCGGCTTCGTGGAAAGCGTGGAAGACTTGCGACCACTCAAAGAATTGGTCCAAAAGAAAGGCCAAGCTTACAGCTTCGGCCAAATCATCGGTAGAAGCCCCAAGATGGAGAAGATCTTTCATCTCCTCCCCCTTCTCGCCCAGAGCGACTCCTCGGTTCTTATTACCGGAGAAACGGGCACCGGCAAGGACCTGGTAGCGGAAGAGATACATCGCTCTTCTGATAGGGCCAAGGGGCCCTTTGTAAAGGTCAATTGCGGGGCATTGCCCGAGACCCTGTTGGAGTCTGAGCTCTTTGGACACCAGAAAGGGGCATTTACCGGGGCGACCGAAAGTAGGCCTGGACGATTTCGGATGGCTCACAACGGTACCCTTTATCTCACGGAGATTGGTGACCTGCCTTTGGCACTCCAGGTGAAACTGCTCACCTTTTTGGATGATAAGATCGTATATCCACTCGGCAGCACAAGAGGTTTCCGGGCCAATGTCAGGGTGATTGCAGCCACGAATCGCGACCTGGAGAGGATGGTTAAAGAGGGAAAGTTCAGGGAAGATCTCCTTTTCAGACTCAATGTGGTCCGGGTCCACCTGCCCCCGTTGAGGGAGCGGGGAGAGGATGTGCGACTGCTCCTGGACCATTTCTTGAACGCCTTTGCAGCCCAATTTGGGAAAAAGATCAAGGGATTCTCCAGCAAGTCTCTTGAGCTCCTCACGGGTTACTCCTATCCTGGTAACGTGCGGGAATTGAAGAATGTGGTCGAGTACGCAGTAAATATTTGCCAGGGCACCGTGATTCTCCCGAGGCACCTCCCGGCCTACTTGACTGAGACGGCACCCTCCCCCACCTCACCTTCAAGCGGTGAGGAAATGGATTCAGGCCCTTTTGTTTCTTCTCTGGGCCAAGGAGTGGGAGAGGACCCTGGACAGACGTGGGCGTCAATGGAGAAGAGGATGATCATGGATGCCCTGCTCAAGGCAAGGGGTCGGCGCAACAAGGCTGCTTCTCTGCTGGGCTGGGGGAGAAGCACGCTCTGGAGAAAAATGAAGCAACACGGGATTGGTTGAAAAGGCCGCGTGCCTGTCTCGGCCTCAGGATGAGTTTGGCGGAGCCTTGGAGAAATAGGATTAGTCAAACATGAGCAAAAAGCTCCTTATTCCCCTATATGGCAACGATGTGGCGCCCCGATTCGACCTGGCAACAGAGGTGCTCATCGTCTCTTTGGATGAAAACAAAGAGAGGATCCATGAGAAGACGGTGGTTCTCCCTCAGGCCTCTGCGGAACAACTCTGCCACCTGATCTTGACGGAGGAGGCCCAGGTGGTCATGTGCGGTGGAATTGAGGAAGAGTACTACCAGTATTTGAGATGGAAGCGGGTGGAAGTCCTGGACTCAGTGATTGGTCCCTATGAAGCGGCCCTGGAGAGGTTCTGCAAGGGGTCACTCCATGCAGGAGAAATCCTATATAAGGAGGGAGGAAGAGGCTCTTGAAAGTACTGGTGGTAGACGACGAGGAAGAATTCCTCTTGACCCTGGCCCAAAGACTCAGGTTGAGGGGAATTGAGGCACAGACCGCCCTTGACGGGGAAGAGGGCCTTCGGCTTTTGGAGATGGACCCGCCCGACGTAGTGGTACTGGATGTACTCATGCCCGGACTGGGAGGGTTGGAGGTCCTTCAAAGAATGAAGCTGAAGGAACCGAGGGTGCCTGTTATCCTCCTGACGGGAAAGGGGACCAGCAAAGAAGGTATCGAGGGGATGCATCTAGGAGCCTTTGACTACCTGATGAAGCCGGTGGACGTTGACGAACTGATTCAAAAGATAAAGGAAGCAAAAATGGCTCATAATGTTTCAAGATAAAACAAGCATGTGTCTCAATACGTCCCAACTTGCTTCCTTCATTATTGCCTCACCGCAACCAATTGGAATTGCAGTTGAAATTTTTCGGCACGGGTCTTGCTCTAACAAAAGGTAACCTGCGTAAAGGAGGAGATCATGAAGTGGTTTGAAAAGCTGCAAAAGGCCTTTGTGGCGATCAGCTTTGCCGAAGCGGGGGAATTTGACACGGCCTCAAGCATCATGGCCGGGGAGGCGCTCTCCAGAAGGCCCGAAAGGCTCGATAGTTTCTTGGAGGCGGTGGGACTAAAGGGCGTCCGCGTCTTTTATGTGGTGGCCAGGGTCTGAGTCTGGATGATCATATGGTCGGATGAATGGAGGATGCCACTTTACTGATTATCGAAACGGAACCTCTCTTACGCCGGAGTCTGCGTGAACGTCTGCGGCTCCAGGACTGCAAAATTTTGGAGGCGGAAACACAGGCCGAGGCAAAGAGGATCCTCGAAAGCCGCAATGTGGACGTCGTCCTGCTGGGTGTGAAGAGGCCGGGGCGACAAGCCATGGACCTTCTAAGAAGAATCAAAAAGATCCGGCCCCTTGCAGAGGTCATCCTGTTGAACGGGTCCGAAGATCTTTCCCTTTCCATAGAGGGAATGAAACTTGGTGCTTTTGACGATTTCCTTTTACCCCTTAACCTGGATTCTCTGGTTCTGCGGGTCCGGGAGGCATGCAGAGAAAAGAGGGCGAAGGAAAAGGCAAGAGAATCACTCCCCGGGCGCTTTCAAAAGATGATGGCGGCCACGACATTTGCTGAGGCGGGCGAACCTGAGATCGCCATGGAGTTCATCGCCGAAAAGAGGTCATCTCCCAGGAAAAAAAGGAAGGAGAAAGCAGCAAGAAAAAGACCCGTTCTTGACCCCGCATAGGGTACTCGAAGGAAATGTCCGGTCAGAGTGAAATATTACTTAGGGGGAAGCAAAGCAATGAAAGAGATCAAGGTCCTACTGGTAGACGACGAAGAGGAGTTCGTCAAGGCGCTGTCCGAGCGGATTCAGATGCGGGATCTCGGCTCAGACGTAGCCCTGAACGGGGAGCAGGCCCTCAAAATCGTAAACGATCAGGTCCCCGATGTGATGGTCTTGGACTTGAGGATGCCGGGTATAGATGGTATAGAGGTACTGCGCCGAGTGAGGGAGGCCTATCCCAGTGTGCAGGTCATCATCCTCACAGGTCACGGCACGGAAAAGGACGAGAAGGAGGCCCGTCGGCTGGGGGCCTTTGAATATCTGCAAAAGCCGGTGGATATCGAAAAACTTGTCAATACCATCAAGCGGGCTTACAGGAGCAAAGTGGAAGGCCCCATGGCAGCGGCGGCCTTTGCAGAAGCGGGGGAGTTTGAAACGGCAAGAGAAATCCTGGACCGCGAAGAGGAAGAATAGCAGGGTAAGCCTAGGCCCCGGAGTCTATTTCCCTGCATACATCCGCTTATGTCAGTTATAGAACACCTGAAACCACGGTTTTGGCATCACCCCGAAGTGGGGACGGGCAGGCACCTTTTCAACTTCCGCCGTATATGGGTGATGACGGTCCTCCTCACCACGATTGTAGTCCTTGCCCCTCTGCTTTTTATGGGCCTCGTGGATTACAGGTTGTCGAAGGAGGCCACGGAGTCGGAGATCCTTTTCCGCACAGCCAGGCTCGTCTCTAATACCCGCCGAACGATCACCTATTTTCTTGAGGAGCGGAGAGCTGCACTCAGCTTCGTCGCCCATGAGAATCCCTTTGAGGAGCTGAATGACCATGCGAGGCTCGCCTCAATCCTGGAAAACCTCAAGAAGGCCTTCGGGGGTTTCCTTGACCTCGGAGTCATAGACCCCATGGGCAATCAGAGATCCTACGCTGGGCCCTATGATCTCGAGGATAGAAACTACAGCGACCAGGAGTGGTATAAAGAGGTATTAGCCAGGGGTATTTACGTCAGCGAGGTGTTTTTGGGATACCGGGGTATTCCTCACCTGGTCATTTCCGTTAAGAGAAAACTGCCGAGCGGGCTCTTCTACGTGGTCAGGGCGACCCTGGATACGGAAAAGTTCAATGAATTGCTCTCCGGCCTGGAAATGGCGGGCAAGGGTGATGCCTTTCTCATAAACCGGGAGGGCATACTTCAGACCCCTTCTCTTTACCATGGCGGGGTACTGGAAAGGCTTTCCCTGCTAGTGCCAGAGTACTCCCCTAAAACCCGCGTGTACGAAACGACGGATCCAAGAGGGGTCCCCCTTATCGTGGGGTACCGTTACATTCCGAATTCGCCTTTCATCCTCATGGTGATCAAGCAAAAAAAAGATCTGATGAAGCCTTGGGAGAAGACCCGGATGCAGCTTACCTGGTTCCTAGGCGCCAGCATATTCGCCATCCTGGTCCTGATCCTGGGCGGAACCACTTATTTGGTAAACAGGATCTATCTGGCGGACCAGAGGCGACTCATGGCCTTGCACGAGGTCGAGTACGCCAGCAAGATGGCCTCAATCGGGCGATTGGCGGCCGGAGTGGCCCATGAGATCAACAACCCCCTCGCCATCATAAATGAAAAGGCCGGACTGCTGAAAGACCTCCTTGAGCTTGAAAAGGGACAGGGCAAAGAGGAAAAATTGATGGGGCTGGTGGACTCGATTCTCCAGGCCGTTGACCGATGCGCCAGGATCACCAAGCGACTGCTCAGCTTTGCGCGGCACATGGAGGTAAGCATTGAAAGCGTCAATCTGGGGCAACTCATCCATGAGGTACTGGGCTTCTTGATGAAGGAGGCGGAATACAGGTCCATTCATGTCTCGGTAGAGGTATCCCCGGATCTACCTGAGATCAAGAGCGACCGAGGCAAACTCCAAGAGATCTTCCTCAACCTGTTCAACAACGCTTTCACGGCCATGAGCGACGGCGGGCACTTGGATGTGAAGGTGAGCCCTCTGCGGGACGGATTCGTTTCAGTTACTGTTGCTGATGACGGGTGCGGCATTCCGGAGCAAGACCTCAAGCACATCTTCGAGCCATTTTTCTCAACGAGGACCAAGCGTGGAGGCACGGGCCTCGGCCTTTCCATCACCTACGGTCTCGTGCAGGAGATCGGGGGGAAGATCAGCGTAGAGAGTCAAGTTGGAAAAGGAACAACCTTTACCGTTACCTTACCCCGTCGGATGAAAGAAAAACAGAAGGAAAACCATGCAAGTACTCCTAGTTGATGATGAGAAGGAGCTGGTCTCCACCCTGGCGGAACGTCTCTCTCTTCGAGGGATAGGTGCAGATTGGGCCGTGAGCGGAGAGGAGGCCCTGCGAATGGCTGAACGCGGGACCTACGATGTGGCGGTCATAGACGTGAAGATGCCCAAGATTAGCGGGATCGAGCTTGAAAAGATGTTGAAGAAAAAATTTCCCAAGATGAAGTTCATCTTCATGACCGGCCACGGCTCTGAAAACGATTACAGAATGGGCTCGGCGGAGGCAGGAGCCAAGTATTACCTCGTAAAACCGGTGGATATCCAGGTCCTGATCCAAAAAATGAAGCAGGTCCTGGAAGAGCAAGGAGGTTGAATTGGAACATAAGTGGGACATCCTTTGTCATGAAGGCTTGAAATTTTTCGGGCAGGCGACCGCCTCCATCTCCCATGAACTCAAGAACGCATTGGCGATTGTCAACGAATCCGCAGGCCTCCTGAAGGACTTTTGTGAGATGGCGGAGCGAGGACGGCCGCTGGAAGGTGAACGCTTTAAGTCCCTGGCCGAGAAGATCACTGCGCAGATACACAGGGCGGATGGGATTGTCAAGGACTTGAATCTGCTTGCCCACAGCGTCGACGAGCAGGTGAAGCAGGTGGACCTGGGCGCAACCCTGAAGCTCATGGTCGCTCTCAGCCGCAGATCAGCCTCTATGCGGGGCATAGGGCTGGAATTCTTGCCTCCTCCGCGCCCTGTAGTGATCAAGACAAACCCTTTTCTTCTGAAAAACCTTGTTTGGCTTTGTGTCCGCTTCGCCATGGACGCAGCGGGAGATGGCAAGCGGATCGGGCTCACGGCCGAGGAGACACAGCAAGGCGCGCAGCTCAAGATGAGTCGGCTTCAAGCCCTGGGAGAAATTCTTTCCAAGGGCTTTCCAGGCAAGGGGGAAAAGGCCATACTCACCGCGCTGGGTGCCGATTTAAAGACTGACACGGGGGCAGAAGAGCTTGTGATCATCGTCCCTAAAGAAAACCTCCCCTGATCCAGCCGGTTGAGGGGATTTCCAAGGAGGCCCGAATATGAGAATCCGTGTACTGCTTGTGGATGACGAGAAGGAATTTCTCGATACCCTGTCCGAACGCTTGACCATTCGCGGATATGATGTGACAACCGTGCTCAGCGGAGAGGAAGCCGTGGAGAAGATCGAGCACTACAACTTTGACGTTGTCATCCTGGATGTTCTCATGCCAGGCATGGATGGAGTGGCTACTTTGCGTGAGATCAAGAGGATAAAGCCGCTCACCGAGGTAATTATGCTTACGGGCCATGGGACCGTGGAGACGGCCATCGAAGGGATGAAGCTTGGCGCCTATGATTATCTCATGAAACCCTGCAGCACCGAGGAGCTTGTCTCCAAGATCGAGAGGGCTTACGAGAGAAAGGCCGAGCAGGAAGAGCGAATCCGAGAGGCAAAAGTGAAGCAGATCATATCTTCGCCCCGCTCTGTTTTGAAGGAGGAATAAGGATCGGTGGATGTTGATATCCCTGATATTATGCCTTGCGACCAGGTTCAAATATGTAACGTATTCAAGAAACAGCCTCTTGACCTTTACGTAGCTCGAGTTGCGTTTAGGTCAACCCTCAGCGGTTGATTTTTTATGGACTACTTTGTGAATCTTTGCACGAACCCATGTTGGGATAAACAATGCCCCTGTTGATATGGGCTGGGGGTCACGGATGAAGGAGGGCTTTTCACATGGACCATGAGATGGAACACCATACGGGTGGAGGCAGCGTGTTGTCCGATAGAACGCTATGGCTGAGTGCGGGTGTAGCTGTTTTTGTCTTGATAGGCTTTATCCTACCCATACCGGACTCCGTAGTCGAGGTGGTGGAAAAATACGGCTTTGCTGAAAAAATGAACGACTGGGGCGTGGCCCACACTACCGCCGAGGCGGCCCGCAAGACAATGATCGTGTTAGGAATCATACCCATGGCCGTCATCTTTTTCGCCACCGAGGCCATCCCGATCGGCCTTACAGGGATACTGATGCCCATTCTGGCATATTTCCTTCACCTGCTTCCCCGTGGGATGATCGGTAAGACCTTCGCGGGTGACGCCCCCATGTTCCTGTTGGGCGTGCTGGCCATGGGGGTGGCGGTAGTGGACGTGGGACTCCACAAACGGCTTGCCAGTTGGCTGTTGGGGTGGACCAGGGGCTTTTTGGTCCCGGTCTTCGTCTTGTCCGTAAGCATGGCCGTAGTGGGGTCATTCATCTCAGCCCATGCCATGTGTGCGTTCATGACCCCGGTGATGGCGGCGGTCTATTTCGGCGCCGTCTCCGCAAACAGCAGAGGAGGGAGGGTGGAGCATGATCCGGCCCTGGCGAAATTCTTGCTGTTCACCCTTTGCTATGCCCTCAACGTGGGTGGGGTTGGATCGCCCGCGGCAGGTGGCCGTAACGTGATTATGATGGGGTTTTGGAGCGAATACGATGTCCCCATGGATTTCTTCACATGGATGAAATACGGGATGCCCATGGTTCCCGTCCTCGGGATCATTGTAGCCGTTTACATGCTGGCCCTTTTCGGCAGAAAGATCAAGACAAAGGACTTGACCCCGGGTCTCGTTGCCATAAAGGAAGAGACCGCCAGGATGGGCAAGATGACCTACCCGGAATACATCACCTTCGGAATGCTCCTGCTCATCCTCCTGCTTTGGATTGCGGGGGGAGAGGAACTCGGACTGGGAGGTCCTTCCCTCCTGGCGCTTCTCATCCCTGTCCTATTCAGGACCACTGAGTGGAGAAAGATCCTGGCAGGCATTTCCTGGGATGCCTGGTTCATGTATTGCGGGGCATTGACGCTCGGTGCTCTCCTGAAGGAGAGTGGGGCCGCCCTGTGGCTGGCACAGACCTTCCTGAAAATCCTCGGGTTCGTGGGGATGAGCCAGGGTCTCGGCCTCTGGATAGGGCTCTCCGGCCTGTCCGGCCTGATGACCAACTTCATGTCTGACGCGGGCACCACCGCCCTGCTGGGGCCCATCGTCATCCCCATGGGCATAATGACCGGGGTGGAAGGGGAACCTTGGGCCGTAGGCCTGGCCGTTGCCTTCGCCACATCCTTTGCCCACTTCCTGATAGTGGGGACACCCAATAACGCCATTGTTTACGGGCTGGGAGTCTACCCGGACACGGGGGAAAAGATGATCCATCCCATGGATTTCCTGAAATATGGATTCATCCTCTGGGTCCTGTCCCTTGTCGTGGTCTGGGTCCTCGGATTCCTGGTCATATACAATGTGGTAGGGTTCCCTCAAGGGATCCTGGAGGCGGCGAGGGCCGTGATGGAAAAGAGGATCTAGTCAAGAGCGAGAATGAGTGGGGAGGAGTTGATGTCACCCCTCCATTGACAAACGCGCTGCTGGAGATCTCAATGATATTCCTCCCTGTCGAAATATCAGGCTTGGAGTGCGCCTCCTCACAGCCAAAGGCGGAGGGAAGTGTTATTTCTGATCTTTTTCTTCCTGTTTTTCCTTTTTCACCGGGCTCTGGACCTTGTAGCCTTTGTCCTTCAGCATATACCCTCCTGCGGCCCCTGCCCCGGCTACGATCAGGTACCCACAGCTTGATGTCCCCATTGCCATGAATAGTAGCAAGACAGCGTAGATGATGATTTTCTTCAAGGCCTCTATCTCCTTGTTTTTTGTAAATTATATCAAGAAGAAGAGGTTGTTTTCAAGGGCATTTCTCGAGATGACTTCTAATAACACTTCATCCCCCATTCTATCCTGACCATCCAAGATGAGATATCCTACCCGCGCATAAATCCAGGACTCCTGTACTCCGGACCAGGATAGGAATAGAAACCCTCTCCTGTCTTTATGCCAAGCTTTTTTCGGTCCACCATGTCCTTGAGCGCTTGCGGTGGATGGTCTTTCGGGTCCCCGGTCTCCCGGTAATAGCTCATCTCGATGTCGTAGACCACATCAAGCCCCACCCTGTCCATCATGCCGAAGGGCCCCTGGGGAGTCCCGTAGGCGATCATCCAAGCCCTGTCAATATCCCTGAAATCCACGAACCCGCCTGCCCACATGTACAGGGCCTCCCGTTTGATTGCCCTCCAGATACGGTTGAAACAAAAGCCCTTTATCTCTTTCTTGACAGGTAGCGGGACACAGCCCATGGAACGCAACCATGTCTTTGCCTTCTCAAGAGTTTCTCTTGAAGTGTATTTTCCACCCATCACGTCGGCCATGTTGACCCCCATTGCAAGGGAGTAGAAATGGATGTTCAGGCACAATTCAGGCCTCCCTGTAACAGTCTCGATCCTCGAGATGGGTATGGAGGAGCTGTTGGTCGCAAGAATGGAGTGTCTAGGCGCGAATCTGTCCATCTGCTCAAAGATTTTGCGTTTCAGGTCAAGATCCTCGGGTACGGCCTCGATCACCAAATCAGCCTCCCTGAGGGCACTGGATAGATCCTTGAAGAACGCCACTTTCCTTGACCCTTTTTCCCATTCTTCTA
>JAFDHB010000269.1 GCA_019308985.1 Deltaproteobacteria bacterium | reverse complement strand
TTGGATTAGTATGTGAAATCTATCAAGGGCGTGCTTGCCGTCCGATAGCAGGAAAGGCGAGGCATCCTCTTGGGGAGCCAGGGAATTGAGGTACGCAGAGACAGGATTTAATCTCGAAATTGATTTATCCAAGGGGAGTATTGAGAGGGTGGAAACGGCCCCGACATTGACGGAGCTCCACCTTGGGGGTCTTGGTACGAATGCCAAGATACTGTGGGACAGGGTTCCTCCTGAAGTGGAGCCTTTTTCTCCTGACAATCTTCTTATCTTCAGCACCGGTCTTTTGGGCGCAACGCCTGCCATCGGTGCCAATCGCACGATCGTATCCACCTTTTCTCCTCAGACCCTGTTTATGGCCTACTCGATGATGGGGGGGTTTTTTGCCCCGGAATTGAAGTATGCCGGCTATGACAAGGTGATTATTCGGGGCAAGTCTCCGGATCTGGTCTATTTGTGGATCAACAATGACAAGGTGGAGATACGTGATGCGCGCCATCTCCATGGGAAGGGGGCCCTTGAGACGGCGGAATTGATCAAGGAGGAGCTGGAGGAGCCCAAGGCCCGGGTTGCGGCGATAGGTCTTGCGGGTGAGAACAGGGTCTACTATGCATCGATCGAGCACGAGAGGTCCAGTGCCAGTCGTTTGGGAGTGGGCGCCGTTATGGGGGACAAGGGGCTGAAGGCGATAGCCGTCCGCGGGACAAAAGATATCAGTGTTGCCAGGCCGGAAGAGTTCTTCCAGCTATGTAATGAAGTGTTGAAATACATACAGTATCGACAGGAGAATCCTGTCAAGGGAGTCCCTTTCGCCTTCGGTGCGTTGGGATTCCAGGAGATGGCGATCCATGACGAACAGTGGCACACCGCCAGTTTTGCCTGGGGAAATGCCCGCCACCGGAGAAAGGATTTCTGGACCAAGGAGGTTGAAGAGCAGTGGAGCAAGACCCAGGAGAATGCGGTGGAGCGGCTGATCAGCTGTCACAACTGTCCCATGAAATGCGGGGCGATCGTTACCTATCCGGCACTGGGTGTTCCGAGATACATGATGAAATGCTATTCCAAGCTCACCTATGTCATGGGGGCCATGGTAGATGATCTGGATTTCGGTTTCAAGATCGCCGGCCTCGCCCAGGAGTACGGTGTGGACGGGTATACCACGCCCCAGGTCATGGCCTTTGCCGTGGAGCTCTATGAGGCGGGCATTTTGACTGATCAGGACCTGCCCGAATTTCCACTCACCAACGATGAGAGGTTTTTTTACCTCCTTGAGAAGATCGTTCGGCGAGAAGGAATCGGAGATACCCTGGCTAAGGGGGTCTATTGGGCGGCCCGGGAAATCGGCAAGGGGGCAGAAGCCTATGACCATAACACGACAAAGAGACATGAGCAAATGGTCATCAAGCTAGGAACCCTGAATCCCATTTACTACCTCATGTATGCCACGGGCGAGAAGGGGAATATTACTCAAATCCAAGGGCAGGTCCCTCAAGCGCCTTTTCCTACCAAGGAGCTCAAAGAGGATTTTGTGAAGGATTGGATCCAGGTCCCTGATGGAGCCGGAGAAAAGTTTAGGCAGTTCATTTTGGAATGGGGAGAAGAGAACAAAAGGCTCCCGTTCTGGCCGTCCATTGATTTGATCTGCGACCTGGTTGACTGGCAGGAGACCATGCATTACCTGGACGATTCCCTTGGCCTGTGCACAGGCCTGTCATCATTTCCTCTGAAGCCTCCCTATCACATACACAATCTCCCCAAGTTTGTCTCCGCGGGGACAGGAATGGATGTGGACGAGGAAGGACTCTGGGAGATTGCCAGGAGGAACCGCAATCTGCTCAGGGCCATTAACGTGCAAAGAGGCCTGAGGAGGAAGGACGAAAAACCTCCCGAAGACCATTGGCGGAAGAGATTCCCCGAGCTGGAGGCCAAGCTCCTGGACGAGTACTACCGGTTCAAGGGCTGGAATAAGGAGGGTATCCCCACGAAGGAGAGCCTGGACAGGCTGGGCCTGGATTATGTGGCGGAAGACCTGGTTCGGAGGGGGATCCTGACGGACGGTGACCGTGCCCCTTCCAAAGAGGTCTCGGCATAGATGGGGAAGAAAGACACTAGGGAGGTGATTATCTCAAGTAGGAAAGAAGAAAGACGGAAGGGAAGCAGGAATGTAATTCACTTGCCTTCGCCAGGATGATCCGTAGGGAAGCACGGGGAGCTTCACTTGGCCTCGCGCTCCATCGCTCCTCGCGACCCCAAGCAATGGCCTTGGATTTCCTACTCCCATGAAAAAGTCCGCTGGTCTTTGCCCTGTTCATCAACGACAGACAAGGTTGGGGGGACGACATGGCCGGGATTTCTTCCTTGACACGGAAACAGGCCCACTATTATTTCTCCGTTATCGTTATGAGAATTCTGGACATCAGCATTCAACCCTGCCAAACCGGTTGGAGGTCCAATTCCTCTGTCAAGTGACACATAACAAAATGACCACCGCTTAACTGCCGATGAACGGGTGTCTGCTTGCGGCATGTTTCTTGGGCATATCGACAGCGCGGGTGGAAGTAGCAACCAGGCGGAGGATTGAGCGGACTGGGAACGTCCCCTTCCAGGATAATTTGCTTAGCACTGTAATCGGGATCCGGTACGGGTACCGCCGATATCAATGCTTCGGTATACGGGTGTCTTGGATTTGAGAACAATTGCTCCGTGTCAGCCAACTCCACGATTTTGCCCAGGTACATGACAGCCACCCGGCTGCTGATGTGTCTAACCACCGATAGGTCATGGGCGATAAATAGATATGTCAAGCCAAAATTCTTCTGTAGATCCTCAAGTAGATTAATTACCTGGGCCTGGATGGACACATCCAAGGCAGAAACCGGTTCGTCGGCCACGATCAGTCGGGGGCCGAGAGCAAGAGCCCGGGCGATCCCAATCCTCTGGCGCTGTCCGCCGCTGAACTCATGAGGATAGCGCTTCATATGATCGGCCTTAAGACCGACTGCCTCAAGCAACTCGACGACGCGGCTTTCCCGATCTTGTCTTCTGACCATCCCATGAACCACCAGCGGTTCGGCGATAAATGCGCCCACGTTCATGCGTGGGTCCAGAGAAGAATAAGGATCCTGAAAGATAATTTGCATTTCACCCCGCAGCGATTTAAGCAACTTGGGCGTAGCGGTGGTAATGTTTATTTCCCTGTATTCTTGGCCGGGGTCGGCCAACTTTTTGCTGCGAAAGAGCACATCTCCCGCGGTCGGTTCGATCAATCGCAATATGCATCGACCGGCTGTGGTCTTGCCGCATCCGCTTTCCCCTACCAGACCAAGG